>JBNMKN010000009.1:0-29422 GCA_050874365.1 Butyrivibrio sp. | reverse complement strand
GGGTAAAGGTGTTCTTATCTGCAACACCAAGGAAGAAGCATTGGCAGGCGTTGACGAACTTATGCTTGATAAAAAATTTGGTGATGCCGGTAATACCATCGTTATAGAAGAGTTTATGACAGGCAGGGAAGTATCCGTACTTTCTTTTGTTGACGGCAATACAATTAAGATAATGTCATCAGCCCAGGACCATAAGAGGGCAAAAGACGGTGACGAGGGTCTTAACACAGGCGGAATGGGTAACTTTTCACCAAGCCCTTTCTACACAGAAGAAGTTGATGATTTTTGTAAGAAATACATATATCAGGCAACGGTTGATGCAATGAAAGCAGAAGGCAGGGAATTTAAAGGCGTTATTTTCTTCGGACTCATGCTTACACCTAAGGGACCAAAAGTCCTTGAATACAATGCACGTTTTGGTGACCCTGAAGCACAGGTTGTTCTTCCAAGACTTAAAAATGACATTATTGACGTATTCAATGCCTGTATTGACGGAACGCTTGATAAGATTGACCTTCAGTTTGAAGATAAAGCATGTGTATGCGTTATTCTTGCAAGCGACGGATATCCTCTTGCATACGAAAAAGGCAAGATTATAACAGGTCTTGATAATTTCAAAGGCAAAGATGGTTATTACTGTTTCCATGCCGGAACAAAGTTTGACGATAACGGCAACATTGTGACTAACGGCGGACGAGTTCTCGGAATTACCGCAAAAGGCGATACACTCAAAGAAGCAAGAGCCAATGCTTATGCTGCAACCGAGTGGGTTGATTTTGAAAACAAATATATGCGCCATGATATAGGTAAATCAATAGAGAATATGAACTAAGGAGCATACTATGACAAAAGTATATATTGACGGAAGCGAGGGCACTACAGGTCTTAGAATTAATGAAAGATTCAAAGGCAGGGACGATATAGAGATTCTTACAATCCCAAGTGAACTTCGTAAAGATGTTAATGAAAGACGAAAATATATAAATGAATCGGACATAACTTTTTTGTGTCTCCCTGATGCGGCTGCGGTTGAAGCTGTTTCACTTGTGGAGAATGAAAACGTTACAATAATAGATGCCTCAACGGCACACAGAACAAATCCAGGCTGGGCTTACGGATTTCCTGAACTTTCGGAAGAATTCAGGGAGAATATAAGGAATAGTAAGAGAATTGCCAATCCGGGCTGTTATGCTTCAGGATTTATTTCACTTGCTTATCCGCTTGTGAAAATGGGAATAATCAAACCTGATTTTCCGATTTCCGCATTTGCCCTTTCAGGCTACAGCGGAGCAGGTAAAAAGACCATTGCCATATATGAATCGGATGAAAAGACTGTGGAAATGAATGCCCCAAGAGAGTACGCACTTACACAGAAACATAAACATCTTAAAGAAATGAAAGCGGTTACGGGACTTTCAAGGGAACCTCTTTTTACTCCTATTGTAGATGATTATTACAGTGGAATGATTGTTAATATTCCTCTTTATACGGATATGATAGGTATGAAACCGGAGGAGCTTCAGAAAGTATTTGCGGATTTCTACAAGGGTGAGAAATTTATCAATGTAAAACCTTTCGATGCACAGACAGAAGAACTTAACGGTTTTATGGCAGCCAATTCATGTTCCGGATGGGACGGAATGGAAATATATGTTTGTGGCAATGATGACAGAATCCTTCTTTCATCACGTTTTGATAACCTTGGAAAAGGTGCGTCAGGCGCTGCGATACAGTGTATGAACATTGTACTTGGCTGTGATGAAGCAAAGGGTCTGAATCTGTAATTTCACAGAATATTCACAAAAATACAATATTTGGAAGTGCCCTTAGGTTGACCTTGAGGGCATTTCTTTTTATAATGTAAATAAATACAAATTGACAGGATAAAGTAATGAGTAATACAAAGAAATTCTTTAATAAAATAGTATGTCTCCTTACTGCAGTTGTTTTACTGGTAGGAGGTATCGTCGGAAAAAATATATACGATATCATGGCAGATACCTCATTTGAACAGATGCTTAAGTCTTTTCCGGAATCATACAGACCTTACATACAGGCTTTGCATGATAAACATCCTAACTGGACTTTTGAAGCATTCAATACAGGGCTTGACTGGAATGAAGTGCTTAAAAATGAGGCTGCATTAAAAAGAAAACTTGTTCCGGCAGCCGGTCATAGTATGTCACTTGGACTTGCGGACCTTAAATCTAATGGGGAATGGGCATGGTATCAGACACCTACTGCGTGGAAAGCTTATGATGATGTCAGCGGTGCGTATAACTATTCAGCCAATAACTGGGTAAGCTTTGATACGGGATATTGGAATCAGGCGTCGACTGCCGCTATTTCTTATGTAATGGACCCGAGAAACTGGCTTAACGAGAGCTATATATACATGTTTGAAAAGTTAAGTTATGACGGCAGTCACGATACGGTTGACCTTGTTAATTCCACACTTAACGGAACATTTATGTATAATACGGTATGTCCCGGAGCACCTAATAATATGACTTATGCACAGGTAATAGTTGAAGCTGCAAAAAAGTCTAAAGTGAGTGCAATACATCTTGCTATAAGACTTCGTCAGGAAAAAGGTACAAGCAACGATGAGCTTGGCAAAGGTGTGTCAACCAAAGACGGCAGTAATTTTTATCAGGCAAACGGCGATGGTAATACGGTATATTATAACTTTTTCAACATAGGAGCGGCAGGAGATGGCAAGCAGACTGTTATCAATAACGGAGGCAAGGAAGCGAAGGCTGAAGGCTGGACAAGCCCATATCTTGCAATAATGGGCGGTGCCGTTAAAGTATACACAGGTTATATAGAGATAGGTCAGGATACAATATATTTTGAAATGTTCAGTGTGGTCAATCCTAAATATTATTACTGGAAGCAGTATGCACAGAATCTTACCGCAACATTGACTGAAGGCAGTAAGATATACGAGACTTATAAGAATGCGGGACTTCTTAATTCGTCTTTTGTATTCAGAATCCCTGTATATAACAATATGCCTTCATCATGTAAAAAACCGGCTTCACCATCCGGGGATGAAAAGACAACGGCTAACCCTAATACAAGGCTTTCTGGAATAAGCGCAACGCTTATAGATATGGACGGAAAGAGCAGTAGTGCAGGTCTTACACCAACCTTTAATTCTGAGACAACAGAATATTCACTGGTTGTTCCATATAAGGTGTCACAGATTAAATTGTCGGCATCGGCTTACGCTAAAACATCCTCGATATCGGGAACCGGAACACATAGCCTGAAAGTCGGCAATAATGAGTTTAATATTGTCTGCAAATCAGAATATGGCACAACTAAGACTTATAAAGTTAAGGTCACAAGGGCGGAAGGCAGTACATACCTGACGTCTCTTTCATCAAGTAAGTCAGGATTTAATGAGACCTTTAACATGAATACTTATAAATACACCATGAGAGTTGCCAATGATGTTACGTCCTTAGCATTAAATTATAAGACGGAATCGTCAATAGCAACTGTTGAGATGAGAACGGGCAGTACAACAACCGTTCTTGCAAACGGAACAACAGGTAATATCAATCTGCCTGAGGGAACAACCAAGGTGTACATAGATGTATATCCGTCAGCCTCCGACAGAAGCGAGCATAAGACTTATGAAGTGGATATTACAAGGCTTACCAAGGTAAATATTGATTTTAAGGAACTTAAATTAAAAGATCAGTATATCCATAATTTTGCCGTGGGAGACACGGTAAATACCGCCCTTCAAAGACTTAAGGTTACAGGCGGAACGGCTCAGATTACCGACAGCTCAGGTAATGTAAAGTCCGGAGATAAGATTATCGGCACAGGTGATATGTTAAGAATCCATGATACAAACGGTACATTATATATGTCAAAAAATATTGTAATATATGGTGATGTCAATGGTGACGGAAAGATAGATATATATGACTTTGCTTATATAAGAAAACTTATAATTAAGAAAACAGGATTATCAGGAATATTCCTTGAAGCAGCAGATATACATAAGGAAAATAAAGGCGTAGACATATATGATTTTGCTGTTATGAGAAGATATATTATTAAAGGAACTGTGATTGAACAGAAATAAAGGAGTAAGTAATGTCTAAAAATAACAAATTAATTAAAATAATGCTGATTGCTTTGCTGTGCATTTCAATATGTTTTACAATATTCTCAAAGCCTGAAAAGACTTATGCGTCAGAAGGCACCATTACTGTTACTGCAAGTGCCGGAGAAATAATTGCAGGCAATACAATTACTGTGGAGGTTAAATTAAATAACCCTGTAGGAATAACATATTCCATGTTTCGTCTTAAATACGATAAAATTATTTTTTCGTATGTGAGTGGTATGGGGGATTCAGGTGATGGATATGATGGTACGATACCTTTTGAAATTCTAGGTGGATTAGAGGAACAGACCGAGTATAAGTGGAATATCACTTTCAAAGCTAACCAGACAGGAACCGGTAATTTTACAATTGAAGGACAGCAGTTTATTAATACTGATGGTAATGATTTTAGTCCTGCGTGCGGTTCTGCTTCCGTTAATGTTACAGCACCTCCGGCACCGGGTTCCGATGATGCCACACTCAGTTCAATTCAGGTAGGAGGCGCTAACTTAAGTCCTGCATTTGCCAAATGGACATTGGATTATGTATGTTATGTGGATAATTCCGTAACATCCGTTAATGTGGCAGCTACAAGCTCACAGGGCGGCAGAGTAGAGATATCGGGTAACAGAGATAATCTTGCGGTTGGCAATAACTACGTTACAATTACAAGTTATGCTCCTAATGGCAAAGCAATGAAATATAACCTCAATATATTCAGGCTTGAACCGGCTACAGAACCACCGACAGAGGCACCAACTGAACCACCGACAGAACCGCCTGCAAGTTTTAAGGTAACTATAGACGGCAAAGAATATGACGTGTCATCTGAGTTTGATGCAGGCAGTGTCCCTGATGGATATGAAGTAGAACTTGGTTCATATAACGGAAAAGATGTAATAACCGCAACGGGAAGTACAACAGGATTTACACTTATGTATCTTGTGGATTCTGAAGGAAACGGAAACTTTTATATATATGACGGTAAAAATTTTTATCCTTATATTGTAATATCTAATTCCGAAAATACATATTATGTATTTGACAGCCGCAAGACCGATACATCAATGGCAGGCGAGGAAACGGATGTAAAAGTCAAGGATAAGACCATAAAAGGATACGTTGACGGAGAATATATTTATTTTTACGCAATGAACTCCAATAAAAAGTATTCGTGGTATTCTTACGATACTGTAGAGGGCACAATACAAAGATTGCGTACCACATCCCCTGAAATTGTTGAAGACGAGACTACAACACCGGATGAGACGGTTTCAACACCTGTTACAGAAAAAAACGATGACGGAGTTACCTTTAACCATAAAAATATTATTATAATAGGCGGAGCTTTGTTATTGATTGTCATAGCAGGCGTAGTTGTATTTTTAATCAGTAAAAAGACAAAGAAACATGATGTATATCATGAAGAATTTGCCGCAACCGATGAAAAAACAACAGAGGCAATACCTGACGAAGAACCTGTTAACGAAACCGCAGAAGAACAGGAAGAACCTGTAAGTGAAGCCGTGGAAGAACAGGAAGCCGATACAACGGAGACCGAAAAAGTATCCGAAGAAGAAGCCACATCAGATTCTGAAGAAAAATAAAAAAAGTATTAAATTTGAGCGCAGCAGGGCAAAACTATTGCTTTTGCTGCGTTTACTTGTTATATTATGCATATAACACGGCACAAGGAGTTGAGAATATGGTATTTAGTATTGATTTTAACAGTGATGAGGCAATTTATATCCAGCTATGCCACCAGATTATAATGAGTATTGCCAATGATGATATACACGAAGGCGATTCACTTCCATCAGTACGACAGATGGCTGAGGATATAGGAATTAATATGCACACTGTTAATAAAGCATACACAATTCTTAAGCAGGAAGGATATATTAAACTGGATAGAAGATACGGTGCCGTTATAGCTGTTGATGCCGATAAGATAGAAGCCATGGAATCTCTTTCGAGGGATTTGAGGGTATCTATTGCAAAGGCAATGTGTAAAGATATAACATCAGCGGAAATACATGCACTTGTTGACGATATTATAAGTGAATTTGGAATAAAATAAAAAGGAAGGATATCAAATGCTTTGTGAAAAATGTAATAAAAACCAGGCAACATTTCACTATGCGGAGGTAATTAACGGTGTCAGAAGCGAACACCATCTTTGCAGTGAATGTGCGGCTAATACAGACGTAAGTTTTTACAGCAGTATTTTTGAAAACGACGAGAATTTTACCAGACTGATATCTGGAATACTGGGCGGCAAGGCCATTGTATCAGGCAACGGTGAAAATGATAAATCGGTTAATGTGACATGCCCTAATTGCAAGACAACATACGGTGAATTTGTTAAGAATTCAAGGTTCGGATGTCCTGTATGTTACGATATATTCGGACTTCTTATATCCGATAAAATGAAAAAAATCCACGGCAGTAACGTATATATGGGCAAGAAGCCTATGAAATACGGTAAGTCCGAGGAGGAGTCTTTGGAATATGTTGAAAGAGAAGAAGATAACAACCTTGAAAAAGAAATAGAAATATTAAGAAAAAAATTAAAATCGGCGGTTGAAGAAGAAGATTTTGAAGAAGCAGCCAGATTAAGGGATTTGATAGCTGAACTTAGCAGAAAGGAAGGTAAAAATGCTTAAATGGTATGAACACGAAGAAACTGCCGGTGATATTGTAATATCAAGCAGAATCAGGCTTGCCAGAAATTTTAACGATTATCTTTTTGCCGACAAAATAAGCGATGAGGATGCTGCTAAGATGATTAACTCGGTTGCAAAAAGGTTTGAGACCGATTATCCCGATGAGTTCAGATGCCTTTATATGAAGGAGTGCAGCGAATCAGGCCGTAATGCCCTTAAAGAAAAGAGGGTAATAACATCTTATCTTGCAGGTAAAAATAATGGTGCGGTTATTTTATCGGAGGATGAAGGAACTTCTGTCCTTTTAAACGGCGAGGACCATGTAAGAATACAGGTATTATGTAACGGAATGGATATCCAGAGCTGTTTTAAGAAAGCCAATGAAATTGATGATTATATAGACGCACATTTTGATTATGCTTTTGATGAAAAATACGGCTATAAGACAACTTTTCCTACCAACACCGGAACAGGCATGAAAGCGGGATACACACTTCACCTGCCTTCCCTGTCGGATGCAAGAAGACTTAACGATATAAGTGCGGAGCTTGGAAGATTCGGGCTTAAATTCAGAACAGTTTACGGCGACGGACAGAACGGATACGGTAATTTATACCAGATATCCACACAAAAGACCCTTGGTCAGGATGAACGCGAGGTTATAAAGGACCTTGACGATATTGTAATGCAGATTGTCAATCAGGAAAAAGAACAGAGAGAACATTTTTATAAAAAAGATAAAATACAGATGGATGATGAGATTTACAAATCATACGGTGTTTTAAAATATGCAAGAAAACTTTCATTAAAAGATTCCATGGTTCTCATATCGGAACTTATGACAGGCGTATCGTTAGGCGTATTACAGTTTGCACACGACGAAAAATACAATGTCAACGAACTTATAATGAATATACAGCCCGCTGTTTTAAGACAGAATTCGGGCAAGGCAATGTCTGTTGCAGAGACAGATGTATTAAGAGCAGAATATATCAGAAAATATCTCCCTGAAATAATCTGATTATTTCACAGATAAGAAAGAGGAATATATATATGGAAAGTGGATTTACCAAAAAAGCCGAGACGGCACTCCAGAATGCCACGGAAGCGGCGTTTGAACTTGGACACGGCAGTGTCGGTTCTGAACATATCCTTATCGGACTTTTAAGGACGGAAGAATGTATTGCCAATGCCGTACTTGTGAATAACGGCGTTGAAGAAAGCAAAGTCGTGGAGCTTATCAAGGAACTTATAGTTCCTGAGAAGAATGTGGGATTAAAAGAACCTGATTCCTATACTCCAAGAGCTGCAAGAATTCTTGAAAATGCAAGAAAAGAAGCAAAAAGGTTCAAATCAGGTCTTATCGGGACGGAACATATTTTTATAGGTATGTTAAAAGAACAGGACTGTGTTGCAACGCGTCTGCTGGGAACAATAGGCGTGAAAATCCAGAAAGCCTACATTGATACAGTGATAGCAATGGGCGAGGACAGCAATAACTATAAAGAGGAGGTATCTTTTAACCGTAAAAATAAAAAGAGCCAGACTCCAACCCTTGACCAGTACAGCAGGGATTTAACGGCACTTGCGGAAGAAGGCAGACTCGACCCTGTTATAGGACGTGAAAATGAGATTCAGAGAGTTATCCAGATTGGCAGCAGAAGAACCAAAAACAATCCGTGCCTTGTAGGAGAACCGGGCGTAGGAAAAACTGCGGTTGTGGAAGGGCTTGCAATCAAAATAGCAGAGGGTAATGTACCTGACACCATAAGAGGCAAAAGACTTCTTACACTTGACCTTTCGGGAATGGTTGCCGGTTCAAAATATCGTGGTGAATTTGAAGAAAGAATCAAAAAGGTAATTAAAGAAGTACGGGATGCCGGCAATGTTATTCTTTTTATAGATGAGCTTCACACTATTATAGGTGCAGGCGGTGCGGAAGGAGCGATTGACGCTTCTAACATACTTAAGCCTTCCCTTGCAAGGGGCGAAGTGCAGATTGTCGGTGCCACAACTATCGACGAATACCGTAAATATATAGAAAAAGATGCTGCACTTGAAAGACGTTTCCAGCCTGTTAATGTGGATGAACCGTCTGAAGAGGAAGCATACGAAATTCTCAAAGGATTAAAGGAAACTTATGAGGCACATCACGGCGTTACAATAACGGATGAAGCACTTCATTCTGCCGTGAAGCTTTCAAAGAGATATATCAATGACAGATTTTTACCTGATAAAGCCATTGACCTTATTGATGAAGCATCTTCAAAAGTCAGACTCGGAGCATTTATTAAGCCGGAAGAAATAAGCAAAACGGAAGCTGAAATCGAAAAACTTGAAGCTGACAAAGAGGAAGCAATCAAAGCTGAAGCTTATGAGAAAGCCGGGGAAATCAAGAAAAAACAGCTTAAGAAGTATGAAAAACTTGAAAAACTCAATACAAAATGGCAGAACGAGAAAAACAACAGAAATCTTGTGGTAGATGAGGAAAGCATAGCTTTAGTTGTGTCAGACTGGACTAAAATCCCTGTCAACAAGCTTTCAATCGGAGAATCAGAACGTCTGATGAAGCTTGAAGAGACTCTTCACAAACGTGTTGTGGGACAGGACGAGGCGGTAACATCCATTGCAAGAGCAATAAGAAGAGGTAGAGTAGGACTTAAAGACCCTAAGAGACCGATTGGGTCATTCCTTTTCCTCGGACCTACGGGTGTCGGTAAAACCGAGCTTTCAAAAACACTTGCGGATGCCATGTTCGGAAATGAAAATTCTCTTATAAGAGTTGATATGTCGGAATATATGGAGAAACACAGCGTATCCAAGATGATTGGTTCGCCTCCGGGATATGTAGGTTACGAAGAGGGCGGGCAGCTCAGTGAAAAAGTAAGGCGTAATCCGTATTCTGTAATCCTTTTTGACGAAATTGAGAAAGCACATCCCGATGTATTCAACGTGCTTTTACAGATATTAGATGACGGCATGGTAACGGATTCAACAGGAAGAAAAGTTGATTTCAAAAATACTATTATCATAATGACAAGCAACGCAGGAGCCGAGAATATCGTTTCGCCTAAAAACCTTGGTTTTAACACATCAAAAGATCCTGAACAGGACTACAAAAATATGAAAAACAAGGTTATGGATGAGGTTAAAAGAATTTTCAAACCTGAATTTCTTAACCGAATTGATGAAATGATTGTTTTCCATATGCTTAGTAAGGAAAACGTAGCCCAGATTGTGGATATTATGATGAATTCAATCAATAAGCGTATCAAGGAGCAGCTTGATATTACCATCGAACTTTCGGATGCCGCAAAAGCTTATATTGTTGATGCGGGATATGATGAAAAATATGGTGCCAGACCGTTAAAGAGGGCACTCCAGCAGAAAGTGGAGGATGAGCTTGCCGAACAGATTCTGGAGGGCAGGATAAAGAGCTCGGATATTGTTTATGTCGACAAAAAAGAAGACAGCGAAAAACTTGTTTTTTCTGTAAAATAGTGTAGAAAAAAAGCAGAAAATATATTATAATATTTTTATTAATAAGTTACTAAATTTAACACACAGGAGGACACAATATGTCTGTAGTAGACGAGTTAATTCACATTGAGGGAGACGGTACAATAAGCTTTGGAAATTATCTTCTGGATACCAAGACTAAGCTTGATAACGTAGAGTACAACGGAGATATTTACAAGGTTAAGACTTTTAAGGAAATTACCAAGCTTGAGAAAAATGGTATGTTTGTTTATGAGTCTGTACCGGGAACAACAGTCCACAACCTTTCAATAAGCGATAACAAGGTAGAGCTTAAGGTAGAAGGTTCAGATGACCCACAGATTACTCTTGAACTTGAACCTGAGACAGAATACGAAGTATTTGTTGACGGAGCTTCAATAGGAAGCATGAAGACTAATATCAGCGGTAAATTAAGTATCAGCGTTGAACTTGTAAGAGAAGGCGTTCCTGTTAAAATTATCAGAAACTAACAGAAGGTGAAGAATGGCTAAGAGCAGAAGTACAGCTTTTTTCTGTAAAGAATGTGGCTATGAGACATCTAAATGGATGGGACAGTGTCCGGGCTGCGGACAGTGGAATACGCTTGTAGAGGCTCCTGTTGAGAATGTTGTTAAGAAAGGAATTTCGGTTCCCACGCAGGGCGGTCAGGCTGTTCCTGTAAGAGTATCCCAGATAGATACGGAGTCGGAGGCTCGTTTTACTTCGGGACTTGACGAACTTGACAGGGTTCTTGGCGGCGGTATCGTGAACGGCTCGATGGTTCTTGTAGGAGGAGATCCGGGAATCGGCAAGTCGACCATACTTTTACAGGTATGTAGGAATGTATCCGTCGACAGGAAAGTATTATATGTTTCCGGTGAGGAGTCTTTAAGACAGATTAAGATGAGAGCAGACAGAATCGGTACTATGCCTGATAATTTTTATCTGCTCTGTGAGACCAATCTGGCTAAGATAAGCGATGCAATCAGAAATTTTTCTCCCGATATGGTAGTAATTGATTCTATCCAGACAATGTATTGTGAGACAAACGAGTCAGCACCGGGAAGTGTCGGGCAGGTAAGAGAATCCACCAATATTCTTCTCCAGATTGCTAAAGGCCTTTCAATTACCGTTTTTATTGTCGGACATGTTACCAAGGAGGGCGTTGTTGCCGGACCGAGGGTATTGGAACACATGGTGGATACGGTGCTTTATTTTGAAGGCGAGAGAAGCGAGAATTACCGTATTATCAGGGCAGTCAAGAATCGTTTTGGTGCTACCAATGAGATTGGTGTTTTCGAGATGTGTCAGGACGGACTTCGTGAGGTACTCAATCCGTCAGAGTTTATGTTAAGCGGCAGACCGGAGGGTGAACCGGGTTCTGTGGTTGTGTGTCTGATGGAGGGAACAAGACCTATTCTGGTAGAGATACAGGCACTTGTATGCCACACTAATTTCGGGCTTCCGAGAAGAACTGCGGCAGGTGCCGATTATAACAGGATGAATCTGCTGATGGCTGTGCTTGAGAAAAAAATCGGACTGCAATTGTCGGGCTGCGATGCTTATCTTAATGTTGCAGGAGGTCTTAAGGTCAGTGAACCGGGGTTAGACCTTGGAATTGTACTTGCAATAATGTCGGGTTTTAAGAACAGACCTATAGGCAGCAGAACGCTCTGCTTCGGCGAGGTTGGCCTTACAGGAGAAGTAAGAGCAGTAAGCCAGGCAAAACAGCGTGTTCAGGAGGCTGTCAAGCTAGGATATGAAGAATGTATTCTTCCCTATGCCTGTCTAAAGTCAATCGGCAAAGAAGACAGGATTAAGTTAATTGGAATAAAATCAGTATCCGAATTAAGTAATATCGGGCTGTAGGAAAGAGGTATTTATTATGGATTTACAGAAGACTATTAATGAACTTGATGAATCACAGGCAAGAGTTGAGAAACACGCATTTGACGTTATTAATTCTTCGGATACATCACTTAACCTTGTTAAGGAGGGAATTACCAATATTAAAGATATTGTTGATAATATTGGAGATTTGAATGAACTTATCAAGACTTCAACAGAGAACATCAAGAAATTAGAGGAGTTCTCTGATACCATTCAGGAATTTGCCACAGCAGTAGGCAAGATTGCAGGAAGAACCAACATCCTTTCCCTTAATGCCAGCATTGAAGCTGCAAGAGCCGGTGAAGCCGGACGTGGATTTGCCGTTGTTGCCAAAGAAGTCGGAGGGCTTGCCGCACAGTCAACCAAATCCTCAAAGGACATTACAGATACAGTTGAGCGAGTAAGGGAATTTGCTAAAATAACAGTTGACGCTATGGCTGATATTTACAAACGTTCCGTTGAGCAGAATGAAAAGGCTATACAGATAGAGTCACTCCTCAACAAAATCCTTGATGCAGCTACAGTTGCTAATGACGAATCAAGAGGAATGGAACATGAAATTGCTGTCCAGAGAGATATCGTAGATAATGTCAGAGGATGTCTTGAAGCTGTTTCAGAAGATTCGGCAGAAGAAATTACAGAATAATACAAAATCTAAAATAAAACACAAAATAATTTATTTTATGCTTGCAATTATTCCAAATATATGATATAAAATACAAGTGGCGTTTTTACAGCCACTGTATAGGGGTATAGTTCAGCTGGTAGAATATCGGTCTCCAAAACCGCAGGTCGTGGGTTCGAATCCTACTGCCCCTGTTATATTGAACCTTCGTTCACGGAATGTGGACGGAGGTTTTTTCGTGTGTTTGGCATGGTTTTCATACTCGGTTTTTTGCCCTGCTATGGTAAGGGGCGATTGCCGTGGTGCCGGAGTAGGTATCCGGGGGATAATTGCTGTGGCAACGGTGAGTAGGTATCTGGGGGATAATTGCTGTGGCAACGGGAGGCTTGATGAGTGGTTCTACCCTAGAGCGTGAAAAGAGGCATATGGGTAGAGAAAAATTGATGAGTGACATGAAGAATTCTACCTAGAGGGTTAGGAAAGAGACATGTGGGTAGAGAAAAATTGAAGTCTTACAAGGAGATTTCTACCCGCTGAGCAGGAAAATGGCTTCAAGGGTAGAGAAAATATGAAGAACCACAAGAAGAAATCTACCTGACGGGTGGAAAATAAACAAGAGGGTAGAAATTTCGTGAAGCTTTGCAAGAAAATTTCTACCTGCGGGGCAGAAAATAAACAAAAGGGTAGAAAACCCGTGAAGTTCCGCAAGGGAAATTCTACCCAATGAGCAGGAAAATAAGCAGGAGGGTAGAAAACCCGTGAAGTTCCGCAAGAACAATTCTCCCCAATTTTCCAAGAAAACAGTTGACAATACTAACAATGTTAGTTATAATGGCAAAACAAGTGTTTGCATTATAAGAAAAGGAGATGATTTAATGATTAAAGTAGAACATATCTCCAAGGAATTTGTTTCATCGAAGAAATATCCGGGCTTAAAGGGTGCAATTAAAGGTCTTTTTTCTAACGAGAAAGTAAGAAAAAAGGCAGTTGATGATATTTCTTTTGAAATTGAAGAGGGCGAAATCGTTGGTTATATCGGAAGCAATGGTGCAGGCAAATCTACCACCATTAAGATGATGACGGGAATTTTGAAACCTACATCGGGGGTATGTACCGTTAATGGTATTGATCCAAGCAAGGAAAGAATTGAAAATGCCAAGAATATAGGCGTTGTATTTGGGCAGAGAACACAGTTGTGGTGGGATTTGCCTTTGTCGGAGTCATTTACAATTCTTAAGGAAATTTATGATGTGTCGGACGCAGACTACGAAGAAAGGATGAAGTTTCTGAATGAGGTGCTTGATTTGCCGGAATTTTTCTCACAGCCTGTAAGGACGCTTTCTTTGGGACAGAGGATGAGAGCAGATTTGGGAGCCTCACTTATACATAATCCTAAAGTGCTTTATCTTGATGAACCTACAATCGGACTTGACCTTATTGTAAAAGACAAGATAAGAGAAGCGATAAAAGAAATTAATCGTAAATATAATACCACGGTAATACTTACAACCCATGATATAGGCGATATAGAAGAATTATGCAGCCGAATCATCATTATTGATGAAGGCCACAAGATATACGATGGCAGCCTTAA
Organism: Butyrivibrio sp.; assembly: GCA_050874365.1. GTDB lineage: Bacteria > Bacillota > Clostridia > Lachnospirales > Lachnospiraceae > Eshraghiella. The sequence continues at coordinate 15,020 of JBNMKN010000009.1, read as the reverse complement.
GCAGTTGAAAGATACCTATGGAAGAATGAGAAGAGTAACGATGGAAGTGTCAAATCTTCCGTTATGTAAAAAGACCGACTGGTGCAGTATCACGTCAAAAAATAAAGAAATCCTGTCCTTTGAAACCGATGACGAAATGGGGACAATAACATTTATTTTTGACAAAGACAAAGTGAAAATGTCTGAAATTATGTCTCCGGTAATGGAACTTACAGACGTTAAAGACGTAAAAATCCAGGAAACGGAACTGGCAGATATAGTAAAAGAAATTTACAGCCACGGTCTTTCAGGATTGGACAGAAAGGGTGAATGAATATGAAAAAATTTTTTCGCACCTATTTTCCTTTTGCATCTAATCAGATAAAAGCATGTATGGCATATAAAGGCTCGGTATATCTTTTTATATTGTGCAGCCTTTTCGGCTCGTTAATAAATTACTACCTGTGGAAAGCCGTGTACGGCAGTGCAGGCGGCGGAGTGATAGGCGGACTTACGGTTTCCGAAATGGTTATCTATGTATTTATGACGTATGTGACAAAAATGGTAGCCAATGTGTCAATTAACGAAGAAGTCAGCTTTGATGTGGTAAAAGGCACGGTAGCCAATAACCTTATCAAACCCATTGACTACAGGATGAGCATCATATTCAAAGGCTTCGGATACTCAATGTATAATTTTGTGATGCCCGCCGTGTTTGTATGGATTGGCGTTGAAATTTACAGGGCAAAAGTTTTATGCCTGCCCTTCACAGGCTGGGTTAATTTACTCCTCTATGTGCTTAGTATGATGTTAAGTCTGTTGATATATCTTTTATTTGATTTCTGTTTCGGACTTATAGCATTTTTTACCACATATATATTCGGACTGCAGATGATAGAATCAGCGGTGCTGTCATTCCTCACGGGACAGCTCATACCACTTACATTTTTCCCTGAGACAGTACAAAAAGTGTTTAACTTTCTGCCGTTTTCCTCAATGACCTACACACCGGTCATGATTTATCTGGGAAAATTTCAGGGAAGCGGGCTTGCATTTGTACTCCTTAGGCAGGTTATATGGGTTGTGCTGTTGTATGTGATAGGAAGCCTTATATGGAAACGTGTAACCAAGAGACTTATTGTGTTAGGAGGTTAGGATATGGCTAAAATAAAAAGATATTTCCGCCTCTATCGTGTTTTGATAAAACAATTTTTTAAAACACTTGTACAATCAAAAGTGGATTTCCTTATGGGACTGTTCGGGTTCTTTTTTACCCAGGCCTTGGGAATCGCATTTTTATATCTTATTTTTGACAAAATACCCAATCTTAACGGTTGGACATTAAGCCAGCTTATATTTATATACGGCTTTGCACAGATTCCAAGAGGAATAGACCATCTTTTTACGGATAATATATGGCTTGTGGCGTGGAGAATGGTGGTAAACGGAGATTTTGACAGATATATGCTAAGACCCATGAACGTGTTTTTCCAGATTATCTGCGAAAAACTCCAGCCGGACGCAGTCGGGGAACTGTTAATCGGAACAATTCTCATTGTCATGTCTTTAAGCAAAGGCATTGTAATTGTGGACGGCATGCATATAGTGATGTTTATTGTTTCTGTGATTGCGGGAGCGGTAATTTACACATCCATCAAACTACTTTTTGCAAGTCTTTCCTTTTGGATAAAAAGAAGCGGACCGTTCCTTCAAGTTGCATACGAAATGGCAGATTTTGCAAAATATCCCGTTGAGATTTACTCAAAACCGATACAGTTTATTCTGACATTTGTTGTGCCGTTTGCGTTTGTGGCATATTTTCCCGCAAGCTATTTTCTCATACAGAAAAGTGCGCTTATGACGGTTGGCATCGAATGTCTGATTGCAGTTATATTAAGCATACTGGCGTATTCGGTTTTCAAAATTGGAATTTCAAAATACGAAAGTGCAGGAAATTAGGAATATTACCGGAACTTCCGGGCAAGCTATTAATAACACTTGCCTGGGAGTTTTTTTATGGAAAAATATAGTGATAAATTTGAAGATAATGTAAAATATTTTGAAGAGCTGGTACAGCCTGAGAAAAATTTTGATATGATTGTAAAAAATATTAAAATCGCAGGGAAAAAGGCAGCTTTTTTTATGATAGACAGCTTCATTAAAGATGAACTGATGGAAAAACTTTTGGAGTTTTTCTCGGATTTAAAAGAAGAGGATATACCTGGGTCGGCTGATGAAATGGCGGATTTAATCCCGCATATCGAAGTTGATGTGGAATACAGCCCCGTTAAATCAATCGTGCCCCTTATGCAGGGAATGGCGGTTATGTTTATGGAGGGGTTTGACAATGTTTTTCTCATAGACTGCAGGACGTACCCATCAAGAAGCGTATCGGAGCCATGGAAAAACAGGGTGTTACGAGGTTCGAGGGATGGATTTGTGGAATCCATTGCGGGCAATGTGGGACTTATAAGGCGAAGGGTGAGAACCAAGGATTTCAGGGTCGAGGCGTTAAGTGCGGGAAGACTTTCAAAGACCGATATTGCAGTCGCTTACATTGACGGGCTGGCGGATAAAAAACTGCTTGAAAATATTAAAGAGCGTATTAAATCCATTAACGTGGATGCACTTACCATGAATATTGAAAGTCTTGCGGAAACCCTTTTAAAGGGAAGCTATATCAATCCCTTTCCGAAATTCAAATACACGGAAAGACCGGATTCGGCGGCAGCAGCCCTTTTTGACGGCAATATAGTTGTTTTAATCGATAATTCCCCTGCGGTAATGATTCTCCCAACATCTATTTTTGATATAGCGGAAGAGGCAGACGATTACTATTTTCCGCCGGTAACAGGAACCTACCTTAAACTGTCAAGATACTGTATAGCGATTTTTTCGCTTCTTCTTACGCCTGTGTGGGTGCTGTTATTAAATAATCCCGAAAGCGTACCAAAATGGCTGGAATTTGTATTGATAGAAGAACACAATTCCACGGTGCCCGTGCTTTTGCAGCTTTTTATACTGGAATTTGCCATTGACGGATTACGCCTTGCCGCAGTAAATACACCGACGCTTCTGTCAACGCCTTTAAGCGTAATTGCCGGTATCGTTGTGGGCGAATATGCGGTAAGCTCCGGCTGGTTTGAACCGGAAAGCATGTTATATATGGCGTTTGTGTCAATAGGAACGTATACGCAGGCAAGTTTTGAAATAGGTTACGCTATTAAATTTTTCAGATTAATAATACTTGTGCTGACATGGTTCTTTAATATCTGGGGATTTATTGCAGGCGTTCTGATATTTATTTTATGCCTTGTATTTAACAGAACCATATCGGAAAAAAGTTATATATACCCCATCATACCTTTTAACTGGAATATGTTAAAACGTAAACTGTTCAGAATACGTCTGGGAAAAGAAAAATAGGTAAAAATGACGGTATTTCCTTGCAAATAATATATAAATATAGTAAAATATACTCATATTTACCAACGTCAAAGGAGAAGTAATTATGAGTGATAACTACACCAGAGAGGACCTCAATGAAGAAGTTAATGATGTTGTGGAAGATAATGCAGAGCAGGATTTATCAACAGTCAATGATTCAGAATTAACAACTGATACAGAGGCAGATAATAATAAAGGGAAAAAGAAAAAAGCAGCCAAGGACAAGAAAGAACCTAAGCCTAAGAAAGAGAAGAAGCCTAAGGCACCTAAGGTTAAGAAGAATAAGAAGTCTGATAAGCAGGAAGAGACAGATACGGTAACTGACGCAGTTAATGATGATGAACAGCCGGAGGTAACGGAGACTGAGGCTGTTACGGATACACAGGCGGCAGAAGGCGGGACTGTCACAGATACACAGGCAGTAGAGGATGAGGCTGTCACAGATACACAGGCAGCGACAGAAGAACCTTGCGAAGATATTACAGAAGACGGCGAAGCTAAGGAAGATCTTAAGACCAAGGTTAAAGAAAAGCACCGTAAGAGAAAAGAACGCATGGACAAGAAAAAGGTTGAGATACTTGATAATCTTGTCGGTGAAGAGAAGGCAGAAGAAGTAATAGAGAAGGTCAAAAAGGTTAAAAAAGGAATATCATTTATGTTCCGTATCCTTATATGTACGATTCTTCCTCTTACGTTTATGTTTGCCATTTCACTTGTTTTCTCAAGGGATTTCATTAAAAAGACCATTGAAGAGGACAGAACAACCACTTTACAGACAGCGGCTTCGGCAATCAAGAGTGCGTATGTTTACGGATATGAAGGCGAATACACGGTAGACGGTTCGGGAGTCCTTTACAAAGGAGAGACAAGACTTACAGGTAATAATTCCTTACTTGATACTCTTAAGAAAGAGACGGGAATCGAATCTGCCCTTTACTACGGCAATGAAATCAAGATAACATCTATTATGGATGTCAACGGAAGAAGAACATTAGGCAATAAGGCAGAAGAAAATGTTTACAATACGGTTATGGAAGGCAACACTTACTATGGTGAGGAAAGACTTAACAGAGCCGATTATTATGTATGTTATCTCCCATTATATTCAGACGGTGAAGACGGCGAAGTAGTGGGAATGATTTATGTAGGTATTGAGACAACAGGCGATAAGCAGAGAATAGCAGATAAGACCAAGACATCGGTTATCGGTCTCAGCGCAGTATTCCTTTTATCACTTGTAATTGTTACAATCCTTGCAAGACAGATGTCTAAGACTATGAAGAGAATAGATAAGGCCCTTGATACAATGTCTACAGGTGACCTTACCGTAACATTTAATGATTCAGACCTTAAGCGTAAAGACGAAATCGGTAACATAGCAAGAACCACACAAGTATTGCGAGACAGATTCACAAAGGTTATCGGTGAAATCAAAGAGTCTGTATCCATTGTTAAGAAAGCGTCCGACAATGTTGACACAATGTCTAACCAGTCAAGCAGAACAGTTGAAGATATCAGCCACGCAATCGAAGAAATTGCGGCAGGTGCATCATCACAGGCAGATGAGACACAGTCTGCGGTAGGACATGTTGATAACATCGGTTCACTTATCAGACACGTTGTTGAAGAAGTAGAAGTATTATCAACCACAGCCGCTAATATGGGTAAGGCTGAGAATAATGCCCAGAATATCATGGGTGACCTTGTTGAGACAACAGCCAAGACAAGCGAAGCCGTTGAACTTATTGCAACACAGACAGAAGTTACCAATGTATCCGCAAAAGAAATCGGACAGGCAGTTGAGATAATTACCAATATAGCATCACAGACTAATCTCCTTTCACTTAACGCAAGTATTGAGGCGGCAAGGGCAGGTGAAGCAGGACGAGGTTTTGCGGTTGTTGCATCCGAGATACAGAAGCTTGCAGAGCAGTCTAACCAGTCGGCAGTTAAGATTCAACACATAATAGACGGTCTTACGGTTGAATCCAATAAGACAGTCAAGATTATGGAAGAAGTTAAGAATGCCGTATCCGATCAGGAAAATAAGATTCATGAGACTAAGTCAATCTTCGGAACAGTAAGAGAAGGCGTAGAGAAGTCAATGGATCAGATTAACGGCATCAGCAATGAAAGTAATGCACTTGACGTTAATAAGAATAAGATTGTAGAAGTTATAGAATCACTTTCTGCGGTATCCGAAGAAAATGCGGCTGCTACAGAAGAGACTATGGCATCAATCGAAGAACTTACTTCAATGATGTTAGAGCTTGCGGCATCGGCTAATAAGCTTAATGAACTTGCCGACAATCTTGAGAGCAGCGTAAGCGTATTTAAGGTAGAGTAGATATTGAATGGAGTGTAGAGCATGGTATACATAGTTGTCATACTGATTATCCTTGTAGCTGATTTGATTATTAAGGCTAAGATATTGGAGATTCCGGAAGCGGGTTTTCCAATCCAAAAGTTTAAAGGGAAAGTTAGGATAGTAAGAACTTTTAATGAAGGTATGGCAGGTAACGTGTTAGACGAGGATCCTGCAAAGGTTAAGAGAATATCATCACTTGTGCTTGTGATATTCCTGATACTTTCACTTCCGTTATTTTTCTCTAAGAGAGGACGGATTAACAGAAAACTTGGAGCCGCAATGATTATCGGCGGAGCACTTTCCAATGTGGCAGACAGGTATATCCGTGGTAAAGTTGTAGATTATATCCAGTTTAATATCGATAAATCAGACAGAATGGAGCGGATGACATATAATATTGCCGACTTCAGCATATTTATCGGAACTGTGCTTTACATGATTAATTCAGACAGTAAGAAGAGTAAGAAAGATAAGAAAAAATAAAATTAAGAGCTTTCGGTCAGTTAAATGACCGGAAGCTCTTTTTTATTAAAGCAGTTCTTCAAATTCTTTTAACAGGTTTCTGAAAAGATTAAGTGCCGTGTTAATCGGTGCGGCACTTGACATATCAACTCCTGCATCCTTTAAAAGAGAGACGGGGTCTTTGGTGCAGCCGGAACTTAGAAAATTAAGATATTTTCTGACTGCCGGCTCTCCGCCGTTAAGAAGCATATCGGAAAGAGCAATAGCAGCGGAAAATCCTGTTGCATACTGGTATACATAGTAATTGTAGTAGAAATGAGGGATTCTTGCCCATTCAAGTGCGATTTCCTCATCAAGCACAATGTCCTCTCCAAAGTAAAACTTATTAAGCTCGTAATATTTTTCATTCAGGATATCGGCGGTAAGAGATTCTCCTGAAGCAATCCGCTTATTCATAAACAGTTCAAATTCAGCAAACATTGTCTGTCTGTATAACGTTCCCTTAAATTGTTCAAGGAAATAGTTAATGAGTACGGCGCGTTCTTTTTTATCCGTGGTTTTGTTAAGCAGGTACCTCATAAGCAGGGCTTCGTTGCAGGTGGAAGCAACCTCCGCAACAAATATTACATACTGTGAATATATGGGTTCGTTGGCTTTGTTGGAGAAATATGAGTGCATTGCATGACCTAACTCATGCACCAGCGTAAATTCACTGTCAAGATTATCCTTGTAATTGAGGAGAATGTATGGATGGACAAAAGAGCCTGCGGAATAAGCACCGCTTCTTTTTCCTTTGTTCTCGTATTTGTCAATCCAGCGGTTATCAAAAGCCTCTTTAATAACATTTAAGTAATCATCCCCGTACACCGATAAAGCCTCAAGAATGTCTTTTCTTGCGGTATCGTATGGAATATTGCGGTCGGATTCTTTTACAAGAGGAACGTAAATGTCATACATATGAAGCTCTGAAAGACCAAGAGCTTTTTTGCGTAATTTTACATAGTCGTGCATAAGACCGATATTCTGATGTACAGCCTCAATGAGATTGTAATATATGTCCGTACTTACGTTGTTAGCCATCAGGGAAGCCTCAAGAGTTGAATTGTACTTACCGGCTTTGGCGTAGAAGGAAAGCATTTTCATCTGACCGTTAATAAGTGATGCAAAGGTGTTGCTGAATTGTTTGTATTCCTTATAATAATTAGTAAAAGCTGCTTTTCTTACCTCTCTGTTACGGTTCTGCATAAGCGGAACAAAACTGCCCTGTGAGATATGGTATTCTTTATCGTCAACTTTAAATGGTTCAAAAGCCATGTCGGCATTGGAAAGAAGTGAAAAAGTATTTGACGAAGCGTCAGCCATCTCGCCTGACAAAGCCAAAAGCTGTTCGCCCTGTTCGTCAAGGGTATGCTTGGACAGGCGAAGCTCGTCATCTATTGCATGCCTGTAAAAAGACAGCTCAGGAAGTTCCTTACACATCTCCCCAATCCTATCCATGCCCACGGATATTAATTCAGGGACTTCAAAAGCCGTGGCGCTGCTCATAAGCACAAAAGCGTCGGAAACCTTGGCTCTGTAATTCTGATATAGGGAATTGCCGGTATCCTCATCGGATTTCAGGGAAGCATAGTGGCTTACCCTGTCGGCAAGGAGCATTATGTTATTTTTAAGTGAAAAGTAATCATAAAGATTGTGGGCACCATTAAGCTTTCCCTTGTAAGAGCCAAGCTCATCAATGCGTTTTTTGAAAACTTCAAGATCCTCAAGAAATAATTGATCGGTTTTATATAAATCATCGGTTGCCCAGGTGTCTTTGGTATTGACATCAGAGCGATTAGGTAATAAATTATTCATGGTAGCCTCCTTTTTATACAAGGTTAATTCTGACATATTATATGTAAAAAATCAATGGAATATAAAAGGAGGGCCCGGCGGTATCACTAACCACCGGGCATTTATGAAAAAGAAAAAAATAATTATGAAAAGGTTTTTAACTTCATTACTCATTTAGTGTATAACACAAATGTAGATAAAATGTGATAAAATAATTAACAAACAGTGAACAAATATTATGGAGCGGTAAATGGGAACACAGAATTATCAGAAGGAGCTTGATAAGCTTCTTGAAACCATGGAAACACCTAAGACTTTAGTGCTTCACAGTTGCTGCGCACCCTGCAGCAGCTATGTTTTAAAGTATCTGTCGGAATATTTTAAAATCACTCTTTTGTATTTTAATCCTAATATATCTCCTAAAGAGGAATACGAGAAGCGTGTTGCGGAACAGAAAAGACTTATAGAGGAAATGAATTTCAAATATCCCGTTACGATGTTGGAAGGCAGATATGAGCCGTCAGAGTTCTATGAAGCTGTTAAAGGGCTTGAAAACGTACCTGAGGGCGGAGAAAGATGCTTTATATGCTACGAAATGAGAATGAGAGAAGCAGCGGAATACGCCAGAAAGACGGGTGCGGATTATTTCACTACGACTTTATCCATAAGTCCTTTAAAAAAAGCGGACAAGATTAACGAAATAGGTAAAAAACTTGAAGCCGAATACGGTGTCAGACACCTGCCTTCGGATTTTAAAAAGAAGGAAGGCTACAAGCAGTCCATAGAGTTATCAAAAGAATATAATCTTTACAGACAGAATTTCTGCGGCTGCGTATTTTCAAAGAATGGAGGCAAAGAGAATGTATAACTATGAAAGACAGGTCAAATATTATGAGACAGACAAAATGGGTGTAGTTCATCATTCTAACTATATAAGATGGTTTGAAGAAGCCAGAGTTGAATTTATGCGTGACAATGATATATCATATCGTCATATGGAGGAGGAAGGAATACAGATTCCTGTGGTGTCTGTTTCCTGCAAATATAAATCTCCTGCCAAATTTGACGATGATGTTATTGTCAAGACATCAATCAAAAAATTTAACGGCATAATTATCGAACTTGCTTACGAGGTTGTTGACAAAAATGACGGACAGATCCGTGTAACCGGAGAAAGCTCCCATTGTTTTGTTGACGATAAGACATTTAAGCCAATTAATTTGAAAAGAGAAAGGGAAGACCTTTACAAAAGATTTGCAAAGGCAGCGGAGGAATAAGCTATGTGGGCATACGAAAGCGTATTTTATCAGGTATATCCGTTAGGATTTACCGGAGCACCGTTTGAAAATGACGGAGAATTAAGACATGGAATATTAAGATTTATTGACTGGATTCCACACATCAAAAAAGTTGGAGCCAACGCAATCTATTTTTCACCTGTATTTGAATCCGATACACACGGTTACAATACAAGGGATTACAAGAAAATAGACGTAAGACTGGGAACTAACGAGGATTTTAAAAAGGTATGTGACGAATTACACAAAAATGATATCAAGGTAGTTCTTGACGGTGTATTTAACCATGTCGGAAGAGGACATTTTGCATTTCAGGATGTTCTTAAGAACAGGGAAAATTCACCATACCGTTACTGGTTTAACATTGATTTCAACGGTAATGACGCATGGAATGACGGACTCTGGTATGAAGGCTGGGAGGGCAATTATGACCTTGTAAAGCTCAACCTTAAAAATGATGAAGTCGTAAATTATCTTTTTGACTGTGTAAAATACTGGATAGAATATTTTGAAATTGACGGAATAAGACTTGATGTTGCGTACTGTCTTGACCCTGATTTCATGCACAGGCTCAGAGGCTTTACAGACAGCCTTAAAAATGATTTCTTCCTTGTGGGAGAAACTGTTCACGGCGATTACAATAGACTTGTCAATGACGGAATGCTTCATTCCGCAACCAACTACGAGTGCTATAAGGGAATCCATTCAGCAATTAACAGCCTGAATCTTTTTGAAATAGTACATTCACTTTTACGTCAGTTCGGACCTGAGGAATGGACTCTTTACAAGGGCAAACACATGCTTTCATTCGTGGATAACCATGATGTATCAAGAATCGCAAGCGTAATCAATAATGAGAAGAATCTTCCTCTTGCGTATGCGTTTATCTTCGGTATGCCCGGTATTCCATGTGTATACTACGGAAGCGAATGGGGCTTCAAAGCCGATAAGTCGCAGGGAGACCCTGCTTTAAGACCGTATTTTGAAAATTACGAGGAAAATACACTTACCGATATAATTGCAGGCTATGCCAAGGTTAAAAAAGAGAGCAAAGCCCTTAATTACGGTAATTTCTACAGTCTTTTACTTACTAACAGACAGTGCGTTTTCGGAAGATTGACAGAAGAAGAGACTGTGCTTGTGGGTATTAATATCGATGATAACGAATTTCAGGCTAATTTCAATGCCGGTGCAGATAAAGCAGTAAATATGATAACAGGAGAAACTATTGATATTGCAAATGGTTTTACAATGAAACCAAACAGTGCATATTTTTTAAGGTTAGTGAAATAAAATGTCAGTAAAAGAAGTTAAAACCAACGCAATGCGTATACTTGAATCGGAAGGTATTAATTTTGAGACGGGTTACTACGAATGCGATGAGTTTATAGATGGTGTTCATACCGCAGACGCTTTGGGGCTTCCCCACGAAATGGTGTACAAGACCCTTGTAACAATAGGTCACAGTAAAAACTACTATGTTTTTGTAATACCTATCGAAAAGGAAATTGATTTAAAGAAAGCAGCTAAAGCCGTCGGGGAAAAGTCTGTTGAGATGCTTCCGCTTAAGGATGTAACTAACGTAACCGGTTACATAAGGGGCGGTTGTACTGCAGTCGGAATGAAAAAACACTATGTAACAAGGATTGATGAATCTGCCATACTTCAGGACGCTATATATGTGAGCGGAGGGAAGAGAGGAGTACAGATTAAATTACATCCTGATGATTTATTAAAGGTTACGAAAGCAGAGTATGCTGATGTGACAGCATAAAATAACTATTTAGAAGGAGACAAAAAGAATGAAGAAAAAACGTGGAAGCGGTATTGTCGCAATTATTTTAATCGCAATTATTGTTGTGTTTTCACTTGTGACCAATATCGGGGCATTAACAGGTGATGAAAGTGAGTACAAGACAGTAACACTTAAGGAAGCAGGAGAATTTTTTGATATGAAATATTCTGTTAATTACATCCCTACAGCTACAGTCCATTATTACTATGGTGTATCTGAAGATGTTGACGGAATTATCGTATTCAGGGCTTCTAAGAGCTTTTATAAGAAGAATTTCCTTAGTACAGGATATGCTAAGGGAGATGGCGTTACAGTCAAAGGTAAGATTATCAAATTAAAGACTAAAGAAAAGAATATGCTTAAAGAGCAGGGAACAAGCTCTACATATTATCTCGGAACAGATGAGGCTCTTAATATAGAATATAAGAGCAATGCTATCAAGGGCATCATTCTTACTGTTCTTATGGTTATACTCGGTATAGTGGGAATTATTGCAACCAAGAAGGGATTGACAGAAAAGAAAGCATTCATGATTGTTTACTGGGTATTGATATGTGCGGCTGCAATCTATCTTTTACATTTATTATCATACGGCGGATTATTCGGCGCATAAACAAAAAACAGTTGAGGTGTAATTACCTCAACTGTTTTTTAATTTCGTTTTTATTCTTATACATTCTTTTATCGGCTTCCTGATACATTGTACGGAGGTCGGAGTAACTTCCCATTTCACTTCTTGAAACACATCCTGCGGCGGTGCTTATGAAGATATTGCCGGGAATCTTGTTGTGTTCGTTTATTATTTTGTTAAGATGTTTAATTATACTTTCGTACTCATCGGTTTCCATGGAACTAAGTACAATCATAAATTCATCCCCACCCATACGGGCGTGTACCAGAGCGTCCGGAAAAGCTTCTTTAAGGATATGGGCAAAAGTTTTAAGCAGCTCGTCGCCTTTTTCGTGACCGTATTTATCATTAAAATATTTTAACAGGTTCAAATCCATGCTTATTAACCCGAAATCCTTATTTGAATCAATAAGCTGTTCGACTATCTCATCGCATTTTCTGCGGTTGTAAAGTCCTGTAAGCTCGTCCGTATATGCCATATCCACAAGAATTTTCTGCCTTGCGCTTAGCATAAGAGAATGAAATATTTTTAATGAGTAGTCAATTAACAGTGCAATTACAATAAATAAAACGCTGAAACATACATGGCTGTTAAAGCTGTTATTGAAGAATGAGCCTATATATTTGCAGACATTGTATCTGATTAGCTCAAATGCTATCATGACAAGTATTGCAACCATTCCTACCTGAAATGCGTGTTTATATCTTCTGCGGTTTATTAAATCGTTTACGGTAACCGCAAATATCAGCAATATCTCTAAAAACATCAATATGTGGCATATCTGGAGCATACCGGGCAGATGAACAACATTTAAAAGCTGTAAAATAACCGATGTTATGAAGAACAGCGAATGTGATACGAATAATATCCTGTAAAGTATCAGAAATACCGGCTTGCGTTTTATGTTAGTGATTTCAGGATAAAAATATGCCAGCAGCGGAATCGGAAGTGCGTATAAAGACAGGTATTCCGTATATGATTTTACTTTTATGGAGTTGGTAAAATATATCATGATGTCATTATTACATAACGTCCACAGACCGATAAGAAGTGCAAAAACCGCAATGAAATACAGCTGCTTCATATTAGGGTCCTTAAGTATCATCGCTAATGTTATAACGGACATTATGATGCCAAATAATATAAGAGCCAGCGCTGTAGCCAGCACAAATATTTTAGTTACGATTGTGGATATAACCAATTCGCTCCTGTTTCCGCCAATCATTGCGGGAATACCGTTAAATGCTTTGTTTTCCGTTACAATCAGGTTAAACGTTATTTTTTTACCCAGATAATCCTTTAACTGTATATAATGTGTTCCGTAACCGAGAAAGCTTCCGTTCTCATAGTCGGCTTCACCGTAGCCGTATATCTCATCATCATCAAGAAAAACCCTGACATAACAATGAACCAGGTCGCATTTAATAACCGGGTCGAACAGGGAAAACTGTTCGTCAAGAGTCCTTGAAAGCGTCAGAACATCCCCTTTCCGGGTAACCGGAAATGTAAATTCACTTAGAGTAACGTCGTTATAGACTACGTCATTGATTGTAACATCCCAATGTTCATCAAGCAAAGTGCCTGTGTTTTCATACCTTTTGACATTCTTCTGAGTAAAGTATATCAACGGAATCAACAATACCAGAAAAGAAACTGCCAACAGTAAAAACAGGACAATCCGTTTTATTCTATTTTTTTCCATATGTATGTACCCCAAAACAAAACACTACTATCATTATAATATATAAAGAGGAAAATGTATAGGTAATTACGTTGACATTAATAATAAATAAAAATAAAATAATAGTATTAATTTTAAGGAGAAAACAGAATGTGTACAGCAGTTTCATATAAGGTTAAAGACCTGTATTTTGGACGTACTTTTGATTATGAAGCGTCATACGGTGAAGAAATAGTGGTTATGCCGAGAAAATATCATTTCAGGTTCAGATATGCGGGCAACATGGAAGAACATTTCGCAATTATAGGAATGGCTCATATGGCGGAGAATATACCGTTATACTATGATGCCATGAATGAAAAAGGTCTCTGTATGGCGGGACTTAATTTTGTAGGAAATGCCTGTTACTCAGATAAACATACCGATGGAGATAATATACTCCAATTTGAATTTATACCATGGATACTGGGGCAGTGCACTTCAGTAAAAGAAGCGAGACAGAAACTTCAAAAAATCTGCCTGCTTTCGGAAAGCTTCAGCGACAGACTGCCGGTGTCATCACTTCACTGGATTATTTCTGATAAAGATGAAGATATTACCGTTGAATTTATGAAGGACGGGCTTCATATATATGATAATCCTGTGGGAGTTCTTACGAATAACCCTCCGTTTGAGACGCAGATGTTTTTACTTAATCAATACAGAGGATTGTCAGCATCACAGCCTGACAACAGTTTTTCTGATAAAATATCTCTTGAACTTTACAGCAGGGGGATGGGTGCTATAGGGCTGCCTGGAGATTTAAGTTCAACCTCAAGATTTGCAAGAGCTGCATTTGTGAAATTGAATTCGATTGCCGGCGAAAGTGAAAATGAATGTGTGAATCAGTTCTTTCATATTATGGATACAATTATCCAGCCAAGGGGCTGCTGCGAAGTAAAGGAAGGTAAATATGAAATTTCCATATATACAAGCTGTTGTAATGCGGAAAAAGGAATCTACTATTATAAAACATATGACAACAGCAGAATCGCAGGTATAGATATGCACAAAGAGAACCTTAACGGTACAGAGTGTATATGCTACAAACCCGATAAAACCGACATTTTTATCCAGAATTAAACTTCGTTAAAAAAATATCAAAAAAGTTGTTGACAACTACAGCTCAAAGTGGTACTATCTCATTTGTCGGTGCGAGACAGACACTTGCCTGACAAAAAATATTAAAAATAATTAAAAAAAAGTTGTTGACAACTTGCTTTGATTATGATAATATATACAAGCTGTCGCGTGAGACAGCAAGTAAGAAACTTGATAACTGAACAGTGAAACAACCCTGAAAATTTCAAAATTTTCAGTTCCTCGAAAGAGGAATAAGACATTCAGTACATCTGAAAAGATTGTACAAAACGTAGACGGATGAACTTAGTAAAAGCTAGCTCATCTGAGTCACAAACTTTATATGAGAGTTTGATCCTGGCTCAGGATGAACGCTGGCGGCGTGCTTAACACATGCAAGTCGAACG
>JBNMKN010000008.1:0-29728 GCA_050874365.1 Butyrivibrio sp. | reverse complement strand
TTCTATTTTCTAAATTGAAATCAATGCTTTATACCCAATTTAATTTTATAAGGCAGGAAGTTTTTATTTAGGATTAATGGCTTTTTCTGCCTGAAAGGAGTACATATGAATAATGAAACATTTTATAACGGTGTTAATGAGCAGCCGCCAATCAAGGTAATGCGTCTGTCCGATTTGTATGCCCACAAGGATGGGATACCTAATCTTGAACTTGTGGTTATCCAGTACAATATCAATAACTTAGCGGATTGCACCTTAATGGACAGATGCGAACCACTTAAGGAATATTCAGAGTTTATCGGATGTATCAGAAGCAACCTTAAAACAATGGAAAAGGGAGAGGCTGTGGATTCCGCTATTGATTATTGTATCGGAAACGGTATTCTTAGGGATTTTCTAACTAATAACAGAAATGAGGTCAGGTCAATGAGTTTGTTTGAATTTGATGCAGAAGAACACGAAAAGGCGATAAAGCAGATAGCGTATGAAGAAGGCAGAGCTGAACTTATATTATCGATGTTTAATTCAGGAAAGACACCAGAACAAATTTCCGACTTCTGTGGATTGGATTTAGAAGAAGTGGAAAAGGTTATTGAACAATCAGATGAAATTCCGCTTGATAATTAAATATATTTCGGCAATGACACATGATAAGCGTTACGAAAAGGTGTTGTCGACAGTGGATGGAAAGGAAGTGCGAAATATGTGTGAAGTGGCAGAAAGACTTGAAGCAAGGGGAAGGGAAGAAGGTAGAACAGAAGGCAGAGCAGCAGGTCGGGAAGAAGGTAGAACTGAACTTGTGGAATCAATGCTTGCATCAGGTAAGACACCGGAACAGATTGCTGACTTCTGTGGACTTGACTTGGATTATATCAGGAAAATTGAGAAAACAATCAAAAAACAGAAAGACTAATAAAAATATTAATGATTTTCATAACCTCTTGACAAGAGTAGTATAATGTGGTTGAAGTAAAAGAAATGGTTCAATGAAAGAAGGAATTTTTATGAAAAAGTTACTTGTACCGGTTATACTTATGATGGCGTTGTTAGCAGGATGCGGCAATGCAGGCAATGATTCACTTGTCAATAAAGATTATACCATTGATTCAAGTGACAATAATGAAGTTGAAGTGACTACTCCGGTAAAGGATGAAGAACAGCAGACAACTTCTGTGAAGCACGAAGAAGAACAGACAACTCCTGTAAAGGCTGATGAAGACAGCACTACCAATACATCTAACGGCAATATAGAAAATCAGCCATCGGATGACAGGTTTGCGTATAAGATAAAAGGCTCAATAATGGATTTTGATTCGGTAAAGGGTCCATATATCATAATTGACCTCGATAAGATGACTGTCCTTGATTCCACAAGTAAGAACACCAGAATTGATAATTATTCATATGACGGAACGGTTCTTACCATAACATTGTCAAGTGATGAAGATAAGAATCCACAGACATATATTATAGATACAAGTGTAAAGTCAATGGGTAAATTACCTGTATCTTAATTCAATTTTATGTTAAATTATAAAAAAATATTGCATATATAAATAACTTATGTTAAATTACATTTTAGTGACGAGAGTCAATTCAGACCGCTTCATTTATGAAGAGAGCCTTACGGACAGGCGGGTCGGCTGCCGGGCGGATAATCCGCATTATTGATTACATTATCATCTTGTGAAAGTCAATAAGAGCAGTAGGCTTTTATGTGCTGAATACTCTGGCAACGTATAATTATTTATATAAGACAGCAACAGGTGGTAATGATACCACCTGTTATTTTTTTATATACAAGGAGAACTTCAAATGGATTTGGAAAGACAGAAGCATGCACCTATATGTGATGCACTGGAGAGATTTAAGAAAAAGAGAGTAGTACCTTTTGATGTTCCGGGACATAAGAGGGGCAGAGGCAATCCGGAATTATGTGATTTGCTGGGAGAACAATGTGTAGGACTCGATGTGAACAGTATGAAACCGCTTGATAATTTATGTAATCCTGTGTCGGTAATTTCAGAAGCAGAAGAACTTATGGCAGATGCTTTTAATGCGGCAGGAGCATTTCTGATGGTTGGCGGGACAACAAGTGCAGTACAGGCAATGGTTTTATCTGTATGTAAAGAAGGAGATAAAATTATTTTGCCACGAAATGTACATAAGAGTGTGATTAATGCACTGATTCTATGCGGGGCAATACCTGTGTATGTTAATCCAACAACACACCCTGAGATTGGAATATCGCTTGGAGTACCCGTGGATAAGATGCAAAAGGCAATAGAGGAAAATCCTGATGCTGTGGCTGTGCTTATTAATAATCCTACATATTACGGAATCTGCAGTGATTTGAAATCATTAACGGAGTTGGCACATAGCCATGGAATGAAGGTGTTGTGTGATGAAGCGCATGGAACACATCTTTACTTTGGAAGCAATTTACCAATATCAGGAATGGCGGCAGGGGCAGACCTTGCGGCAGTATCCATGCACAAATCAGGAGGAAGCCTGACACAAAGTTCCGTACTTTTAACGGGACAAAATATGGACAAAGGACTCGTAAGACAGATAATTAATCTTACCCAGACAACATCGGCAAGCTATTTACTTTTATCAAGCCTTGACCTTAGCAGACGTAATCTTGCCCTGCGTGGAAAAGAATGTTTTGACAAGGTTGTCCGGATGGCAGAATATGCGAGAGAAGAAATTAACAGAATCGGCGGATATTATGCTTACGGGCGTGAACTTGTGGATGGCGTCAATGTTTTTGATTATGACGTTACAAAACTTTGCATATATACAAGAAATATCGGGCTTACGGGAATAGAAGTGTATGATCTGCTCAGAGATGAGTATGATATACAGATTGAATTCGGTGACCTTGGAAGCATTATGGCATACATATCAATCGGCGACAGGTTAAGGGACATTGAGAGGTTAGTCGGAGCATTGGAGGATATAAAAAGACTTTATGCGAAAGACGGAAGCAATCTTGCATGCGTGGATTTTATAGAACCTGAAGTAGTAAAAAGTCCTAAGCAGTCGTTTTATGCAGAGAAAGTCTCAATACCCCTTTCAAAAAGTGCGGGAAAAGTCTGCGGTGAATTTGTAATGTGTTATCCACCGGGAATACCGATACTTGCACCGGGAGAACTGATAACCGATGAGATAATTGAACATATTGTTTTTTCAAAAGAAAAAGGCTGTAGTCTGCAGGGTGCGGCTGACCCGGATGTGGAAAATATCAGGGTTTTGAAATAATAACACAGGAGGAATGAAATGGCTGGGAAAAAAGCGGAAATGTGGTTTTCTGATTATCAGACGGAAAATGTCTGTCTTGATATCAGAATTGAAAAAGAGCTTTATTCGGGACAAAGTGAATATCAGCGTATAGAGATACTGCAATCGGAATCTTTTGGCAGGATACTTGTCCTTGACGGAAGCATTGTTTTTTCGGAAGCAGATGAATTTATATATAACGAAATGGTTACCCATGTGCCGATGTCGGTACATCCGGATGTAAAAAAGGTGCTTATAATAGGCGGCGGTGACGGAGGTGTGTGCACTGAATTTACGGCATATCCAGAAATTGAGGAAATAGATGTTGTTGAACCTGATGAAGAACTTGTAGAGGTATGTATGGAATATTTTCCGGATACGGCAAGAGGTTTTAATGATAAAAGAGTGCATATATATCATCAGGACGGACTTAGATTTCTGCGTGGCAGAAAGGGCGAATATGACATAATTATCAATGACTCTACAGACCCCTTCGGACACACGGAAGGACTTTTTACCAAAGAATTTTACGGAATATGTTATCAGGCACTTAAAGAAGACGGAATAATGGTATACCAGCATGGAAGTCCCTTCTTTGATGAAGATGAGTCGGCATTCCGTTCAATGCACAGGAAAGTATACAGAAGTTTTCCTATAAGCAGGGTATATCAGGCGCATGTACCTACATGTGCCAGCGGTTACTGGATGTTTGGTTTTGCCAGTAAAAAATATCATCCACTCAATGATTTTGATTCAAAGAGATGGGAGGAAAGAAATCTTAAAACATGGTATTACACAACCAATCTTCACCTTGGTGCTTTTATGCTTCCAAAATATGTTGAGGATTTATTAGAACAGGAGGAAAAAGAAAATGGCTAGATTATTAATTATCGGATGTGGCGGAGTTGCAGGAGTTGCAATAGCAAAATGTTGTCAGAACAGCGAGGTGTTTACGGATATCTGTATTGCCAGCAGGACAGTTTCAAAATGTGAGGCGGTTAAAGAAAAACTTGCACCACATACAAGTACGAATATTACAACAGCTAAAGTGGACGCAGATAATGTTGGAGAGCTTGTTGCGCTTATTAAGGAGTATAAGCCTACGGCAGTTCTTAACGTGGCACTTCCTTATCAGGACCTTACAATAATGGATGCGTGTCTTGAGGCCGGTGTTGATTATATTGACACCGCTAACTATGAACCTGAGGATACAACGGATAAAGTCTGGAGGGAAGCATATGAAAAAAGATGTAAAGAAGAAGGCTTCAGTGCATATTTTGATTACAGCTACCAGTGGGCTTATGAAGATAAATTCAAAAATGCGGGACTTACCGCACTTCTCGGAACAGGCTTTGACCCCGGCGTAACAAGTGTGTATACAGCTTATGCCCTAAAACATTATTTTGATGAAATCCATACAATAGATATTCTTGACTGCAACGGCGGAGACCACGGTTATCCTTTTGCAACTAATTTTAATCCCGAAGTTAATTTAAGGGAAGTAAGTGCACCGGGCAGTTATTGGGAAAACGGCAAATGGATTGAAGTACCTGCCATGAGCATTAAGAGAGAATATGATTTCCCTCAGGTTGGAGTGAAAGATATGTATCTTCTGCATCATGAGGAGATAGAATCCCTTGCCAAAAATATTCCGGGCGTAAAAAGAATCCGTTTCTTTATGACATTCGGACAGAGTTACCTTACCCATATGAAATGTCTTGAGAATGTGGGAATGTTGTCAACAGAACCTGTTATACATAATGGACAGGAGATAGTTCCAATCCAGTTCCTTAAAACACTTCTTCCTGACCCTGCCTCACTTGGAGAGAGAACCGTGGGCAAAACTAATATAGGATGTATTTTTAACGGTGTTAAAGACGGCAAAGAAAAAACGATTTATATCTATAATGTCTGCGACCATCAGGAGTGTTATAAAGAAGTCGGAAGTCAGGCAATCAGTTATACTACCGGAGTTCCTGCTATGATTGGGGCAATGCTTGTGTGTCAGGGGATATGGAAAAAACCGGGCGTATTCACGACTGAACAGTTTGACCCGGACCCATATATGGAGGCTCTCAATAAATTCGGACTTCCTTGGGTTGTTGATGAGAACCCTGCAACTGTAGAATAATCGGCGAGGTTATAAAGTGAAAATTAACGAGTTACCAACACCCTGCTATGTTATTGATGAAAATGCCATAGAGGAAAACTGCAAAATTCTGGCAGGTGTTATAGAAAAAACAGGCTGCCATGTGCTTCTGGCGCAGAAAGCATTTTCTAATTATGCCCTTTATCCGTTAATTGGAAAGTATTTATCGGGAACAACTGCCAGCGGACTTTATGAAGCGAGACTTGGCAAAGAAGAAATGGGCAAGGAAAACCATGTTTTCGCACCGGCATATAAAGAGGCGGATATGGATGAACTTGTAAAAATATGTGACCATATCGTATTTAACTCCATATCCCAGTTAGAAAAGTATAAGGAAAAATGCAGAAATGTCAGCATAGGAATCAGGGTTAATCCTGAATTTTCAACACAGGAGGGACATGAAATTTATGACCCTTGCGGAAAAGGAAGCCGTCTTGGAGTAACTGCTGATTTGCTTAAAACAGCAGATATAAACGGAATTGACGGACTCCACTTTCATACGCTTTGTGAACAGAATTCGGATGATTTGAAGAAAACACTTGATGTTGTTGAAGAAAAGTTTGATTTTCTGCTTAGAAAAGTTAAATGGGTAAATTTTGGCGGAGGACATCACATCACAAGAAAAGACTATGACGTGGAGCTTTTATGCGACTGTATTACCCACATAAAACAGAAATATAATGTCGAAGTCTATATTGAACCGGGAGAAGCGGTTGCCCTTAATGCGGGTTATTTTGTTACAACTGTGCTTGATAAGGTTAGAAACAGCGGAATAACCTGTCTTATTCTTGACGGAAGTGCGGCATGCCATATGCCTGATGTGCTTGAAATGCCTTACACACCACCATTATCGGGGGGCAGCATTATAGAGACTCCCGAAAAAGAATTTGATTACAGGCTTGGCGGAAATACCTGTC
The DNA here is from genome assembly GCA_050874365.1 of Butyrivibrio sp. Lineage (GTDB taxonomy): Bacteria > Bacillota > Clostridia > Lachnospirales > Lachnospiraceae > Eshraghiella. The sequence continues at coordinate 23,380 of JBNMKN010000008.1, read as the reverse complement.
TTGCCGGGGATATTATCGGCAATTACAGATTTGACCATGATATTCAGATTGGTGAACGCCTGACCTTCTGCGACATGGCAATTTATTCTATGGTAAAAAATAATACATTTAACGGTATACCGCTTCCGTCCATATATTCAATGGATAAAAACGGGGACTGCCGTCTGATAAAATCTTTTGGATATAATGACTTTAAAGAAAGGCTTTCATAGATAATGGACTATAGTATAATAAAAAATTACCGTATGCCCGGCGAATTTGAACCCCATGACGGCTGTATTATGATATGGCCTGTGAGACAGGGAAGCTGGCCTTATAGCGGCAGGGATGCCAAAAAAGCTTTCATGGAAGTTGCCAGAGCCATTTCTAAAAGTGAAAAAGTCTATATGCTTGCAGATGAAAGCCATATTGAGGAGGTTAAAAACAGCCTTAAAGAAAATATGGAGGCCGTACTTATAGAGAGTGATGACGCATGGGCAAGAGATGTGGGCCCTACTTACGTCATTGATGATAAAGGCCACAGAATGGGAATCAACTGGAAATTTAACGCATGGGGCGGCAGCTTTGACGGTCTCTATATGCACTACGATAAAGATGACAAGGTGGCTTCTGAATTTTTGAAGTATGCCGGAGATAAGATTTTTGACGCACATCCCTTTGTGCTTGAAGGCGGTTCAATTCACAGTGACGGGGAAGGCACAATCCTTACTACAGAAGCCTGTCTTTTAAGCCAAGGCCGTAATCCTTCAATGACCAAAAATGAGATTGAAGAGGTTCTTCTTAAAACCCTCGGCGGCAGAAAAGTCCTCTGGCTCCCTTGTGGAATATATAACGATGAGACTAATGAACACGTTGATAATATATGTGCTTTTACAAGGCCTGGCAGAGTGGTGCTTGCGTGGACTGATGATAAAAATGACCCGCAATATGAGATGAGCAGAAGATGTGAGGAATATCTTTTGCAACAAAAAGATGCAATGGGAAGAACTATTGAGATTGTTAAACTGCCGATTCCTTCAAAGCCTGTTCTGGTTAAAGAAGATGACCTAAAGGGTTATGTATTTGAGGAGGGTGAGGATGTGAGAGAAACCGGCGAACGGTTGGCAGCCAGTTATGTTAATTTTTATATAGCCAATAAAAGCGTTATTGTTCCGCAATTTGGTGATGTTAATGATGAAAACGCCGTTAATATTCTGCAAAAAGAATTTCCGTGCAGAACGGTATGCCCTGTCAAGGCGGATGTTATTTTGCTTGGAGGAGGAAACATCCATTGCATTACCCAGCAGACTCCAAAAGGAGGAAAAGAATGAGAAAAGTATGTGTTGCTTCCGTTCAGATGAAGTGCAGCAGGGAAGTTAATGAAAATATTCTTACGGCAGACAGACTTGTAAGGACTGCCTCAGAAAAAGGGGCAGAAATTATTCTGCTTCCGGAGCTTTTTGAGAGACAATATTTTTGCCAGGAGAGACGATATGAATATTACGGATTTGCAAAAACGGTTGAGGAGAACGATGCAGTAAAACATTTTCTTCCTGTGTCTCAGGAATTGAATATTGTTCTGCCTTTAAGTATTTACGAAAAGGACGGAAATGTTCTGTATAATACTGTTGTGGTTCTTGACTGCGGAAAAATACTTGGGATTTACAGAAAAACACATATTCCGGATGACCATTTTTATCAGGAAAAATTCTATTTTACTCCGGGAAATACAGGATTCAGAACCTTTAAGACAACTTACGGACAGATAGGAATCGGCATATGCTGGGACCAGTGGTTTCCTGAAACCGCAAGGTGCCTGACACTTAACGGGGCAGAGCTTTTATTTTATCCTACTGCGATTGGCAGCGAACCTATCCTTAACTGTGACAGCATGAAACACTGGCGTAACGTTATGAAAGGCCATGCTGCGGCTAATATAATTCCTGTTATAGCGGCTAACAGATATGGTCTTGAAGAGGTAACGCCGTGTGATGCCAACGGAAACCAGAGTTCTTCGCTGGAGTTTTACGGTTCAGGATTTATTACGGATGCTACGGGCGAACTGCTTTGTGAGTCGGGAAGAAAAGGCGATGACATTCTTTTACAGGAATTTGACCTTGATGAAATAGCCGCAATGCGTCTTGAGTGGGGACTTTTCAGAGACAGAAGACCGGAATGTTACGAAAAAATATTGAAATAACACACGTTAATGTGCTAAAATGAGGAGTGCTGAATTTTAGCACTCGATTAAAATTCCAAGGAGGAAAAGATGGGAAAACTTTTTAAACTCAAAGAGAACGGTACTACTGTTCGTACTGAGATAGTTGCAGGTCTTACCACATTTATGACAATGGCTTATATCATTGCATTAAATCCTAACCTGTTAACCGCTTTTGGTGCCAATGGTGGAACAAAGTTATGGAACGGTGTGTTCCTCGCAACATGTATTGCTTCTGCAATCGGTATGTTTGTAATGGCATTTCTTGCCAACAAGCCTTTTGCCCTTGCACCGGGTATGGGACTTAACAGCTTTTTTGCTGTAGTTGTAGGTAATATTGTTTCAATTACAGGATTAAGTTACACTGAATCATTTCAGGCAGGACTTTGCATAATCCTTATTGAAGGTATTATTTTCTTTATTCTTTCTGTACTTAATGTACGTGAGAAAATTGTTCAGGCAATTCCTTTAGGAGTAAGACTTGGTATTGCTCCTGCAATCGGTCTTATGCTTATGAACATTGGTTTGGGTTCAAATGCGGGTATTTATAGTGATAAGGGTGGCCCTTTCTATGTAATGAGAGATTTCTTCGGTTCATTAACACCGGGTCTTGCAAGAGATACAATGGGCTCAGGTTACTCAGCAATGGTTTTAGCTGTAGTGACAATGTTTATCGGATTATTTGTTATCATTATACTTGCTCATAAGAAAGTTAAAGGTGCCGTTTTACTTGGTATGCTTGCTTCTTGTGTTATCTACTGGGCAGGCGAAGCTATCTTCCTTGATACTAATCCATTTGCATCACTTAAGGGTGCTTCTTTTGTACCTCCATTCGCAGATATGGCAGAGACAACATTGTTTAAGTTCAATTTTTCGGGATTTGTTGAAATCGGATGGTTTACAGCAATTACGCTTATAATTACATTCTGTATTATAGATATGTTTGATACAATCGGAACTCTTGTAGGAACAGCTTCAAGAGCCGGTATGGTTGACGAAAAGGGTGAAATGCCTAACATGAAGCAGGCATTGATTGCAGACTCTGTAGCAACAGTAGTAGGTTCTGCAACAGGTACTTCTACAGTTACAACATTCGTAGAATCAGCTTCAGGTGTTGAAGCCGGCGGACGTACAGGTCTTACAGCTTTGGTAACAGGTATTCTTTTCCTTGCATGTATGTTTATTGCACCTATTGCAGCAATTATTCCACCTGCTGCTACATCAGCAGCTCTTATCTATGTTGGTATTCTTATGATTAGCGGTCTTAAGAAAATCAACTTTGACGATATGACACAGACAGTTCCTGTAGCACTTATGTTAATTTCAATGCCTATATCAGGTTCTATCGGACATGGTATCGGTTTAGGATTAATTGCTTACACAGTAATTAAATTATTCACAGGTAAGGCTAAAGAAGTTTCGGTTCTTACTTATGTAATTTCAATTATATTCCTTATTAAATTTTTCCTTGTCGTTACCGTGTAATAACGTAGGATATTATAATAAACAGGCTGTTCCACAATTGTGGGCAGCCTTTTTTATGTGAAAATATCTTTAAATATCTAAATGATGAATATTTACAAAACTAAAGTATAATAATATAATATATATCAGGAGGCGGTAAAATGATTTCATATAAGAAACTATTTTTAATAATGGAAGAAAGGGAAATATCAAAAGAAAAATTAAAAAATGAGACCGGTATTTCATCAGCTACATTAGCCAAACTTTCAAAAAACGAGGATGTATCAATGGCAACAGTTCAAAGTATATGTGAGTATCTTGATTGCCAGCCCGGTGCTATTTTATCTTATGAAAAAAATATTGATGAAAGTTCTGTCCTTTTCAGACTCAGGGAAGAAATGGAGATGAAATTAAAGGGAGGATTATATCATCAGACACAAATAAGGTTTGCATACAATTCCAATCATATAGAAGGAAGCAGATTGACAGAGGATCAGACAAGAAGTATATACGAAACACATACCATTGGAGATATAGAGGGGCATGAAAAAGTAGATGATATCATTGAAACCGTAAATCATTTCAGATGTTTTGATTATATTTTATCCGTTGCAGATAAAGAATTATCGGAGGAAATAATTAAAAAAGTTCACTATATTTTGAAAAGCGGAACAACGGACAGTCAGAAAGAATGGTTTGCGGTGGGAGAATATAAAAAGCGTCCCAATATGATTGGCAGCATGGTTGAAACAACGCCTCCGTCAAAAGTCCCTACGGAGATAAAAAGGTTATTAACGGATTATAGAGAAATGAGTAATATAACTTTTGAAGACCTAATTGATTTTCATTACCGGTTTGAAAAAATACATCCTTTTCAGGATGTCAACGGACGTGTTGGAAGACTGATAATGTTTAAGGAATGTCTTAAAAACAATATTCCTCCTTTTGTCATTGAAGATTCCGCGAAAGAATATTACAGGAGAGGATTGAATGAGTATGCTTCAGAAAAAGGATATCTTACTGAGACCTGCAGATTATCACAGGATAATTACAAAAAACTGTTAGAATATTTTGAATATATATAAAATTTAAAAATCACTGAGGACATACCGCCATCCGGAAGTCAGACCTATAAATCTGACAACAGGAGGCGGATGTTCCCCGTGATTTATTTTAATTCAAATAACGCAGCACTGAAGCCCGGCATTGTACAGGTTAATGTGTTGCCGTCAATATGCCAGAACACACTGTTTTCATCGGCATTTCCGCCGTAACATTTCCAATCGCTGTTCATAAGGATATTTACACTCTTATTATCGGGAAGTTCAATCCTGTAATCAATCTGCTCATATTTACTGAAGTTAAATATAGCAAATATACGGCTTTTGTTATCTTCTCTTAAAATAGAATACATAAGGCGGTCAGGTGAGTTGCAATCCAGCCATTTAAACCCGTCATAATCATATTCTTTTCCGTAAAAAGCCGAGTGGGAAAGATAATTTTTATTAAGGTCTGCAATGTAATTGTTAAATGCCCTATGGATAGGAAAATCAAGAAGCATGAAGTCCTGTTCCCTCTTTTCATCCCATTCCCTGAACTGACCGAGCTCATTACCCATGAAATTAAGTTTTTTGCCGGGATGAACCATCATGTACATATAAAAAGCTCTTGCCTGAGGAAATTTAATATCATAGTCACCGTACATTTTCTGTAAAATTGTAGCTTTGCCGTGAACTACCTCATCATGGGAGAGAGGCAGAAGAAACTTCTCATTATAATAGTACATCATGGAGAAGGTGAGCTTGTGGTAATTGTTATACCTGTCATCCGGCGACATCTGGAAATATGACAATGTGTCATGCATCCAGCCCATGTCCCATTTGTAATCAAATCCAAGTCCGCCCTCGGACACTGATTTGGTAACATTGGCAAAGTTGGTTGAATCCTCGGCAGCAAGGAAACATCCCGGATTTCTGTCCTTAAGCCCCTGATTCATATATTTGATAAAATCAACTGCATTACCGTTGACACCTCTTCTTTCATCACCGTGCCAGTAGATTATTCGGCTGATGGCATCCATTCTGAGACCGTCAAAATGGAAAGTCTGGAGCCAGTAGTTGGCACATGACTGAAGAAAACTTCTGACCTCACCCCTTGAATGCATAAAATTATTGCTTCCCCATTCGCTGACGCCTACGTCATTGTTAGGGTATTCATAAAGCGGAGAACCATCATATTTGGCAAGTCCGTAGTAGTCCACAGCAAAATGCACAGGTACAAAATCAAGTATTACACCGATTTTGTTACGGTGAAGTTCATCTATCATATACATAAGGTCTTCGGCAGTACCGTACCTGCTTGTAGGAGCAAAGAAGCCGGTATTCTGGTAACCCCAGCTTTCATCACATGGATGCTCGCTGATTGGAAGAAGCTCGATGTAGTTATATCCGTTTTCCTTAAGATATGGAATGAGAAGCTTTGCAAGCTCTCTGTAATTATACCAGTCGGTAGGACCGTCACCCTTCTTTTTCCATGAACCGGCATGTAATTCATATATATTAAGAGGGCCGTTAATACATGAAGTCCTGTTCTTAATCCATGCACTGTCCCTAAATTTATATGAGGAAAGATTCCTTATAATTGATTTGTGGTCGGGCCTTAATTCCATCCCGAAACCGTATGGGTCGCAGTGGTCGGTGTACTGGCTTCCGTGATGATAGATTCTGTATTCGTAGGTATCACCGCAGGCGGCATCGGCAACTTTTACTTCGTAGAAATTGCCGTCGGAGATGCAGTTCATAGGTATTTCCCTGCCTTTATGAAGAAGCACCACACCTGAAGCAGATGGTGCGAAGGTTCTGAAAACCACACCGTCATCCTCTACATGAGCCCCCAGCCATTCGTGGGCATCAAATATTTTTCCTGTATAAAAACCATAATTGTCCATAATATTTACCTCTTGACTTATTCAATATTTCTGTTATAAAGATAATAGACACTGGTCTAAAAAACAACAAGCTGTTTTCGGGATAAGTCAATTAATAGACACATAGAAGAAAAAGGATAATAAAATGGATTTAAGAATGAAAAAAACTCTGGCTGCAATTCGCAATGCGTTTATTGAATTAAGGTCACATAAACCTCTTGAAAAGATTACCGTAAAGGAACTGACGGAAAAGGCGGAAATCAGCAAGGCAACATTTTATCTTCATTATCAGGACGTATATGATTTGTCATCATCAATTCAGGAGGAAGTGATTGATGAGGTATTTTCCAATATAGAGAATCCTGAAACAATTCTTTCCGATACGGAAGGATTTACGAGGACGCTGTTTTACGCAACGTCGGCGTCAAAGGCACTTGTGGATATTGTTTTTGCGGACAATCAGGCACTTGTACTTCCTGAAAAAATTGAGGAGAAGATTAAAAAAAGCATCTTCGCCATTCATCCTGAATTTAAAGATGATATAAGGCTTAATATATCTATTACATTCAGGGTTCAGGGGGCTTATAACGTGTATAGAAAATATTCAGGAATTTATGAGCCGGAGGAGATTATTAACAAGCTTTGTATGATATTTAATTAAATGACAACTGTGCTTGATTTATTATTTATTAAATGATATAGTAGGCGAGGATGGTATTCGGAAAGAAGCTGTACCTGATTAATTTTGACCCATATGCTTTTATTGCTTACATTGTTTTTACAAGTAGGACTTTAATGGAGGAATGCGTATGAGAATAGGATTTATTGGCGCAGGGAAAGTTGGATTTACCCTGGGAAAATATTTTGCCGTCAACGGACTTGACGTTGCAGGATATTACAGCCGCAATTATAAATCGGCTGAGGAGGCCGCTGCATTTACCTGTTCAGAAGCGTTTGATTCTGTTACACGGCTGGCAGGCATATGCGATATTATTTTTTTGACCGTTACTGACGGAAACATAAGAGAAGTAGCGGAGAGTTTAAAAAAGGCAGATATATCGGGTAAGATAATCTGTCATTGTAGTGGGGCACTATCATCAGAAATCTTTTCGGACATAACCGGATGCACCGGTTATTCAGTTCACCCGTTCTTTGCAATCAATAATAAATATGATTCTTACAAAGAACTTACATCCACGTTATTTACAATTGAAGGACCTGATATTCACAGGGATTGTGTTGCTTCCCTGATAAAACAGTGCGGCAATAAAGTTATATTCATACAGCCGGATATGAAAGCAAGATATCACGGAGCCGCAGTATTTGCCAGCAATCTTTTGATGGGATTGATGGAAACGGCAGTTAATGAGCTTGCAGCCTGCGGATTTACTAAAGAGGATGCATTGACCGCAATCTATCCCCTTGCTTTGAATAATTTAAAACATCTGGAAAACAATAGCCTTGAGGACTCACTTACGGGGCCGTTAGAGCGTAACGATGTCAGCACAGTCAGAAAACATCTTGAATGTTTTAAAGGTGATGACAGAACGATTTATATTTTATTATCCCGCAAGGCACTTGAAATTGCAAAAAGAAAAAACTCTGACAGAGATTACAGAGAAATGGAGGATTTGTTATATGACAACAGTCACTACACTTATGAATATGAAAAAGAAGGGCGATAAGATTACAATGCTCACCTGCTACGATTATTCAATGGCGAAATTAATGGATAACGCAGGTGTTGATACTCTTTTGGTAGGCGATTCCCTCGGAATGACCATACTTGGGTATGAGGATACGCTTTCGGTTACAATGGAGGATATGATTCACCATACGGCAGCAGTTGCCAGAGGAGCAAAGAACGCCCTTGTTATCGGAGATATGCCATTTATGTCATATCAGGTTTCTGTTGAACAGGCGGTAATTAACGCAGGAAGACTTATTAAAGAAGGCAGGGCACAGATGGTTAAGCTTGAAGGCGGTGCAAGCGTCTGTCCTCAGATAGAAGCTATTGTCAAAGCCTCAATTCCTGTATGTGCGCACCTCGGACTTACACCACAGTCAATTAATATGTTTGGCGGATTTAAAGTGCAGGGTAAGACAGAAGAAGCAGCGAAAAAGATTATTGATGATGCCAGAAAGATTGAAGCCGCAGGAGCGTCAATGGTAGTTCTTGAAGGAATACCTACAAAGCTTGCGCAGATTATAACAAAAGAACTCACAATACCTACAATCGGTATCGGTGCAGGTCAGTTCTGTGACGGACAGGTGCTTGTATATCAGGATATGTTAGGCATGTTCAGTGATTTTAAGCCTAAATTCGTAAAAGTATTTGCCAATACCGGAGAATTTATGACTAATGCGTTTAATGATTATATTAAGGAAGTAAAAGACGGTTCATTCCCTGCCGAAGAAAATTCTTATGCGGTAGATGATGGAATTTTTGACTTCATTAATGAATAAAATAAAGAGGTAAAAGATAAAATGAAAGTAGAAGGAACAGTTAAATCAGTTAAAGACCAGGTTAAAGAATGGAAAAAGGAAGGCTTAAGCATAGGATTTGTTCCTACAATGGGATATCTCCATGAAGGACATGCAAGTCTTATTAAAGCCGCAAGAGAAGGCAATGACAGAGTTGTTGTAAGTATTTTTGTCAATCCGATGCAGTTCGGACCTACAGAAGACCTTGCAAGCTACCCAAGAGACCTTGCAAAAGACAGTGCTTTATGTGAATCCTTAGGTGTTGATATGATTTTCCATCCGGAACCTGAAGAAATGTATCATGAAAACTTCAGCTCTTATGTTGATATGTCTGTGCTTACAGAGGAGCTTTGCGGATTAAGCAGACCTGTTCATTTCAGAGGTGTGTGCACAGTCGTTAATAAGCTTTTCAATATTGTACAGCCTGACAGGGCATACTTCGGACAAAAGGATGCACAGCAGCTTGCAATAATAAAGCATATGGTTGAAGACCTTAATATGAATGTTGAAATTATCGGATGTCCTATTATCAGGGAAGCCGACGGACTTGCCAAGAGTTCAAGAAATACTTACCTTTCTGCAGAAGAGAGAAAGGCAGCTCTTATTCTCAGCAAGAGTATTAACCTCGGACGCAAGATGGTAGAAGACGGGGAGACGGATACAGGTGTTATCACAAAAGCCATGACGGACCTTATTAATACAGAACCACTCGCAAGAATTGATTATGTAAAGGCTGTTGACGGCATCACAATAAGACCTGTTGATAAAGTCAAGAAGCCTATGTTGGTTGCGATTGCGGTATACATCGGTAAGACAAGACTTATAGATAATTTCATGATTTAAGCTGTTCTTTAATCCCCTGATTTGACAAATTACATAAAATGTGTAATTATATGGGGTATATTTAAAGAAGGAAAAAGTTATGATAAGAAAATCAAGTGGTATTTTTGTCCTGACACTTGTCGTCCTTGCATTTGTGGCGGCTGTCGGGTCAATTGATAATAACAGAATGATTGCCGGAAATAACGGAGTATCGGATAACGAAATTGTTACCGATATGGATGACATGGTTAAATATGATATCAGCATAGAGGCCGTAAAACAGGATAAAGTATCGGGAACGCTTTCAGGTGGAGAGACAGGTACTTCGGAGAGTGTCAGCGAGGCACCGACAGAACCTGTTACGGAAGCACCAACAGAACCTGCGACGGAGCCGGTGACAGAAGCACCGACAGAGCCTGTTACCGAGGCTGTTACAGAGCCGGAAACAGCAGCTCCCGTTAATTGGAAATATGTATATGTCGGAGATTCCAGAACAAAAGGACTTAAAGCGGCACTTGAGAAATATGGCAGAATTACCGGTAAAGAGACTTTTATCTGTGAAATCGGCGAAGGATACGATTTCCTTATGGCTAATATGGATAATATCAGAAGTGTGTGTGATTCCTCTACGGTTCTTATAATAGGACTTGGAATTAATGATATGAAATACAGATATAACGAGTATATAGCGGCTATTAATAATATGGCGGCTACAATGGACTGCCAGATTTATTTTATGCTTGTTAATCCTGTCAATGAAGCGGAAGAAGCGGCTGACGGCAAGTTCCATATTACCAATGCGGATATAGATACTTTTAACGCCAGAATGTTGTCGGGACTTGGACCAAGTGTCCATATTATAGATACCAATTCGTACCTTAAGAATGTAATTGTTAATTATACAACAATGGATGGATTACATTATACTGATGAGACATATATAATCGTCTATGATTACATGCAGAATTTTATACCACATAGTTAAAAATAACGAGATTCGCAAAGTTTTACGCGAATCTCGTTTTTGATTAATTGTGTATACGCTCTGATTTATAGATTTCGGTAAATAATTCATATTCACCTTTATAACCGTCGGCACAATAGAAAGTGTATTCGTTGTCCTCAAGCTCTGCGGTTGACTGTACTGCTTTACCTGTGAAGAAGAACTTGTCTTTTCTGACAAATACTAGAACCTCATGGAGAGCAACGTTGATGTAATGATGACCTTTTCTAAGAGGAACAACATCACGGTCCTCAAGACTTCTGAATCGTATCATTGTCATATCCTCAGGAAGATATACATATCTTCCCACAGCATTCTGTTTGTAGACAGGTGCAATCATTATATTTTCACCTACCATAAGCTGGTCCTCAATATGACGGCAGATTCTGTCCTCAGGAAAAGCAATTCCTAAAGGCGTAAACATCAGCGTGTTGAATTTGACGGATTTGAGGTATTCACTGTAAAGGTAAGGAATCATACCGTATCTTAATGTAACAAGGTTACGGAAAGTTTTGATATTTTTGTAGCGGAAAAATTCCTGTTGCCTTGTACCGAGTGCCGCGTGGTTACGCATAAGAGGAGTAAACATTGAAAGCTCGGTAAATCTCATCAAGAGGTCTTCCGTTGCATTATTGTTAAAACCGCCTGTATCCGCACCCACATACATAAATCCGCACATATTCATATTAGGAAGCTGGTGCATGATTAATTCGATATGTGACCACCATGAAGAATTATCTCCTGTCCATATACCTGCATAGCGGTGCATGCCAATGTATGAAGCACGGGAAAACATAAGGACTTTTTTGTCAGGTTCAATTATTCTGAATGCTTCCGCCGCCGCTCTTGTCATAAAATATCCGTATAAGTTATGGACTCTTTCGTGGCATACTTTTTCGCCGTTGAAGTTATGGTAAAAACTTCTGTAGTCCGAAGGACTGTTGGCAAGACCGTTTACAAGGTCTTTGAAATCCCATAGTTCCTGAAGAGAAAGGTCTTTATCGGCATATTTTTTAAGCTCATCCATTGTCTTTTTAAGATTCTTTTCCGAATAAAAGAGCGCAGGCTCATTCATATCGTTCCAGAAACCGTCAATACCCATATCAATAAGTCTTTTGTATTTCATGCCGAACCAGTCACGGACCTGTTCATTAAGAAAGTCCGGAAGGAGGGATTTGCCAGGCCATACCGCTGTTACAAAATCGTTTCCGTCCTCATCCTTGCAGAAATAATCCTTTGCAGCACCTTCTTCGTAAACATCATAGCCACGTTCTTTTTTTACAGCGGCATCAATTATAGGAACAAGGTGGATGTTGTTATCTTTCATCTCTGATACAAAGTTTTTAAAATCAGGAAAGGCGTTTTCGTTGACTGTAAAATCTTTGTAGTTATCCATGTAGTCAATATCAAGATATACTGCGTCTATAGGAATGTGGTTATCCCTGTAGCCTTTAACAATTTCTCTTACTTCATCGGCAGTATTGTAACTCCAACGGCTTTGCTGATAGCCAAAAGCCCACTTTGGAGCTACATAACTCTGACCGATTATTTCACGGAATTTTCTGATAATGTCCATAACATTATCGCCTTCTACAACATACAGTTCGTAGTTGGCTTCTTCCACAGAAACCGTTAATGTATCAAGGTCTGTGTAGCCGAAATCAAAATATACTTTACCCGGAAAATCAACAAATATACCGTAAGTCTCCTCGCCGTCTACCACGAAAAAGTTGTGGGCGGCATAAAGAGAGGATTTGTCCTCAGTGTGGCTGAAGTCATCCGTACAATTACTGATATATCTGAAACCACGTTTATTAATACCACGAACACTTTCACCAAGTCCGTAAATAATATCATCTACTCCCAATTTTGCAGTAAAGGATTTCTTGTCCTGACTCATTTCGATATAGTCGGGAAGAGAGTTGACCAGTGGAAAGCTTTTAATAACCGCTTCTGTTTTGAATGGTCTTCCAAAAGCATATCTTAAAATCATAGCTGCCTCCTAAAATTAATGGTGGAAAAGTCTGATTCCTGTGAAGCACATTGCAATTCCATACTTGTTACAAGTATCAATTACGTTATCATCTCTTACAGAACCACCCGGCTGTGCAATATATTTAACACCGCTCTTGTGGGCTCTTTCTATATTGTCGCCAAATGGGAAGAAAGCGTCAGAACCAAGGCAGACATTTTCCATTTTGTCAAGCCATGCTCTTTTTTCTTCTCTTGTAAATACAGAAGGTTTTTCTGTAAAGAATTTCTGCCATGTACCCTCAGCAAGGATATCTTCGTATTCATCACCGATATATACGTCAATGGAATTGTCCCTGTCAGCACGTCCGATTCCGTCTTTGAATGGAAGATTAAGAACCTTTGGATTCTGACGGAGGAACCAGTTGTCAGCTTTCTGACCCGCAAGTCTTGTACAGTGGATACGTGACTGCTGGCCTGCACCGATACCTATAGCCTGACCGCCCTTTGTATAACATACAGAGTTAGACTGTGTGTACTTGAGGGTAATCATTGCAATGGCAAGGTCAATTTTGGCTGATTCAGGAATGTCTTTGTTCTCTGTAACAACATTGGCAAAAAGCTCATCGTTGATTACAAGTTCGTTACGACCCTGTTCAAAAGTAACACCGAATACGTCTTTACGCTCGATAGGAGCAGGAACATATTCAGGGTCAATTTTTATAACACAATAGTTGCCTTTTTTCTTGGCACTTAATATTTCAAGAGCTTCAGGTTCATAACCCGGAGCAATAATTCCGTCTGAAACTTCACGTTTGATTAATTTTGCGGTAGCAACATCACATATATCCGAAAGTGAAATGAAATCACCGAAAGATGACATTCTGTCGGCACCTCTTGCTCTCGCATAAGCGTTTGCCATAGGAGTAAGTTCTCCCATATCATCTACCCAGTAAATCTTTTTCTCTATATCAGTCAATGGAAGACCTACTGCAGCACCGGCAGGTGATACATGCTTAAAAGATGTTGCGGCAGGAAGTCCTGTTGCTTTCTTAAGTTCACGTACAAGCTGCCATCCGTTAAAAGCGTCGAGGAGATTGATATATCCCGGCTTTCCGTTAAGTATCTCAATAGGGAGTTCTCCGTTCTGCATAAATACGCGGGCAGGTTTCTGGTTAGGGTTACAACCGTATTTTAATTCAAATTCTTTCATCTTATACCTCACATTAATTGTTTTTGTTAATTATTTTTGTCTCGTATGAACCGTCTTCAATATTGATATATCTTACAAAAAGTGAAACCTTGTTGTCATTGTTAAGGTTATTCCATACAAGGTCTGCAAAATCATCCATGTTATCAGGAACATCAACAAGTGTTGGTTCGCCTTCAAAGCTTGGAAGGGGATTACCGTCACCCATATATGTGTGTATAAAATGAGCCTCTCCGGCTACTGGGTTTTCGTATGCAAAAGTATATCTGTTGCAGGCTTCAGGGTTGCCGTTATTACTTTTTAAAATAGACATTGCATAGTTGAATGAACCGTTGTCAAAATGAAGCACACCTGAAATTCTAGGAGTGTAGTTAGGAGCGTCAGGTTCAAATTCTCTTGTTCTGAGAGCCTGTTCAAAAGTATACTGCTTGTCCATTAAATCATAAATTGTATCTGTCTGGTCACCGTTAGTAACGATTGTTTTGTTACCAAGGACTCTTACAGGTGCATAGATAATGAGACTTGGGTCTTCTAATTTAGAAGGGTCAAAAGCCTCTGTGCGGATGCCTTCTCCATCTTTTACAAAAATACGGTTACGGCTGTTCTCACTTCTTCCCATAATAAAATAGGCAATAGCTGCTTTCTTTCCGTCAGGAGTCTTTCCGATAACGATTCCTCTGCCCGGATAAGTGGTAGAACTAAGTTCTTCTGCCAGTGATTTTTTTAACATAATAATTCCTCCGTAAAAATAAGATGCCGCCTGATAATCAGACGGTGCCCAGACGGTCGGCAAATCACATACTGCGCTTCTCTGGAGTAAGCTCTCCTATTGTCCGTCAGTCACGCAGTCTTTAGATAATTATTGCAATATTTTTATACAATGTCAAGCAGTTCGACAAAGTCATGAATCTCATATACAGGTCGGATTTCGGTAACTTTTTTCAGGTATCCGGGGTTGTAATAACAACTGTCAATGCCTGAATTTCCGGCGCCGCCGATATCATTAACCGGAGAATCCCCTATCATAAGACATTCTTCGGGGCGGCAGTCAAAATAATCTGTTATGTATTTAAAATATTCGGGGTAAGGTTTCATGCAATTCATTTCTTCCGATATAAAAATTTTATCGAAAACTTTCGGAATTTTTGTCAGCTTATAAGGCTGGATAATTGTAAGTCCGTTGGTTGCAACGGCAAGGGTATATTTATCCTTAAGAATGTTAAGAACCTTAACCGCATTTTCATTAATGTAAGCTTCTTCACCGAGCGAATGATTAAAGCATGTCATAAGGTCATCGTAGTTACCCTTTAACCCAAATTCGCTAATTGCTTTATCCAATGAATCCTCTACATATTTGTGATACAGGCGGTGATAATTTTCCTTAATATAAGGTTCATATATATCTTCAAGTCCTGAGGAAAACCATACTATATCGTTAAGTTCTTTAAATCGGCGGACGTTCTTTTCTGTAACTTCGCAGCCACCAAGGGCAAGAACTTTAGCCGCACAATTGTGGAAGGATTTTTCAAAATTAATCAATGTATCATCAATGTCAAATAACAGGTATTTATATTTACTCATAGCTGTACCTTTCAAGTCTGTATTTTGTAGTCAATGTAACATGAAAAAGAGTTTGAATCAATAGTAATACTGTGGTAAAATCGACAGCAGTAAATAAAAGGAGAGCAGATAATGTATAAAAACTATATTTTTGATTTATATGGAACGCTTATAGATATCAGAACGGATGAATGGAGCAAAGAACCATGGGACGAATTTGCCGCATGGCTTACCGATAACGGCATGCCATATACCGGAAGTGAAGTTAAGGCTCTTTATGACAGTGAAGTCGACAGGCTTACAGGGGTTAAGACTAAGTACACAAACCCTGAAATTGATATAGTCCCTGTATTTGAAACAATATGTAAAAAATACAGACCGGACATTACAGATGAAGAAGTATGGAAAGCCGGGGAACAGTTCAGAATAATCACAACTAAGATGATTAAGCTTTATCCTAACACCAAAAAGGTACTTACCGGACTTAAAAAGGCAGGAAAAAAAGTGTTCCTTCTTTCCAATGCACAGCGTGTATTTACATGGCAGGAGCTTGTTAAAACAGGCATAGTGGATTATTTTGATGATATTTTTATATCGTCTGACGAGGGATGCAAGAAACCTGACCCTGAGTTTTACAAAAAGCTTATCAACAAGCATAATCTTGATATAGCAGAATGTATTATGATTGGTAATGACAGCACAAGTGATATTGCCGGGGCAAAAGCAGTAGGAATGGATGCGTTTTATGTGAGAACGGCTATTTCGCCTGAGAATGACCCGACACCTGATTGCAAGTATGTATTTGAGGACGGAGACATTGGACATGTTCTTGATATTTAGGAGGATGTAAATATGTATTCAACAGTTATTTTTGACCTTGACGGAACTTTACTTAATACACTTGATGACCTGATGGACAGTACCAATATGGCACTTGAGACATACGGTTTTCCAAAAAGAAGCCATGAGGAAATCAGATGTTTTGTTGGAAATGGTATCAGGAAGCTGATTGAGAGGGCAGTACCTGAAAATACGGATACAGCCGATACAGATAAAGTCTTTAATGAGTTTAAGAGACTGTATCAGATTCACTGCAATGATAAAACGGGTCCATATCCCGGAATAATCGAACTTCTGCGTGAACTCAAAAAACATAATATCAAAATGGGAATTGCCACTAACAAAGTAAAATCGGCAGCGGATAAACTCAACGAAATCTATTTTGAAGGTCTGATAGATGAGGTTGCAGGCGTAGAGGATGGTATAATTCCAAAGCCTGACAGATGTATGATTGACAACCTGATGAAAAGACTTAACGCAACAATAGATGAGACGTTATATGTCGGAGACTCACAGGTGGACGTAGCTACGGCAGGAAATACAGGACTTGATATGGTGGCAGTACTCTGGGGATTCAGGACAAGAAAAGAACTTGAGGAATCGGGTGCAGAGGTGTTTATTGATAATCCTATGGAGATATTGGATAAAGTATTATAAAAATTAAACAGCTATAGGCATACACAGGTGGATTACCGTTTCCCTATAGCTGTTTTATGTCAGATAGTAAATTTTATATCAGAGTGAAGCTCTGACATATTATACAAAGGATATTCTGCCTGTAATTTCTCATAGTCTTCCTTTGACACTTCTTTGTCGATTGTATATACACCATTATTTTCACCGGCGAGGTAGTATTTACCCATATCGGAAAATCTGGAAAAACTTACTTTATAGTACGTGTTGACTCCCGTACCTTCATTAAATAAGATAACACTGTTACCTGCAACTGTGAAATTTTCGGATCCCAAATCACATACAAAAACCTCATCCGAGTCATTGGTCAGAAAAACAATACTCTTATTGTATGTAGGAACTTTACATATTAAATCGTTAATTCCGTCACCGTCAATGTCTATTGCGTAGACGCCGTTTACAGCGTCGATAGGGCGTTCTTTATTATCATAATATATCTGAAAATTTTTAAGTGTAGTAGTTTTTTCATTATGTGTAGTATCGATAAATTGTCCGTTATCGGTGAAAATTTTCTTAATATTCTCAGGAATATCGAGAGCATTTATTTTTGCAATGGCATCGCTGTTATTGGATGCAGTACCATTGTTAATTGTAAAAGACAATTCGGTGAAATAATCTTCCATTTTATGTAATGGGTAAGGTTCTAAGAATTTATCATATTCTTCTTTGGAAACTTCACTTTTAATTTTATAAGTTCCCCAATATTCACTGCCAAGATAATCTTCATGCATCTCATCATCGGTAAAGGTTACTTTGTAGTAGGAATTAGCTTCAGCACCGCTGCTCCCCAGAATAGTGCCTTTTTCAGCAACCTGAAATCTGGTTGAATTAGGTATATATGCAGTAACTTTACCTGACACATCATCTGTATGTAATATAAGTTCTGTAAGGTATGTTGGTAAAATACATATTAATTCGTTAATTTTGTCACCGTCAATATCTGCTGTATATATACCGTCAATGTAATCAAGAGCCTTTTCGCCATCTGTATAAAAATAACGAAAATCTTCAAGTGTGGTTACTTTGCCGTGATGGGTAGTATCAATGAACTCACCGTTATTAGTGAATACTCTTTTGATATTTTCAGGGACATCAAGAGAATTTATTTTTGCAATGGCTTCCTTATTATCGGGTTTGAAAGATAATCTGTCTACAGTAAAATCGATGGTTATAAAACGCGTTGATAAAAGAGGGTATTCAGCCTGTAATTTATCAAAATCTTCTCTTGATACTTCTTTGTCAATCGTATATACACCTTTATTTTCACCTGCAAGGTAAGATTTATATGTGCCGTTATAATCTGAAAATCCCACTTTATAATATGTGCTGCTTCCTGAATCTTCACTAAACAAAACCGCCTGATTTTCAGCGAGGGTGAAATTTTCTGTTCCCAAATCACATACAAAGACGTTATCCAAGCTATTAGTCAGAAAAACAATATTTTTATGGTATGTAGGAATACTGCAAATTAATTCGTTGGTTCCGTTATTGTCAATATCTGCGGTATATACTCCGGCAATTAAGTCGATAGGATATTCTTTGTTGTCACAGTATAATTTAAAATCTTTAAGGGTTGTGCTTTTTCTGTTGAATGTGGTGTCAATAAACCGGGCATGGGTCGTAAAGACTTTTTTGATACCGTCCGGAATATCAAGAGTGTTTATTTTATCAATGGCATCTTTGTTACCGGATATTGTACCGTTGTCAACAACGTAAGATAATTCTGTGAAGCAATCGTCCATGTTGTATAAAGGATATGATTCCAAGAATTTGTCATATTCATCTTTGGAAACTTCTTCTTTTTGTGTGTAAATTCCGTCACGCTCTCCACCGATATAATCCTCCAGCATTTCGGTATCCGTAAAAGTTATTTTATAATAAAGATTGTAATTGGCACCGCCGGAAATTTGCATAGTACCTTTTTCTGCCACATCAAATCTGGAATTATATGGATTATATAAAGTAACTTTACTGTAGGTGTTGTCTGTATGTAATATAAACATTCTTAGACCGGCCGGGGTTGCAAATATTAATTCATTAATTCCGTCGCCATCAATATCTGCAGCAAGAACCGACTCGATAGTATCAATGTATTGTGCTTCATCATTATAGACATATTGAAAATATTCAAGTGTAGTTACTTTACCGTGTTGTGTTGTATCGATAAAGCTGCCTTTATCAGTGAATACTTTTTTGATATTTTCAGGGATATCAAGAGCATTTATTTTTGCAATGGCTTCTTTATTATCGGGTTTGACCGGTAATGTTTCTACAGGAGTTTCTTTGGTAGTGGTAACAGGTTCTGTAGATGAAGAAGCCTCAGATTCCCCCGGAGCTTCTTTTTTATTGGAACATGCTACAGTAGATAAGGCTATTAATGCAGTCAGGGTAAGTGCTAAAAATTTATTGCGTTTTTTCATATAGGTTTCCTCCTAAAAATAGTTTTTTCGATACACCCAACGTATAATTTTTAAATACGCATCTCCCTTCTCTGTGGCGTAAAAAAACCACAGATATGTAATCCATGGTTAAAGAGTAAACTATATGATGTATCCTATTAATTATGCATTATACTCCTTAACTTAATTCTTTTATAGCATGTATATATTATGGTGTCAACGAAATTTGTAAAAAAATGTAAAAAAATAGCCCGCATCCCAAAAGAGAACTTTGGGATACAGGCATGATGTTATGTCTTATGATAATGCAATCTGGTCGATAAGTGCAAGATCCTTGAAATTAAGCGGCATGCTGCCGATTGCACCAAGGTCTTCAAGAAGCTGTTCAGGTCTTGAAGCACCGATAATAACGCTGGATACGTTCTCGTCCCTTAATGCCCAGCTTATAGCTAATTGTGAAAGTGTCTGACCTCTTAATGCAGCTACTTCGCTGAGTCTTGTAAGCTTGCTTAACATATCAGGAGTAAGTGCATCCTGTGTAAGGAAAGGACTAGGCGAAGCCATACGGCTGTCAGCAGGAATTGTACCGTTAAGATATCTTCCCGTAAGAAGACCCTGCTCAAGCGGTGAATATACGATAAGTCCTTTGCCGGAATTGGCTGTTGCTTCCTTAACGCCGTTCTGGTCGATAGTTCTGTCGAAAATAGAATAACGGTTCTGATTTACTATGTATGGACACTTAAGGTCATTAAGAATAGCTGTTGCTTTCTTAAGTGTGTCTCCGTCATAGTTGGAAAGACCTATGTAAAGAGCCTTACCACTCAGAACAATCTGATTAAGAGCCTGCATTGTCTCTTCAAGTGGAGTATCCCTGTCCATACACTGATGATAGAAGATATCAACGTAATCAATACCCATTCTGTCAAGAGATTTATCAATACAAAGTGAAAGATATTTACGGCTTCCTCCACGTCCGTAAGGACCTGGCCAGATTTCAAAACCGGCTTTTGTGGAAATAACCAACTCATCCCTGTAAGCGTGTAAATCCTCTGTAAGGATACGACCGAGGTTTCTTTCTGCTGCACCTACCTCAAAACCATAGTTGTTTGCAAGGTCAAAATGTGTAACTCCGTTGTCAAATGCGGCAAAACAGATTGCCTTCATATCCTGAACATTGTTGTAGTTACCGAAATTGTGCCAGAAACCAAGTGAAATAGCCGGAAGCTTAAGACCGCTCTTGCCGGCATTACGATACATCATTGCATTGTATCTTGTGGAATTTGGTGTGTAACTCATATAACCCTCCATATACCTTTATTTGTTATTCTATTATAACATTAATTGTGATATAATCAAACAAAAGTTTTCTAAGAAAGTACGATTTATGGAAAAAAATAACAAAAGAAAATTAACACCTTACTGGAAAGCCGTTATTACACTTTCCGGGGTAATTATTATATGTAATATTCTTGCAAGAATCAGGGCGGTATGCGACTTTTATGTAGATAATATTTTCTTTATATGGTCGAATACTTATGGACGTTTAACTGGAATTTTTCCTTTTTCGGTAGGCGGGGTCCTGATTGTGGCTGCGGTTGTGATAGTGATTGCGGCAGTGGTTTTGGGACTTCTTTTAATATTTTTACACCGCAAGGCAGGATTTAAAAGAAGGGTAGTCTGTTTTTATAAGGTCAATCTTATAATAGCGCTTGTTACGGGGCTTATTATGACGCTTAACTGTTCGGCACTTTACAGATGTTCCAAAATAAGTGACGGGTGCAGGGAATACAGCACCTCAGAGTTAAAGGAAGTATGCACTTATATTGTTAATAAATGTAACGAGCTTTCAAAACAGATAGAACGTAACGAAAATGGAGAGGCTGTTTATAACGGGGATATTGATAAAGCCATCAACCTTGCGGTAAAAAAAATGGCAGGGACTAACAAAAGATATCGTGGGTATACGCCTGATGCCAAACCCTTCCTTTTCAGTTATATAGCGTATAAACAGGAACTAATCGGAGAGTATTACCCTTTTACCATGGAAGCAAATTATTCCGTGTATATGAATGAGCTGTCGTACGCATATACGGTGTGTCATGAGCTTTCCCACCTGAAAGGCTACATATATGAAGATGAAGCAAATTATATGGCATTTATAACCTGTATTGAAAGTGACGATGTTTTTTTGCAGTATGCAGGGTATATAAGTGTGGCGGCATATATCTGGAATGACTATATGTATGCTGCGGATGACAGAAGTATGGATACCTTTGACAAGATTATTCTGGAAAATGATTTTGAGGTATATAAGAAAAATGTTGATGAGCTTGTAGCACAGGACAAGACTTTTGAATCCATGGACTGGGTTGCAAAGGTTGAGGATACCATAACCGACTCATCAATGAATTATTACAAAGCCGATTATAACTATGACGAAGTTACAAAGCTGGTTCTTATGTATTACGACAAGCTTGGCATGTTTGACTGAATGGAGATTATATGAAGGATTTTTTACCTATATCAAAAGAAGATATGAAAAAAAGAGGATGGGAACAGGTGGATTTTACCTATGTCATAGGTGACGCCTATGTTGACCATTCCTCATTCGGACCTGCGATAATCAGCAGGGTTCTCGAATCAAGAGGGTTCAAAGTTGGGATAATTGCCCAGCCCGACTGGAAGGATGAGGAAAGCATTAATGTTTTTGGCAGACCAAGGCTTGGCTTTCTTGTATCAGGCGGTAATATGGACCCAATGGTAAATCATTATACGGTTTCAAAGAAAAGAAGAAAAACAGATGCTTATACACCGGGCGGAGTTATAGGCAAAAGACCTGACCATGCCACGGTCGTATACTGCAATTTAATAAAGAAATTATATAAGGACAGTCCGATTATAATAGGTGGAATTGAGGCAAGTTTAAGGAGGCTTGCACATTATGATTACTGGTCTGACAGCCTTAAAAGGTCAATTCTTCTTGACTCACAGGCGGATATTATTTCCTACGGAATGGGAGAACATTCCATTGTTGAAATAGCAGAGGCCCTTGATTCGGGACTTGATGTAAAGGATGTTACGTTCATTGACGGTACGGTGTATAAGACAAAAGAAATTGAAAATGTATACGATTATGAGATGTTACCGTCTTATGAGGAACTTAAGGCGGACAAGCTTAATTATGCAAGAAGCTTTAATATACAGTATATGAATACGGACCCATTTACAGGCAAAAGACTTGTGGAACCTTATGATAAGGGAATTTATGTGGTTCAGAATCCTGCTGCCAAACCCCTTACACAGATTGAGATGGATGACGTATATGCCCTGCCTTATATGAATACATATCATCCTGTATATGAAAAAGACGGAGGCGTACCTGCCATTTCCGAAATCAAGTTCAGCATAACAAGCAACAGAGGATGTTTCGGTTCCTGCTCTTTTTGTGCCCTTACATTTCATCAGGGACGTATACTCCAGACAAGAAGCCATGAGTCGATAATCGAAGAGGCTAAGGCGATGACTGAGGAGCCAGATTTTAAAGGATATATTCATGATGTAGGCGGACCTACCGCCAATTTCAGACAGCCTGCCTGCAGTAAACAGATGGAGCATGGGGCGTGCAAAAATAAGCAATGTCTTTTCCCAAAGCCTTGTCAGAATATGAAAATAGACCACAAGGATTATATTACCCTTTTAAGGGAATTAAGAAAAATACCTAAAGTAAAAAAAGTATTTGTGCGTTCGGGAATCAGATTTGATTATGCCATCGCCGATAAAGACCATACTTTTATCAGGGAATTATGTAAAT
>JBNMKN010000007.1:0-32245 GCA_050874365.1 Butyrivibrio sp. | reverse complement strand
TACACAAACCTTGATACCGCCATGCTTGGTTTTATGAAAACCGATACTGATGTTGGATATTATTCCGCAGCGGTTAAGATTAAGACAATTCTTGTAAGCTTTGTAACCTCGGCAAGCTCTGTGCTTTTACCGAGAATGACATATTATATCGAGAATAATGAGAAGGGTGAATTTGACAGGATTGCCAAAAAGACAATGAAATTTATTTTTCTCATTGCCTCACCCTGCGTAATATATTTTATGCTGTTTGCCAAAGAAGGAATATATGCTCTTTCAGGTAAAGGGTTTGCAGGGTCCGTGGTTCCGATGCAGATTATAATGCCCACATTGCTTCTTATCGGTATAACTAACGTTATCGGTATCCAGATTATGGTGCCTATGGGAAAAGAAAAACACGTTCTTTTTTCGGAAATTGCAGGTGCTCTTGTGGACCTTGCGATAAATGCGGCACTTATTCCGAAATACGGTGCGGCAGGTGCGGCAATAGGAACGCTGGTTGCGGAAGCGGTGGTACTTATCTGGCAGTATTTTTCACTCAGGGATGTGGCAGGTGCAATGCTTAAATCCGTAAAATACTGGCTGATACTTATTGCACTTACGGCGTCAACCGCAGCGTCTTTATGGGTAAAATTACTGAAACTCAACGATATATTGGCGATACTTATTTCAGCGGTATTATTCTTTGGCATATACCTCTTGGTAATGGTGATTTTTAAAGAACCGCTTGTAAATGAGACTTTTACACAGATTAAAAATAAATTCAAAAAAGGAGAATCACAGAAATGAAATACGATTACTTAATAGTAGGTGCAGGACTTTTCGGTGCAGTTTTTGCTTATGAAGCTGCCAAAAAAGGAAAAAAGTGTCTTGTAATAGATAAACGTGACCATATTGCCGGTAATATATATACAAAGGAAACAGATAATATCAATGTCCACCAGTATGGCGCACATATTTTCCATACTTCTGACAGAAAAATCTGGGATTATGTAAATTCTTTTGCGGATTTTAACAATTACATTAATTCGCCTGTTGCCGTTTATAAGGACGAGCTTTACAATCTTCCTTTCAATATGAATACTTTTTCAAGGATGTGGAATATAAAGACACCTTCTGAAGCCAAAGCAATCATTAAGAAGCAGATTGAGGAGCTTAACATAACGGAGCCTAAGAATCTTGAAGAACAGGCATTGTCCCTTGTAGGAACGGATGTTTACGAGAAGCTTATCAAGGGTTATACGGAAAAACAGTGGGGAAGGGACTGTAAAGAGCTTCCTGCGTTTATTATTAAGAGACTTCCTCTCCGTTTTACTTATGACAATAATTATTTTAATGACAGATATCAGGGAATCCCAATCGGCGGCTATACAAAGATTGTTGAAAAGATGTTAGAGGGCAGCGATGTTCTGCTTGATACGGATTATTTTGAATATATAAAAGATAACGAAGGTATTGCGGACAAAGTGTTGTTTACGGGAATGATTGACGAATACTATGATTTCTGTTACGGACATCTTGAATACAGAACCGTAAGATTTGAAACAGAGGTTCTTGACTGTGATAATTATCAGGGCAATGCGGTTGTAAATTACACAGACAGGGAAGTGCCTTATACAAGAATAATCGAGCATAAGCATTTTGAATTCGGCAAACAGGAAAAGACCATTATTTCAAGGGAATACTCTACGGAGTGGGAGCCGGGAATGGAGCCATATTATCCTGTAAATAACGAACGTAACAATGAGCTTTTTGAAAAATATAAAGCTCTTGCCGATAAAGAAGAAAAAGTAATATTTGGCGGACGTCTTGGTAATTATAAATATTACGATATGGACAAGGTAATTATTGCGGCATTAGAGGCAGTTGAAAAATATGTACGATAAATTAATCAGTATAATTGTTCCGGTATATAATGCGGAAAATACAATTGGGACTTGTGTGGACTCTTTGGTCCGCCAGTCCCATAATCTGTTGGAAATAATTCTTGTGGATGACGGTTCAACGGATAACAGCGGTAAAATATGTGATGAACTGGCGCTTAAAGACAACAGGATTAAGGTAATCCATAAAGATAACGAGGGAGTGTCCGTTGCAAGAAATGCAGGTATAAATAAGGCTCTTGGCTATGCAGTAACCTTTGTTGACGCAGACGATACTCTTGATGTAAACGCCTTAAGTCTTATGTTAAACAAAATGCTTAACAATGACTGTGATATTGTTATGGGAGATTATTCCATAGTATATTCTGACCATACAGAGAAACATGTATATAGGGAAGAAGATTTCTGTCTTGAAAAAGAGGGCGTATCTGAATTTCTGGACGATACGTTAAAGCCACAGTCAGGTGCAGGTTTTATCTGGGGAAAATTATTCAACAGGGAATTTCTTATTAAAAATAATCTTTTTCTTAATGACAATCTTGCGGCGGCAGAGGACGTTGAATATATGCTCGTGGGGCGTTTTATGCGGATAAAGTCGGTTTTGTAGCCAAATCCCTTTATAATTATCTCCACAATACCGTTTCGGCGGTAAGAAGTTTCAGAACGGATTACGTTGAGAGATACAGAAAATCTCTTTCTGTAATGTACGATTTCCTTGTGGATAACGGTCTTAGTGAACATCTTGTTACTTATGACAACTGTGTTTTGTACCATTTGCTTCTTATTGTGGTTAATTATTCTTTTAATCCTGCAAGAGAGGATTCAAAGAAAGAGCAGATACTTGCTTTTAAAATGCTGGTTAAAGACCCTTTCTTTGCCAATGCCATGAAATCTCTGCGTTTAAAGGATTTTTCAATGACCAGAAAGATTACCCTTATCTTTATTAAGCTTAAAATGTACCGTTTTGTAAGGCTTATTGCGGTATTCAGGCAGAAGCAGACAGGAAAAACATAAAAGTTCACAGAATGTTCACAAAAAATTAGCACTCTCCTCTTGACATTGCTAATAATAGGTGTTATATTACATCTAGAACAAAGGAAGAGATAAAAATTAAAGCTTCCGGTTCCAAGAAAACATGGTTAATGAGCATTTATTTAGAAAAGGAGAGATGACTTATGTTGATGCCTAGTATTTTTGGAGAAAATTTATTTGATGACTGGTTTGATGAATTCCCATTCTATGACAGGGATATGAAGAACACAGAAAAGAAACTTTACGGTAAGAAAGCAGACAGGATTATGAAAACCGATATTAAGGAAACTGATAACGGTTATGAATTAGAGATTGATTTACCTGGCTTTACTAAGGATGAGATTAAGGCTTCGTTGAATGACGGATATCTTACAATCAGTGCAGCCAAGGGACTTGATAAGGACGAACAGGAGAAAGAATCAGGCAGATATATCCGTAGGGAACGTTATGCCGGAGCATGCCAGAGAAGCTTTTATGTCGGTGAAGCTGTTAAACAGGAAGACATTAAGGGCGAATTTAAGCATGGTATCCTGAAGCTTTTCGTACCTAAGGTAGAAGCTAAGAAAGCAGTAGAAGAAAATAAATATATTGCCATTGAAGGTTAATTTTCAGATGACATAGTATCGAAAAGAGGCGAATGGTTATGGCAGATAAGAATCCAAAACATCCTTTAAAGAAAAAAGCTAAGACAAAGGATAAAAAGAAAAACATCTACGAATAGCAGATAGTGCGGACAAAGCAGCAGGCGATAAAATCACCTGCTGCTTTTCTTTTACCAAAAGTTACAATTTTTCTACCATTTATTACATTTTACGTTTTAGAGTGTTTTGTTGTGCTACATTAATACAAAACGAACAGATTGGAATGAGTGTATAAATGATACGAGTAGCTATTTGCGATGAAAATTATAAAACACTTGAAATGTTGGAGAAACTGATTAAAAATACGCTTGGAAATGAAGTATCGGTATCAACGCATGATAATGTGTTTTCACTTGTCACATATGTATGTGATGAGGTGAAGGGAATGTTGGATGCGGTGTATATTGATATTAATGCAGGACAAAGCGGAGGCATTGCTGCGGCAGAAAGCCTGCAAAAAGAATATCCGAATATCAAAATAATATTTCTTTCGGATGACATTGAACGGGCCAAAGACATATTCCGCATAAATCCCATATATTTTCTTACAAGACCTTATGAAGAGGATTATGTAAAAGATTCGCTTTATAAAATTATACAGATTGTGGACGAAGAAAGTGCGGAATTACTGACAATCGGGAATCCTGACAGCAGAAAAGGCAGTTCCATTGTACTGCTTAAGGATATTTATTATATAGAAAGCCAGAAAAGAGTCATAAATATACATTATTTTGACGGCTTCAGTACATATTACTATAAATTAGATGAAGTTGAGAAAAGACTAAAGAAAAATTTTCTGCGTACACATCAGAGCTTTATCGTAAACCTTGACAAAGTCAAGAAGCTTGTGGGGGACGGACTTCTTTTATACGGAGGAACAATTATACCCATAAGCCGTTCAAGATACAAGGATGTAGTGAGTGCGGTAAGAAGATATCTTAGTATAGGAGAGGAGGCGTTACAGGATGATTAAATGTGAGAAAGGACACTATTATGATGAAAACAAATTTAAGGAATGTCCTATTTGTGAGGAAAAAATGAACGAAAGACACGTTGCATTTCTGGAGTGTATATTCGGAGTGGGTATCGGAAAAAAATATCCTATACACGAAGGCATTAACAGAATAGGAACAGGATATCAGATGGACGTACATTTGACGGATGATATTCAGATTACGCGTGACAATCATTGCACAATAGTATATGATATTAACAAGGATAAATATAAAATTGTTCCTACAACGGGTTCATTTACATACCTTAATAATGTTTTGTTAAGAAAACCAAAATATATACATGAGAACGATGTGTTTCGTATTGGGAGAAGTAATTTTCGCTTGGTAAAAAATTAGAACTCAAAGTTCAGAAAGGAAACACTGTATGGATTCTGAAAGATTAAATAAGCCTAAGGGCGGATACATTGAGGGAATCAGAGGTGTTTATGCAGGGTATATTATAGAAATGGAGCAGGGTGAGCAGTTGACGATTGGCAGTTCCGGGGCAGAGGCTAATCTCATCATAAGGAATGAAAATGTCAGCGGTAAGCATTGCACCATTACTTATAACGGTGATGCCGGCAGTTATATGGTAACCGATTTCTCGAAGGAGAGTACATATCTTTCGTACGGAACCAGGTTAAGCTACGGCAATCCCACAATCGTCCCTGTCAATACAATTATATATATTGGTGATATAGAGAATGCTTTTAAGGTGAGGTAACATACGTTGCCTCATTTTTACATTGGAGGATAAATGAAATAATGCGGCGTGAAAAAGAAAATACAGGATTGACTGCGGGAGCGGCATTAATTATCATACTTGTTATTATTCAGATTGGGGATTCGTATTGTTCCGAACTTTATGATAAAGTACAGTCACTTTTTCTCAGGGATTTGATTATGAATCCATTGAATATGTCTTTAAAAGACGCAACGGTAATGATTAACAGTGTAGCAATTCCATTTTATGCAATTTCGGCAGTCTCACCGGTTTTCAGAGGACTGGTAGATTACCTTGGCAGGAAAAAAGTGCTTTTACTTAATCTGCTTCTGTATATACCCGGTCTTTTATTGTGTATGACAACAAGAAACTACATAATATTTCTCGTTGGCAATTCTCTAATATCGCTTTGTACTAGTGTAGATATTCAGTACATATATATTGCCTCATTCATTAATGAAAAAAAGCGTGCAACTGTAAGAGGAATACTTGCAGCAATAGCAGCATTGTCAGCTTCATCCGTATCTGTTATACGAAGAGTAACCATAACAGGAAGCCCATACGATTATACAAAAATGTATGGAATCGGAATTGTGATTACTGTTTTAGTGGCTGTTGTTGTATTTATTTTTATTCCGTGGGACAGAAAACAGACAGCATCAGTAAAAATAACACAACACCCCTTATGCAGAAGTAAAAGTAATTCTGCACTTACATATCTGTGTGTTATTATTTTTGTATGGGGAATAGGCACATCAGGGATAAAATTCTATAATGAACCAATGATAACCCTGCGGTATAAAACAGAAAATATAATTAACAGGATTCTTTTTATACAGCCCTTTGTAACAATCTTTATTAATATAGTAAGCGGTATTATGGCAGACCGTTTATCAAGAAGTAAAGCAATCTGCGCCGATGTGTTTGCTGCCGTTATTTCGCTGATATTTTTTATTGTATCAAAGAGTTATATTATCACAGCAGCTGCGTACGGAATAATGATAGGTGCATATTTTTCTGCTGTAAATATTATGATGTTAATGATAATGGAACTGTCACAGGAAGACAGGATAGGGCGGAACTTTGCATGGGCAACTGTTTATAACAGTGCCGGAAATGCTGTAGGCATGGTATTAATCAGCATATTGGCAAAAAGAATTGGAACCTCTGCCGCTAAAAGTACGATTTTAATTATACCTGCTGTTCTCACAGTAACCGGTATGATTATCAGACATCGTAAAGCTTCTTAATTTCTTTAATAATTCTTTTCTTTGAGATTCTTTTCGGAATATATAATATAGCAAAGAAGTATGTCGGAATAAAAGCACCTGTTATAGGTAAAAACAGTTTGTATTGTCTTGTGTGCCACACAAAAAACATGATAACGATGACATACAGCATACATACCGTAGTACCAAGGAAGGTATTAAGCGCACATTTTCTGTGGGCAAACAACATCCTGTCAGATTCGGGAACAATATCTTCAACAACTCCGCCATTATTGAAAATTGCCATATCATACAAATAAATCCCGCGGGCTTCATCCACTTCTTTTATATAATTGTCGCATTGCATCGTAGTATATATTTTCTCCGCATCCTGAGGGTGGCTTTCAATGTGGATGATGCTGTGGGACAAAAGTGCAATGCCTTGGATTTTGGGATTGTTGGTAATAGCGACTATGATACCGAAAATTCCTGCAGACAGTATGTATATAAGTACAAAAATGTTAACATCAACGGCAGCAGGTATTCTGAAAAATCTGCCTTTACTGCCAATGAGATAGTTAAAAATAACAAATATCACAAGAAAAAGGTTAAGGAAAAACAGTATAAGGTGCTGATTCATTAATGCCCATTTATTACGGTCATATGCCATTGAAAAGATATTTTTATAACAGGTATTACAATGCAGGGGAACTGTATCTTTATAATAACTGTCATTAAGATTAAGTCCTGTTTTCTCATATTCCCATTTATAGATTTTGGCAAGTCCCCGGAATTCGGAGGGTTTTGTATTTTTCGGAGATGTGAGCCTGTCATAGTATTCACGATATCTTTTATCATTGGTAATCCTGTCAATCCACATACAGATAAGACAAATCATAACCCACAATCCTATAAGTATAGGGAAACTCTGTAATATAAAGGTTGGAATAAGAGCAAGGGAACATGCAATTATTAAAACAACCATTCCGGCATGACGCAGGGAATCTCTTGATTTATCAACTTTGGAGTGGCTTTTAAATATGGGCGTCATAAGCCTTTTTACAAAAGAACTTTCGGAGTAATTATCAAAATCTTTTTCACTATAGTCATCAATATACATATACATTGTTCTCAACTCGGCATAATTTAATGAATAAGAAGTCTGGAATAACCAGAATAAAATAGTCAGGGAAGAATATATTAATATGATAATGGAATATATACTTCGTTCTGAAGTTGAAATGGAATTATATTCAGGAATAAAGTTAGGCGTCAGGGCCAGTATAAATTCCACAATGAGCAAGGATACAAGAATCCCTGTAAAAAGACGGTTATGGGTATTCTTTTTACTTAAAAGATGACTGATTCTGTGTTTGAATGAGGATTCTGAAATAGAAACAGGTTCAAAAGAAGGTTTCTTGGCTGTTACAAATTTCTGAAGCATTGAATCAAAAGTCTGGCTGTTAAACATTCCATTTAAAATTATCCATACAATGTATTCGTAGTCAGAGGTGCATATAACACGGAGCCTGGCATGAAGAATAGTATCTTCTTCAAATACTTTATCAATAAAGTCACATAAAATATCCTGTTTTTCCTGAACAAGATTGTTGGTAAGGGTATTATAGTACAGATACATTTTACCTATGTCAATGGAATCGGCAAATTCCAAAACAGGAAATCGGTTGCTGTTATCTTTGGGATTCATAAGCTCTGAAAAAGAATTGCGGATATTAGGATAATGCTGGTATGATAAATCATCATTGGCAAGAAAATATCCTATTTGAGATTCATTAAAGTCTGCGGATGTATACAACTCATCATATATAAGTTCTTTAATTACTGTATTTACACGGTAAGAACCATTTCTGTTTTTCTCAAAGTGAAAGTCATATATGTCACCTAACTGTGTAAAAAAATCACGCAATACCATATTCCCACATCCTGTAATAATTATAATCAGTATGATGATTATATCATGAATAAATTGAGCGTGTAAAGGAGATGACAGCTTCCCTAAAGCCTGGTAAAACCAGACTTTTATGTGCACTCACAAAATCCAGTGCGGTAAATTCCGTGACACAGACGTTATTTTGCGATACCGTGATATTACAGAATACAAGTGAGGAGTGCTGTAGAAATGATAAATATAGCAATTTGTGATGGCAGCGGATATTATGCAGATGAGCTAAAAAAATACTTTTACGAAATTATGGGAGATAATGTATTGGTTTCTGTTCATAATAATTATTTTTCACTTACGACATACATAGTTGATGAATGTAAAGGCGAAGTTGATGCAGTGTATATCAATACCCGCATCGGAAAAGATGACGGAGTAAAAGTAACATCGAGTCTTAAATCAGATTATCCGTATATCAGATTCGCTTATATGTCGGAGGATATACAGGAGGTAAAAAGAATATTCAGTACGGATCCTTTTTATTTTCTTACAGAACCATATGACAGAGAATATATAGAAGATTCATTATACAAACTTATTAATATGATTAATGAGGATACGGACGAATCGCTATTTATAAAAAGCCGTGAAAGATATATAAGGATTAAGCTTAAAAACATATATTATGTTGAAAGTGAATTAAGGTTGCTGCATATATACACCAGTAACGGAATGTACACTACATATATGACAATCGAAAGAGCACAGGAAAAACTAAACAGCAATTTCATAAGATGCCACAGAAGTTATATTGTAAACAGTAATAAGATAATGAAAATAGAAAAGGGTAACATAAAGTTATATAACGATAAGGTAATACCTATGAGCAGGAGCCATTATAAAGATTTTACGGAAGAATTCCTTAATAAATTAAGTTAAATTAACTAGGCAGAAATAATAAAATATTATAAAATGAAAAAATAACGATTACTTTCATGGAGGTTTTATGACAAATTTGCTTATTGTATCACTGATTATTTTTGCCTGCGTATTGTTAAGCAGAATATCCGGGAAGTTAGGAATCCCTATACTGTTGTCCTTTATCGTGCTCGGTATGCTGTTCGGCTCTGACGGTATATTCAAGATACATTTTGACAATTATTCCTTTGCGGAAAATATCTGCTCAGTGGCATTGATTTTTATTATGTTTTACGGCGGCTTTGGTACCAACGTAAGATATGCAAAAAATGTTGCCGTAAGAGCCGTACTTTTATCAACTGTAGGTGTTTTTGTTACCTTTGCGATTACAGGCGTTTTCTGCCACTTTGCTCTCCGTATGAATCTGGTTGAATCTTTTTTAATCGGTGCTTTGATAAGCTCGACGGATGCCGCATCGGTCTTTTCTATACTGCGTTCCAAAAAACTCAATTTAAAATACAATACAGCGTCAATGCTTGAAATAGAAAGCGGAAGCAATGACCCCTGTGCTTATATGCTTACGGCAACCATGATAGCCATAGCAAAAGGCGGTGCAAGCGTCAGCGGTATTGCACTTCTCATTGTAAAACAGGTCTTTCTGGGGCTGCTATTCGGCGGCGTTATTGCCGCAGCGTCTTATTTTATTCTTAAAAAGGTAAGATTTTCCATTGCAGGCTTTGATATGATATTTGTTGTGGGAATAGCTCTTGCAGGCTATGCTATACCACAGGCTTTTGGCGGCAACGGTTATTTAAGTGTATACATAGTCGGTATTGTGATAGGTAATATGAAGGATATTTATAACAAGAGGAACCTTGTTAATTTCTTTGACGGAACAACGGGACTTATGCAGGTGCTTATATTTTTCCTGTTGGGACTTTTATCGTTTCCTTCAAGAATACCTGCTGTTATCGGACCGGCACTTCTGACCGGACTCTTTATTATGGTGGTTGCAAGGCCTGTAGCCGTTTTTCTCGTAATGCTGCCGTTTAAAAGCAAGCTTAAGCAGATACTTTTGGTGTCCTTTGCGGGATTAAGGGGAGCGTCCTCAATAGTTTTTGCCATATTTGCGGTGCTGTCCGTTAATACCGATAATGATATTTTCCATTTTGTATTTTTTATTGTATTGTTTTCAATACTTTTTCAGGGCAGCCTTCTTCCACTCGTTGCCAAGAAACTTGGCATGATTGACACCAAGGCGGACGTAATGAAGACCTTTAACGATTACGCCGAGGAGGTTCCTGTCCAATTCATACAGGTGGATATACCAAAAGAACATAGCTGGTGTGACAGAAAAATAAAAGACATTGTATTGCCGCCTCAGACCCTTATAGTGCTTCTTAAAAGAAACGGCGAAAATATAATACCGAACGGTGACACACTTCTTCTTCCCGAAGATACGCTGATTCTAAGTGCCATTTCACCTGAGCAGGTTGACGGAATTACCCTTTCCGAGATACTGATAGATGAGGGCAGCAGGTATTTAGGCAAGAAATTATCGGAGATTCCTAAAAAAGAAGGCTCTCTTGTGGTAATGATAATGCGTGATAACAGTATTGTAATCCCTAACGGAAGCATAAGTCTTGAAGAAGGAGATACAATCGTAGTTATTTAAAGAATTTTTTTACATAAAATGCACATACTAAGCTACAAATAATGTAGGGATGGTAGTGTTTTATGGAAATGGAAAGATTATATGATGCTGTAATTATAGGAGGCGGACCTGCAGGGCTTACCGCCTCTTTGTATCTTGCGAGGGCAGGCTACAGGGTGCTTGTAATGGAGGAGAATAATTTCGGAGGACAGATCGTTATTACCGAGAAGGTTGTTAATTATCCGGGGATATATGAGATAAGCGGTGCAGAACTTACCGGGATTATGAAAAAACAAGGGACACGTTTCGGAGCAGAGTATCTTAAAGCCAAGGTTCTGTCACTCTGTCCCGATAAGGATATTAAGGTTATTAATACCGATAAGGGTGTTTTTTACGCTTTTTCCATACTTATAGCCACAGGGGCACATCCGAGAATGATTGGGTTTCCGGGAGAAGAGGAATATAAGGGTAAAGGAATTGCATATTGCGCTACCTGTGACGGAATGTTTTTTAAGGACAAGGAAGTATTTGTCATTGGCGGAGGATATGCGGCGGCGCAGGAAAGCGTTTTTCTCACTAAGTACGCAAGGCACGTTACGATTATAATGAGGGGAAAAGAGTTTGCCTGTCCTGAAAAAGTGTCCGCAAAGGCAAAACAGAATGAGAAAATCTCAATCCTTTACAATACCAAGGTACTGGAGGTCAGGGGCGATGAGGAGATGATAAAAAGTATCACCTATTGCAATGACCTGACAGGGGAAAAGACTACTTTTGCTCCTGATGAAAGATTCGGGGTATTTATATTTGCAGGTTATGAGCCTGCCACGGAATTTGTAAGGGATATTATTAAGTTAAACGATAAAGATTATATTGTAACGGACTGCGCAAAAAAGACAAGCATTGACGGAGTGTATGCGGCAGGAGACGTATGCGAAAAAAATCTCCGTCAGGTTGCAACGGCGGTGGGTGACGGCGCTGCAGCCTCAACGGAGATGGAGAGATATATTTCAGAAATCAAAAGACGTAAGTTATGATTTCTTAAAAGATTTTTTATAAATTATTACTGCGGCTAAAGCAGTTATAAATTCTGTTATCCAGAAGCTGTGCCATACGCCCTCGGCACCGATAATGTTATTAAGGATATAGGCAAGAAGAAGCATTACGCCTATATATCTTAATACGGAGATAATAAGGGAGCTTACACCTTTTCCCAAGGCTTCAAGGGCACCTGATATTGTGACGGGTATTGAGGAAACGATAAAGCCTATGCTTATGATTCTTATTGCCCGTACTCCGATTGCTATTGTGTCCGGATTGGATGAGAAAATTCCTATCAGCCTGTCCGGAGCAATAATACATAATATGGTTCCAAGCGTCATGACAACGCCTATTATAGACAGGGAGCAAAGGAAAATATTACGCACACGTTTATGTTCTCCCGCACCGTAGTTATAGCTCAGAACCGGACGCATACCCTGCACAACACCGTTTGCCGTAAGGTAAAGGAAGGTCTGAAGTTTGTAATAAGAGCCAAGTACAAGGACGTAACCGCCCTGATATACCGATAATATTTTATTAAGCACGAATACCTGAAGTGAAGGCAACGCCATGTTAAGACCTGCCGGAATACCAATGGAATATAATTTTTTACATATTTTACCGTCAAAATGCAGTTCCTTAAGAGAAAAACGTACGGGAACGGAAGTAAATATGTAGAATAAAAAATATCCCAGAAGGGTTACGCATTGGCCTATGACGGTGGCTATTGCCGCACCCCTGATTCCCATTGCGGGGATAAAACCGGCACCGAATATGAATAACGGGTCAAGTATTATATTGGTAACACAACCTGCTATCATACATATCATTGATACCTTCATGCGTCCCACAGCCTGAAAAGTTTTCTCAAAAGTCATGGATATGGATACGGGTATGCAGAATGAAAAAACAACATAGGAGTATTGTATTCCCGAAGATATAACATCCTGATTATTGGTGAATATCTTTAGGAATGACGGAATTGTTGTAAGGAAAAGTACCGTGAGGACAATTCCGTGTATTATATTAAAGAACATTCCGAGAGACGCTGCCGTGTCCGCTGTTTTTTTATCATTGGCACCGAGGTAAAACGCCACCACTGCATTGATTCCGATACCAAAACCTACAGTAATTGCCGTAAGAACGTTCTGGAGAGGGAATACAAGGGAAAGGGCTGTCATTGCATCCTCGCTGATTTTTGCAACAAAATATCCGTCAACTATATTATATAAAGCATTCACAAGCATTGAAACTGTCATGGGAAGTGCCATGGAAATGACTAACGGAAGTATTGATTTTTTCTTCATAAATTCCTGATTCATAAAAATGCCTCCTTGACAATCGTACTATAACAAAGCAAAATGAATAATGTCAATATGAACAATATGTGCTATAATTAGAAACGATACGAAAATAGAAAGAGGACAGGCATGAGTTTATATTTAATTGATTACGAAAACGTAAGAGAAAAAGGCTTTGAGGGAGTAGAAAAGCTGACCGGGAGAGATGAAGTTATTATATTTTAC
Organism: Butyrivibrio sp.; assembly: GCA_050874365.1. Lineage (GTDB taxonomy): Bacteria > Bacillota > Clostridia > Lachnospirales > Lachnospiraceae > Eshraghiella. Next base: position 18,726 of record JBNMKN010000007.1, on the reverse strand, counting down.
AGCGAATTCATTAAGAATCTGCCATTTCAGATTCATGTGGAATTAATGAATTCCAAAGCAAAATATGAATATTTTGCCACACATAAGGTAGGCAAGAATTATCTTGATTTCCAGCTTGCTACATTTTTAGGCTACAGAATCGCCCAGGGAGGAATCGATAATGTTGTAATTATTACAGGGGACACGGGTTTTGACAGCATTGTTGACTTCTGGGACGAAAGAGGCGTGACAATATGCAGAAAGAGCTATATATCGGGTAAGCCTGAGTGCGGAAAGACACATAAGAGTGCAGTTGTAAAGAAACCGGATACTGTACATAAGAATCAGCCCCAACCTGTTGAGAGTCAGCTTGCAAAGCCGGTCAAAGAGCAGGAGGAAGCTCCTCAGGCTAAGCCTGTACGCAGGAGAGAACTGATTATCGAGTTCCCTGATAAGTACAAGCATATGATAAGAAGCACGGTTATCGTACCGGGCTTTACAATCGGCAATTACAATACTATTTACAGCGCAATCATGAAAAGCGAGAATACGCTTGACCTTAACAATAATATTGTAAAAGCATTCGGTACAGAACTTACAGGCAAGATATACAAACAGATTAAAAATGTGTACAGAGTGTATATGCACGATGAATACGGAGTAAATGTATGAGATATGACATAGCAGTTATCGGTACGGGTCCGGCGGGGCTTTCGGCAGCCGTAAATGCTAAAAATCGGAATAAAAATATCATTATATTCGGAAAAAAGAATTTATCGGACAAAATAATATCAGCCCATGAAATAAATAACTACCTTGGAATGTATGGAATGACAGGCAGGGAAGTGGTTGAAGCATTTAAGAATCATATTGACAAAATGGGTATAGAAATTACAGAGGAAAATGTGATTTCCGTATATCCTATGGGTGATTATTTTTCCATACTTTCATCGGACGGTATGTACGAGTCGTCAACGGTCATACTTGCAACGGGTATTTCCTTCGGAACCCCGTTAAAAGGAGAAAAAGAGTTCCTTGGAAAAGGCGTCAGTTATTGTGCAACCTGTGATGCCATGTTTTATCGTAATAAGACGGTTGTGGTAGCGGGATTTTCCAAAGAAAGCGAAGAAGAGGCAAAATTCCTTTCGGAAGTGGCTTCCAAGGTATATTATGTGCCTTACACGGACAGCAGACTCAGTGATACCGGCAAAATTACGGTTATACATGACAAAATTATTGAGATTACAGGAGAGCAGAAGGTTACGGGAGTCAGGTTCAAAGAATCAGAGCTTCAGGCAGACGGCGTTTTTATACTGAGAGACTGTATTGCTCCCGACAGTCTTATTCCGGGACTTGAGATTGAAAATAACCGTGTATGCACCGACAGAAAGATGTGTACCAATATTCCCGGCTGTTTTGCCGCCGGAGATATCACAGGAACACCTTATCAGTACATCAAATCCGCAGGAGAAGGCAACGTGGCTGCATTATCGGCAGTTGAATATTTAAGTAAAAAATGATTACAGGAGAATATGATGGGAAACAATCGTAGAAAAAAGAAAAAGAGCAGAACCGGTCTTTACATCTGCTTAACGTTGATAATAGTTTTTTTTATAATAATAGTTACGCTTGCGGTAATGGTACTCCTAAGGCTTAATAAACTGGACAAAAAGGATGACACGGTTTCGGAAACAAAGACCACAACGTCAGCCGAAGCTGTCACAACAATACCCGTGACAACTGAGGAGACCACCACGGAATATGAAGTTACCATAGGCGGTAAAGTTGTAAAAAGCACGGATGAGGAACTGGATTTAAGCGGAATGACTTTTGACGGAACAGATGCGCTTATAGCGTCATTATCAAAGCTTCCATCATTAAAACATGTGGATTTATGCGATTCCAACCTCACCAATGAACAGATGGAAGTCCTTCAGTCAAAATTTCCGGACATAAAATTTGTATGGAAGGTTACTTTGGGACTTTGGACAATAAGAACAGATACAGTTGCTTTTTCCACCTTAAAAGACGGCTCCATTACATACAGACTTACCAATGACGATTGTAAGGTGCTTAAGTATTGTACCGATATGGTAGCCCTTGACATAGGACATAACAAGGTTACAGACATATCATTTTTGCAGTATATGCCGAATTTAAGAATACTCATCCTTGTGGACAACTGGGACGGAGATACCTCCGAGCATTATCTCAGTGATTTGTCATATGTAAAATACTGCAAAAAACTTATGTATCTGGAATTTTTTGTGGGTGATGTAACGGACCTTAGTGTACTTGCGGACTTAGATGAGATGGTTGACCTTAATATAAGCTACAATCCGGTAAGTGATATTACACCGTTGCTTAATTACCCTAAGCTTGAAAGGCTTTTCCTTGAACATACCAATGTATCTGAAGCAGACTATGAACTTTTGAAAAAGACATATCCCGATGCACAGATTGTACTTTACGGAGAGGGTTCTGTTGACCAGGGTTGGAGAACACATCCGAGATATTATGCAATGAAGGATATGTATGTTAAAAATTACATTAACGATTTGTTTAAATAGATAACATTTTGGAGGATATATGGACAACAACGTTGAAAATAATATAAATTCGGAATTTAACGGACTTACTGCTGCGGAAGTTAATGCGAGGATTGAAGCAGGTAAAATTAATATTGCGGATGACAGTTCTGACAGAACAACGGGTAAGATAATCCGTGATAATCTTTTGACGTACTTTAACCTTATATTCCTTGTTATAACCGTGCTTTTATGTATTGCCGGAGCCTTCAGGGACTTAACATTCCTCCCTATTATTTTGGGCAATATTTTAATTGGAATTGTTCAGGAGCTTCGTGCGAAAAAGACTCTGGATAAAATGAAAATACTTAACGCAGGCCACGCTGTTGTTGTAAGGGACGGCAAGAGACAAAAGGTAACGGCGGAAGAACTTGTTATCGATGACCTTGTATGGCTTTCTTCAGGAGACGCTATATGTGCCGATTGTGTGGTTGTTTCAGGTGAAATAACCGTTAATGAATCCATGCTTACAGGTGAAGCTGACGGAATAGTGAAGAGAGAGAATGAAGAACTTCTGTCGGGAAGCTTTGTTGTATCGGGTGAAGGTTATGCGAGGCTTACAAGGGTAGGTAACGATTCATACATTTCCAAACTCACTAATGAAGCCAAAGCTTTGAAAAAGGGCGAAGAGTCTGAGATGATACGTTCTATTAACATGTTTGTGAAGGTTATCGGTATTATCATAATACCTATGAGTGTTATCCTTTTCGTGCAGTCATTTGCATTCCGCCATGCATCTTTCAGAACAAGCATAACATCAATGGTTGCTTCAATAATCGGTCTTATTCCGGAGGGACTTTATCTTCTTACTACGCTGGCACTGGCTGTCAGTATGATGAAGCTTGCCAAGGATAAGGTACTTTTACACGATATGAAGAGTATCGAATCCCTTGCAAGGGTAGATATTCTCTGCGTTGATAAGACAGGAACAATAACCAAACCGGAGATGACGGTAACCGAAGTTGTGTCTTATGATGATTCAATGAACGAGGTTTTTGCCGATTATGTTATGTCATCAATCGATAATAACGCAACGGCAGCAGCATTAAAAAATTATCTCAATGTCAATAACATTAAAGACAGCAAGAGAACTGCCACAAGAGTATATCCTTTTAATTCAACAGTAAAATACGGTGCCATGGCATTTGGCGGTGATTGTTATGTGCTTGGTGCACCTGAATTTATTGTTAAAACAGGATTTAATAATTTAAAAGACGATATTAACCAATATACAACAAAGGGCTACAGGGTAATCGTGCTTGCGAAAGCCGAAAGACTGACAGAAGACGGCGTGGTTGACGGTGAGATACTTCCACTTGGTTTTGTTGTTCTTGCAAATGAGATACGAGATAACGCCGTGGAGACCTTTACTTATTTCAAGGAGCAGGGCGTTGCCATTAAAGTCATATCGGGTGATAACCCTGTGACCGTATCCGAGGTCGCAAGACAGGCGGGAATAGAAAATGCGGAGAAATATGTTGACGCTTCCACACTTACCGACAATCTGATGATTTCAGAGGCAATCGCTAAATATACGGTATTCGGAAGAGTTACGCCTAAGCAGAAGCAGCAGTTTGTGAAAGCCCTTAAAATGCAGGGACACACCGTTGCAATGACGGGTGACGGTGTAAATGATATCCTTGCCTTAAAGGATGCGGACTGCAGTGTTGCAATGGCGTCGGGAAGTGAAGCGACAGCACAGGCGGCACAGATTGTACTCCTTGATTCGGATTTCTCAAGAATGCCTGAAATCGTTCTTGAGGGACGTAGGGTTGTTAATAATGTGCAGCGTTCCGCAAGTCTTTTCCTTGTAAAAAATATTTTTTCTTTATTACTGACGATATTCTCTACGGTATTGATGATATCATATCCGTTAATGCCTTCACAGGTATCGCTCATAAGTATGTTTACAATCGGAATTCCGGGATTTTTACTTGCACTTGAACCTAACAAATCAAGAATTGAAGGTCATTTCCTTGGAAACGTGATGCTAAAGGCACTGCCCGCAGGATTGACGGATTTCTTTGCGGTATCGGCACTTGTTATATGCGGTCATGTCTTTAATATCCCGTCTGCGGATATAGCTACCGCTTCAACGTTGCTTATTGCCGTTGTCGGGTTCATGATTATGATTAAAATCAGTCATCCGTTTAACAAATTCAAATACGGAATACTTGCACTTAACATTTTCGGACTTGCGTTCTGTGGACTGTTCCTTGACAGTCTCTTTGCGATGAGCGACATGTCCAATATATGTATATTGCTCACGATTGTATTTGCTTTTGCGGCTGAATCAATGTTCAGATATATAACGCTATTTGTGGAATTTATACAGAACAGAATGAGAAAGAAGAAAAATGCTTTACGATAGAGATATAAGAGAGCCTTTGTTTATGTATTTTGAAGAAAAATACAGCAAGACCCGTGTATTCGAGGAAAAACGCATGGGCAATTCAAGGGCTGACATATTAATTATTACAGAAAAAGATTTTATCGGCATCGAAATAAAAAGCGATGCCGATACTTATGCAAGGCTGTCCGGACAGGTTAAGGACTATGACCGTTATTGCGACTATAATTATGTGGTTGTGGGAAGCACACACGGAACGCATATAAGTGAACATGTGCCTGAATACTGGGGAATTATAACCGTTGAAGAGACGGAAAAAGGTATTGATTTCTACGAACTCAGGGCACCTTCAAAGAATCCTAAGGGGCAGATAGACAATAAACTTGCTATTCTGTGGCGTCAGGAAATGGCGCATATCCAGAAACTTAACAATATGCACGAATATAAGAGGGAGAGCAAGGCTTTTGTGGCTTCAAAGATACTTGAAAAAGTCCCACAGGATATACTTGAAAAACAGATATGTGATGAATTATTTGAAAGGGATTATACAACCATAGCAGAGTCCATAGCCAGATACAGGGAAGAAAACGGGCTTCATAAAAGAAGAAAAAAACGTGTTTCAAAACGATATAAAATTAAATAAATTGTAATAAAGATTGTTGAAAAATCGACTATATTATGTTAAAATTATACATATATTTGCGAGAGAAAGGAGACATGATATGAATATAGCAATACAGTGTTGCAGCCTGTTGATTCTTATAGTTATTATATATTTATATCTGAGTTGTAAAAAGGTATTTCTCAATTCGGAATTTGCCTTTTTTAACTTATTATGTTCTACCGTTCTGTGTGTATTTGTGGATATCATATCCATATTTATGATGAGTAAGTATGATTATTTCGGAAGAGGAATCGTCAATGGAGTAGCCAAGTTTTACCTTATAACTGTGGTTAATGTTGCCAGATGTTGTCTTATGTACATTATGAGTAATGTATACGATAGGGGAAAAGTCCTTAAGGGCTCCAAAATAGCCGTGTATATATGCTTTGCCATTGTCTGTATAGGAATATGTGTTGCACCTATTGAATTTGTATCAGACGGAAAAGTAGTGTACTCAAAGGGGTTAAGCCTTTATGTGTCATATATTTTCCTGTGCATATTCGCTCTCCAGTCTGCAGTATTGCTTGTTAAATACGGTAAGACGCTTAACAAGGACAGAGCCATAGTTATGAGCTTCTGGGTTATGCTGTGGGTTGCAGCATGTGTTATTCAGGTGTTTTACAAGAGACAGCTTATTGTAAGCTTTGCAATTACATTGGGAATGCTTGTAGTGTACATAAGGCTTGAGAATCCGGAGTCGGCACTTGACAGGGAGACAGGACTTTTCAACCAGAATACATTTGGCCCGTATGTAAGCCAGCGTTTCCGCAATGGTGAGCATTTTTCACTCATTATGGTAACCTTTGATGATTTTAATAAAGCACCTGCATCAGAGACTATCGAATGTAAGGACGAGATAATTAATCTTTTTAAGGATGTACCTAATACTTTCGCATTTAAGACAAATGACAATGACATATATATCTTATATAAACATTCCGAAGAAGCGGAGAAGATGTATGAACTTCTCAGAAGAAGATATATCCTTTACGGCAAAAAAGAACTAAGACCTTACATATCTTATATGCCGTATTCTGCCATAATCGATAATGTTGAGGATATGCTTCATATGTTCCGTCAGGCTAACAGAAGCAGCGAGATGTCGGAGCACAACTGTGTTATAATTGACGAAGCCTTCAGGGACAAGATGATGGAAGTCCAGAAGATTGAAAAGATGGTTAATGACGCTATTGAGAATAACAGGATAGAAGTTCATTACCAGCCTATATATTCTACCGAAAAGCATATTTTTACATCTGCGGAAGCACTTGTGAGAATAAGGGATGATAATGGAAAGCTTATACCACCCGCCACATTTATTGAGATTGCGGAGCGCAACGGCACGATTCTTAAACTTGGAGAGATTATTTTTGAGAATGTCTGTACTTTCATTGAGACAAGTGATGTACTTCAATACGGACTTGAGTATATAGAAGTCAATCTTTCCGTAGTCCAGTGTGAGCATGAAGATTTGGCAAAGGAATTTATTGAAATTATGCGTAAGCATAATATATCGGGTGAGACCATCAATCTTGAAATTACAGAGACAGCCACACTTGCCTCTAAGAAGAAGCTTATAGCCAACATGATTGCATTAAGAAATTACGGCGTAGGATTTTCGTTGGATGATTTCGGTACAGGTCAGAGCAATCTTAATTACATAGTAGACATGCCTGTGGATATCGTTAAGTTTGATAAAGAAATGACAACGGCGTACTTTGAAAGCACCAAAGCTAAATATGTAATGGATGCGGCGATGCACATGATTCACGGCATGAAGCTTGATATTGTTTCGGAGGGCGTTGAGACTGCGGAGCAGCTTGATACCATGAAAGAACTGGGAATACAGTACATACAGGGATATTATTTTTCAAAGCCTTTATCGCAGGAAGAATATCTTGATTTTATTCACAAAAACAATAAAGATTATTATGAACAGCATAATAAACAATAATTACTTGACAAGGTTATTTATAGCATATAAAATAACCTTGTTTTGTTTTATCTAAATATTTTTAGATAATTATTTTAAATTATTTTTATAGGAGAATTTTAAAAATGGTATTTGACAAAGTTAAAGAAATTATCAACGACACATTAAGCTGCGGAGAAGACATCATTACAATGGACGCTGTCCTTATCGATGATTTAGGAGCAGATTCTTTAGATGCTGTAGAATTATGTATGACAATCGAAGAAGCTTTTGATATAACAATTCCTGAAGATAAGATTGCTGACCTTAAGACAGTTAAAGATATAGTAGAATTTGTAGAAAGCCAGATTTAGGAGATTGCATTATGGTAGGAATAAAGGTAGTTTCTACAGGACATGCGGTACCTGATAAGGTTGTTACCAATGACGATCTTAGCAGAATCGTGGATACCAATGATGAATGGATATATTCAAAGACAGGTATCAAAGAGAGACATTTCTGTGAAAATGAGACTAACTGGGAACTTGCACTTAAAGCGGCTGATACAGCAATAGAACGTGCGGGAATAGATAAGAGTGAAATAGGTATGCTTATAGTAGCCACATTTACTCCTGATTATGCCACACCGTCCATTGCTTGTGTATTACATGAAAAAATGGGACTTAGAACGGATATTCCGTCTTTTGACCTTAATGCTGCGTGTGCAGGATATGTATACGGACTTAAAGTTGCGGCGTCACTTCTTCAGAACAGCAAAGAGAGATATGCCCTTGTTATAGGAAGCGAACAGATTTCCACCCGCCTTGATATGGAGGACAGAAATACATGCGTGCTTTTCGGCGACGGAGCAGGTGCTACCGTTATAGAACTTAAGGAAGGTACTGAATTGTATTCTGTATGGGGTTCGGAAGGACTTACCGATGTGCTCGGATGTACAGGACAGAATATGGGCAAGGCACATATTTTTATGGATGGACAGAAGACATTCAAAAATGCTGTAAAGCGTATGGGAAGTGCAGCAGCTGAGGTGCTTGAACAGTCAGGTTATACGATGGATGATATTGATTATGTTGTATGCCATCAGGCTAACGAAAGAATCATAGATGCTGTAGTTAAGAGAATGGATATTCCGGAGGAAAAGGTTGTTAAGGTTATTGCCAGATACGGCAATACATCGGCAGCGTCAATTCCTATTACATTGGATGAGATGTACGAGCAGGGAATGCTTGAAAAAGGAAAGAGACTTTTGCTTGCTACGTTTGGAGCAGGTTTTACCTGGGCAAGTATGATTGTGGAAATCTGATAAGGATTGCAGAAAGGAAACGATGATGAGACGAGTAGTTATTACCGGTATAGGTGCTGTAACTCCTATTGGCAATACGGTTAAAGAGATGTGGGCCGGAGTCAAAGAGGGAAAGTGCGGCATTGATAAGATAACAAAATATGATATTTCCAACAGAAAGGTTAAGGTAGCCGCCGAGGTTAAGAATCTTCCTGTTGAAGAACTTGTAGATAAGCATGATTTAAGAAAAATGGATCTTTTCTGTACATTTGCTATGATAGCGGCAGATGAAGCCATTGCTGATTCCGGACTTTCTTTTGAAGGAGAAGAAGATAAATGCGGAGTAATCGTGTCAAGCGGTATTGGTGGTATTTCTACCATAGAAAAAGAGTATTCAAAAGGTCTTGAAAAAGGCTTTGACAGAGTATCACCATATTTCATACCATCTGTAATTACCAATATGGCAGCAGGAAGAATTGCAATAAAGCACAATCTTCAGGGAATGTGTTCCTGTGTTGTAACTGCCTGTGCCGGTGGAACCAATGCTGTAGGCGACAGTTTCAGACAGATTCGTGACGGTTATGCCGATGTTATGGTATGCGGCGGAGCAGAAGCAGGAATTACTGAAATTGCCGTAGGCGGTTTTACAACATCCAAAGCATTGTGCCAGTCGGAAGACCCTATGAGAGCGTCTATTCCTTTTGATAAGGAAAGAAGCGGATTTGTAATGGGTGAGGGTGCAGGTATTCTTGTACTTGAAGAACTTGACCATGCATTAAAGAGAAATGCAAAGATTTATGCTGAAGTTGTGGGATACGGAGCTAACTGTGACGCACATCACATTACCGCACCTACAGAAGACGGAAGAGGAGCTGCAAAATGTATGCAGCTTGCAATGAAGGATGCAGGTATCACACCTGATAAGATTACATATATTAACGCACACGGAACATCAACACCGATGAATGATAAGGTTGAGACTATGGCTGTCAAGACTGCTTTCGGTGATGCGGCAAAGACTGTAATGATGAGTTCAACCAAGTCGATGACAGGACATCTTCTCGGTGCCAGCGGAGCTGTTGAAGCAATTATAACAGCACTTGCGGTTAAAGAAGGATATGTACCTGCGACAATTAATTACAGAACACCTGATGAATTTTGTGATCTTGATGTTGTGCCTAATGAAGGAAGAAACCGTGATATAGAATATGCTATGTCCAATTCTCTCGGATTTGGCGGACATAATGCCAGCATTATTATTAAAAAATATTGATGGAGTATCAGCGTGGTAAATGAAGCACTTGAAAATGTATATACAAAGTTTAAACTGCATTTTTACAAATCTTTTTTTGAAAAAATTCAGAACAGGGAAACTTCTCTGACAACAGTTGAGACTTATTGCATAGAAATTATAGCGGCAATGGGTAATCCCACGGTAAGCGAGTTTGCCTCGTTTATTCAGATTTCATCCCCAAATGCGGCGTATAAGATTAATTCCCTTGTGAAAAAAGGATATCTGAAGAAAATCCAGTCGGAATCCGACAGGAGGGAATATCACCTTGAAGTGACGGAAAAGTATCTTAATTACTATAATCTTAGTTCTGGATATGTTTCCGAGGTCGCTGACAGGATGAAAGAAGAATTTTCGGAAGAAGAGCTAATGCTGCTCGAAAAAATTTTAAAGAAAACCTCGGACGAGCTTATGCCAGAGGTAAACATTGATAAAGTGGCTCTGTGATTATCATGGAGCCATTCTTGCGTTGAATATTATTTTGTTTTGTATTACAATAATAAAAAATTCGGAGGTGCTATTTTGGCTGCTGTTAAAAGAAAAGGACATTTGAATGTAAAAAGAGTGGTTATAACTGCACTTGTTTTCATATTAATTGTTGCAGGGATAGTTACGCTTGTATGTATAAAGAAAAATAAAAAAGGCAAAAATTCAGAGAATACCAATGAACCGACTGTCAACCGTAATGATTATATAAAAGACGGAGAATATATAAAAATTACCACGGATGACTGCAGCCTTTATGTGGGAACCACCCTCACTTTAAACCTTGAGGGAAGTGACAATAAGGTTTTACAGACTGTTGTATTCAAAAGCTCGGATAAAGATATAGTATCTGTGGATGAAAAAGGAAATGTAAGAGTGAACGGCACAGGAACCGCAATCATAACGGCAACCTCAGGTTCGCTGACAGATTCGGTTGTAATTGCCGGCATAGAAAATGAGACTGTTACGGATACTGACAATGAACCTGCCGCAGAACCGGCTCTGCCGATATATATACCTGACGGAAACGGCGGAGTGGTACCAAAAGAGACAAAGGTACCTGAGAACGGCAATAGCAGCAATGAACCACAGGCGACAACTCCTTCAGGGGAAGAGGAGACAACACCGGGAGCATATATACCGGATGTGATACCTACCAATCCTGACAGAACAGAGGAGACGGAACCCGGAGACAACTATAAAGATATACTTATGAATACAATTACTTCTCTTGGATATAAGAGATATAAACAGGATATGGATTTTGCTTATATATATGAAGAAGACGGAAATTATCTCGGAGAAGTTATAATAGATGACAATCAGGTCCAGATATATGTGCAGACAAGAACTACGGGATTTGACAATGCTTTGATTGAGTTGATAAAATGTGTGTGCGGTGATGAGAGCAGTAATGTCTTCAGAACATTTACCGAGGCACAGGACAATAAAACGATTGTTGCAAAGGGTCATACAATAAGAATACGTCCGGCATCAGACAGCGGACACGCAAAATTAATAATTTCGTATTAATTTTGTATTCGTATTTTAACAATGGGTATGATATAATTACTCTTAAGACTTGATTCAGGAGCAAATGTATGATTAATAAAAGAAAGGTGCGTCTTATGGCACGTACGGCAATGTACCTTAAGCACGAAGGCACCGAAGATATTCCTAAATCCAAATATTACAGAAAAGATTATGTGTCACTTCACATGTGGCTTACGGCAATTGCGGTTACAATAGCATATTTTTTGCTTCTTATACTCATTGCGTGCTGCAATTTTGAAAATCTCATTAACAGACTTACAACAATGAACTATACGGTGCTGCTTGTAGTCATAATTCTGGGATATATAGCCATGATGGTTGTGTTTATGTTTATTGCATATTTTGTCTATTCATACAGATATACGGAATCCGAGAACGGCATCAAGGTATATCAGAACAGACTTGCCAAGATTTATAAACTTAACAAGGAAGATATGAAGAAGATAAAGTAGGAGGACGGTATGACTTTTGTTAAGAATTTACTTATAATTAAGGAAAAAATGCTTGCGTTTTACGGCAGGTTCAGCACATATATTAATCTTGCAATGAAGTTCCTTCTTGCACTTTTTTCATTTCTGTTAATCGGCAAGGCAATAGGAACCAACGATATACTGGCTAATCCGCTTATATGCTTTGCGATTGCCCTTATGTGTGCTTTTGTGCCTGTAAGCGTTACGGTAATATGCGCTACGGTGCTTGCACTTATACATCTTTTCGGGATGTCCATGGAACTTGCGGCAATAGCAACGATTGTAGTTCTGATAGTGTATCTGCTTTATTTCAGATTTGCACCTAAGACAGGAATACTTTTAATCCTGACACCACTTTTATTTTACATCAAAATACCGTACATTATTCCGGTAATTGCTGCACTTACCGTAGGTATGACGGGAATCGTACCGGTTGTATGCGGAATATTTATGTATTATATGATAAGCTTTGCGTCAAGGTATTCTACGGCGATATCTTCCCTTGATGCCGACAGTGCTGTCCAGAACATAACTTTTATTTTTAATAATATACTTAATAACAAAGAACTTATTATTACCATTGTGTCCTTTGCAATAGCGATACTTATGATATATCTTATAAAGAGACTGTCTGTAAATTATTCATGGATTATCGGAATTGTTGCAGGCTGTTTTACGAATGCTGTTATTCTTATAGTGTCATTTTCGCTGTTATCGATAAAGACAAATGTATTTCTTATAATAATAGGAACTGTTTTAGCCATAGTTATCGGACTTGCGCTGCACCTGTTCATATTCTCTGTGGATTACACGGCAACGGAGTATGTGCAGTTTGAGGATAATGACTATTATTACTATGTAAAGGCTGTTCCTAAAGTATCGGTTACGGAAAGCGACATTACCGTTAAGAAAATCAACTCAAGAGACAAGGGATACATTCATACAGAAAGTTTTGAAGAGGATCAGGAAGACAGATAGCAATAGAATGGAAGTGAAATAATGAGTGCCATATCAAATTTTATTGAAGAATATATATCCAATATATATATTCCAAGAACGTTAAGGGTTTCCAATATTTTTGAAATAATAATACTTGCAATAATTCTTTATGAATTTATGGCATGGGTTAAGACAACAAGGGCGTTTGCTCTTTTAAAAGGTATTATTGTAATTCTTGTATTTCTGATTATTGCCTATATTTTTGATTTTACGACAATACTCTGGATTGCAGGCAAAGTTATTAATATAGCTATTATAGCGGTTGTGATTATATTCCAGCCGGAACTCAGAAAAGCACTTGAACAACTGGGACAGAAAAAATACTTTAAAAGTATTCTTCCTTTTACAGAGAAAAAGGATAAGGGCGAACGTTTCAGTGACAAGACGGTCAATGAGCTTGTGAGGGCGTGCTTCGAACTTGCAAAAAATAAGACAGGGGCACTCATAGTAATAGAACAGGATATCCTGCTTACGGATTACGAAAAGACGGGTATTCCTGTGGATGGAATTGTTACAAGCCAGCTTCTTATCAATATTTTTGAACATAATACACCTCTCCATGACGGAGCGGTTATTGTCCGTGGCGACAGAATTGTGTCGGCTACATGTTACCTTCCGTTATCCGATAATATGCAGATAAGCAAGGAACTCGGAACAAGACACAGAGCCGCTGTAGGTATTTCTGAGGTTACGGATACCATGACTCTTGTGGTTTCGGAAGAGACAGGTAATGTATCCATTGCCATAGCAGGTGAACTTATAAGAGCGGTGGACCAGGATTACCTTAAAAAGAAACTTACTTTTATCCAGAAGAAATCAATAGACGTAAAACGTTACAAACTTTGGAAGAAGGGGGCATCAGATAATGAAAAGCGTTAAAGAATTCAAATTCAAAGACCTGATTCTTCATAATTTTGCCCTGAAAATTCTTGCCGTGGTTCTGGCAGTAATAATATGGGTGGCTATTGTTAATATCGATAATCCGAGCAGAACCACCATGATATCCGGAATACAGGTGGTATTCCTCAATGAAGATGCGCTTGGACAGAAGGGATATACTTATTCGGTTCAGAGTGGTTCTGTAATCAGCATTTCGGTTAAAGCACCGCAGTCCATAGCGGAGAGCCTTGAAGCATCGGATTTTTATGCGTATGCCGATTTCAGTGAACTTTCACCTACATCGGATAAAGCCAAGATATATGTAAGATGTGAGAAAAGCGAAGTTGTAAACCAGATAGATATTGTGTCATTAAGGACAGAGTACGTAAGTCTTTCAATAGACAATAAATTATCTAAAGAGATTACGATTGAATCATCATATACAGGAGAGCCGGCAGACGGATATGTTGTAGGAGAGTGCTATGTGGCACCTGATACGGTTACGGTTACGGGAGCAGAAAGCATTGTCAACAGAATAAAGACTGCCAAGGTGGTTTATGATGTTTCCAACTTAAAACAGAGTATCTCGGAAGATGCCAGAATAGTTTTCTATGACGAGAACGGAGTGGAAGTGAAGAGTGATTTGCTTACTCTGAACAGAAACACCGGACGTATCAATATTGAAATAATACCAACCAAATGGATTGAAGTTAATTATGCAGTAAACGGAGAACCTGCGGACGGATATGTGGTATCTGAAAGCAAAGGCTCATTGGAAAAAATCCAGATTGCGGCAACCAAGGATATTCTTGACGGAATTACCTCCATTGATATTCCGTCTGATGTACTTTCGGCTGAGGGAATCAGTGAGAATACAACACTCACCGTGCCTCTTGGGATATATCTTCCAAGCGGTTGCAGGATTGTATCTTCCGAAAGCACACTTACAGTAGATATTACAGTTTTAAGAAAAGCAGAGATTGATTACCTTTACAGTGATATTTCTCTTACCGATACGAACAACAATTACGATTATAAGATTGTAAGTAACAGCGATAATTTCAAAATTACCATAACAGGTGACAAAGATGTAGTTGATACGATAAGACCGGGCAGCCTTGACATAACGGCGTCAATGGCAGACAGAAAACCGGGTAAATATACCGTAAGGCTTAATATCAAAAAGAGTACCGATTACAATATCGAAGGAACTTACGATATAACCGTTGAAGTAACAGAAAAGAGTGAGCAGCCTACAACACCTTCAGGTGATATAACAGAAAGTACACAGGACAGCTCAAATGAAAATAATAATTAAATCGAAAGTGGAGTAACGAAATGGCAAGATTATTTGGAACAGACGGAGTCAGAGGCGTAGCCAACAAGGAGCTTACAGTTGAACTTGCGATGAACCTTGGTAAGGCAGGAGCCTATGTTCTGACAAAAGAAAATTCACATAAGGCAACTATACTTGTGGGATGTGATACAAGAATATCGGGAGATATGTTAGCTAACGCTTTAATGGCAGGTATATGCTCGGTTGGAGCCAATGCCATATATGCAGGCGTTATACCCACACCGGCTATTGCTTATCTCACAAGAAAATATAATTGCGATGCAGGTGTAGTTGTATCAGCTTCACATAATCCGGCTGAGTATAACGGAATTAAATTCTTCGGTGGCACAGGCTATAAGTTATCAGACCAGCTGGAAGATGAGATAGAAGAATACATAAGAGTTAATCTTGCAGAGTTTCCTATGCCTTTAGGAGGAGATGTAGGACGTATTACATACCTTGATAAAGCCAAAGACGATTATGTTGAGTTCGCGGCAGGTCTTTTTAATATGGATTTGTCAGGCCTTAAGATAGTTGTGGATACAGCGGAGGGTGCGTCTTATTACACAGCCGAAAAGGCACTCAGAAAATTATCGGCTGACCCTGTTGTAATCCATAATAACCCTGACGGTGTGAACATTAACAGAAATTGTGGTTCCACACATCTTGAAGAACTTAAGAAAACCGTTATTGAAAAAGGTGCTGATATCGGTATTGCCTTTGACGGTGATGCTGACAGAATGTTAGCTGTTGATGAAAAAGGCAATGTGGTTGACGGCGACCAGGTAATGGCTATATGTGGATTATATATGAAAAATAAGGGAACACTTAAAAAGAATACCATTACGGCTACGGTTATGAGTAACCTCGGATTTTTCCAGATGGGTGAAAGAGAAAATATTAACATAGAGCAGACCAAGGTTGGCGACAGATATGTTCTGGAGCGTATGCTTAAAGAGGGCTACAATCTCGGAGGAGAACAGTCGGGACATATTATTTTCCTTGATGAAAACACAACCGGAGACGGACTTATCAGTGCTTTACACCTTTTAGAGGTAATGGTTAATACCGGCAGTAAGCTTTCGGAACTTGCTTCTGTAATGACCGTGCTTCCACAGGCACTTGTTAATGCAAAGGTAGCCAACAGAAAGAAAGAATATTATCTTGACAATAAAGTTATAGCAGATGCAATTAAAGCATTTGAAGACAAATTTTCAGGCGAAGGCAGAGTCCTTATAAGACCTTCCGGAACAGAACCTCTTATAAGAGTTATGATTGAAGGCAAAGATATTGAACTCATCAGCAAAGAAGCAGAGAAACTTGCAGCACTGATAGAGGAAAATTTAGGAGAATAATTATGGTTGATGTAGTTATTCCGTTATACAGACCGGATTCCGGAACCGGAATACTTTTAAGACGTCTTTTAAAGCAGGATTATGAAATTAACAGAATAATACTGATTAATACGGAAAAAGAATATTTTAATGAAGAACTTCTTTTTGATTCCAGAATTGAAGTACATCATATTACAAAGCCTGAATTTGACCATGGTGCAACAAGACATATGGGTATGACGTTATCCAATGCGGATTATGTATTATTCCTTACAATGGATGCCATACCTGCCAATGCACACCTTGTTTCAAGCCTTGTAAAGTGCTTTGGACATAAAGGCAGCAAAGGAGAGAATGTGGCTGTGGCTTACGGCAGACAGCTTGCTTCAAAGAAGGCTTCCTTTGAAGAAAAATACACAAGAAACTATAATTACCCTCCACAGGGAAGAATTAAGACTATTGATGACATTAAAGAGCTTGGGATTAAGACCTACTTCTGTTCAGATGTATGTGCCATGTATGACAGGGCTGTATATTTTAAAAATGGCGGCTTCCCTGAAAAAATTATCTTTAATGAAGATATGGTATATGCATCAAAAGCAATGAAAAACGGATATGCGGTTGAATATTGTGCCGATGCAAGGGTATATCATTCCCATAATTACAGCTTTATGGAACAGTTGAAACGTAATTTTGATATGGGAGTATCCCAGAAAGATTACGAAGAAATATTTTCCGCTGTCAGGTCAGAAAATGAAGGAATTAAAATGGTAGTGTCTGCGGCAGAATATATGATAGATAACGGACACTGGTATGACATACCTCATCTGTTTATTAACAGTGCCGCCAAGTATATAGGTTACAGGCTTGGCAAAATGTATAAGCATCTCAGCAAAAAAATAATTTTAAAACTGACATCAAATAAAGAATATTGGAACAGTTTGGAAGAGTGATATTGTGATAAAAAGTAATCAGCGACAACTGAATATTTTACATGTAGTCATGGATGCCATAATAATGATTGTGGCTTATTTTGCTGCGTGGGCAATTAAGTTTGGCGAGGCCTTCCTTAACAGCAGCGACCATTCTATGTATGGAGTATATGTTGTCGCACTGATTGTAATAGTTCCGTCATTCCTCATTCTGTACGGCATGTTCGGGTTATATACACCTAAGAGGATGCACGGACAGAAATATGAAATGTTTAATATTTTCAAGGCGAATACGGTAGGCGTTGTATCGTGGATACTGATTTTATATATGGCACATCTTGAACATTTTTCAAGAGAAATGATATTCATATTCCTGGGAATAAATATTTTTCTTGAACTTCTCGCAAGAGTAGGATTGAGAATGTTTTTGCGCCACATAAGAAAAAAAGGCTTCAATCAGAAGCATGTCCTTATGATCGGATACAGCAGGGCTGCGGAAGGATACATTGACAGAATCAAGGCATATCCTCAATGGGGATATCATGTAGTTGGTATTCTTGATGACAATGTGGAAGCAGGAACCAAGTACCGCGGCATTGAGGTCATGGGTAAGATAGAAGAACTCGAAAAAATTATTGAGGCAAATGACCTTGATGAGATTGTAATTACACTCAGTATCGAAGAATACGGCAAACTTGAAAAAATAGTGGCAAAGTGTGAAAAATGCGGTATCCACACCAAATTCATACCGGATTACAATAACATAATCCCTACCAGGGCATATATTGAGGATGTACAGGGACTTCCTGTAATCAATATAAGAAGAGTGCCTTTAAGCGGACTTTTCAACAGATTTATAAAAAGATTTGCGGATATTGTGTTAGCTGTACTTGCACTAATTGTTTTTTCTCCTATAATGTTAATTGTAGCTGTACTTGTAAAGGCTACTTCAAAGGGACCTGTTATATACAAACAGGAGAGAGTAGGACTTCACAATAAGACATTTAAGATGTATAAGTTCAGGTCAATGGTTGATACCTGTGACGGCAGCGATAAGAAAAAATGGACTACACAGGATGACCCAAGGGTAACCAAAGTGGGTAAATTTATAAGAAAAACAAGTCTGGACGAATTACCACAGTTTGTTAAT
>JBNMKN010000006.1:0-32357 GCA_050874365.1 Butyrivibrio sp. | reverse complement strand
GTATATACCTTGTTGTTAAGTTTTTCCATAGTTTTCTCCGCTATATTATCATTTACGGATGAATAATCATTTTTTTCATCGGTAACAGCATAATATCTGTTTTCAAAAAAATCAACTATATTCCTTGTAATCTGCCTGCGTTTGCTTCTGACGTCAATCATCTTCTTAAGACCGTTTATGATATACATCGCAATGAAGCCCATCATAAGGAACTCCATCATGTACTTTCTCTCCATAAACGCCCCTGCCAGTCCGCCTATAACACATATACCGCTGCATACAGATGCTATTTTTTCGTACACCTGAAAACTTATTCCGTGACTGCGGTACTTGTCCATATATTTCCCGGCAAACGCTTCTGTATTATTAATTTCGTGACCTATTCTCAGACAGTTCTTATATCGTAACTTCATCTGTTTCAGGAATGTATTGTCTGTGGTTTCCATTTCTTCTGTATCATCAATCAGTTCCTTTAAATTACCGCTAAGTATTCCATCAGCGCATATTCCCATTAAAAATGCTGCTGCAATTATTAAAAAATATACCATTATACTCCTCCGATTATTAATTTATGTTTCAACTGAAATTATAATTAATAACCGGATATGGAATAAAAGAACCTCTCGACGATTTCTTACAAAATAACTAAATATCTGCCACAAGCGCTGTAAGCATTTTTACCGAATTGGCAATAGCCCTTCTTTCAAATTCATCATAATCCATAGCCGCACTGTCATCTGCCTTGTCGGAAATGGCTCTTATTATTAGGAAAGGAATATTGTTTAAGTAAGCTGCCTGCGCTATGGCTGCACCCTCCATCTCTGTACAATATCCATGAAAGGTATCTGCAATTCTGTCTTTGGTTGCCTTGTCACTTACAAACTGGTCTCCACTGACAACTCTTCCCTTAAATACACCAAGCTCAGGAACTTCCCTTCTGCACGCCTTTTCAGCTTTTTCAATAAGCTCTTCCGACGCCTTAAAAGTTGATACTTTCATTCCCGGAATCACTCCCGGCTCATACCCAAAATTAGTAGCATCCATATCATGCTGTAATGCGTCTGTAGAAAGCACAACATCTCCTATGTTAATCTCTGCCTTTAACGAACCTGCTATTCCTGTATTAATTACTGCGTCTACTTTAAAATATGTTGCAAGTATCTGTGTGCATATAGCCGCATTTACTTTTCCTATTCCGCTTTTGACAACAATAACGTCCTTACCACAGAACTTTCCGCTGTTAAATATCATTCCCGCAATTTCAACAGTCTTTGCATCCGTCATTGCCGCTACAACCTGACTTACTTCCTGCTCCATTGCTCCAATTATTCCAATCATCAATATTACCTCCAAAATTTCTCGAATGATTATACCACTTTTTTTGGTATTATGCTATAATAAGTAAACTCTGATTATAATATTAGGAGGTTTCTATGAATACATATAGAACACACGGTACCTGTTCCCAGGTAATTAATTTTGAAGTTGAAAACGATATAATTAAATCCGTTGAATTTGTCGGTGGCTGCTCCGGCAATACCCAGGGCGTTGCAAGACTTGTTGAAGGTATGGATATCCACGATGCCATATCACGCCTTAAAGGTATCAGATGCGGAATGCGCCCTACTTCGTGTCCCGACCAGCTTGCCACTGCATTTGAAGAATATATTAATAACAACTAAGAGGTCACATAGATGAAAAAAATAGTATTAACCGGTGGCGGTACTGCCGGTCACGTTACACCAAATATTGCATTAATTCCTGCACTGAAAGAGGCAGGTTATGAAATTTCATACATAGGTTCATATAACGGAATAGAACGCAAATTAATTGAAGAACTTAATATTCCTTATTATGGTATATCTACAGGTAAATTCAGAAGATATTTTGATGTTAAGAACTTCACGGACCCTTTCCGTGTTCTTAAAGGAATGTCCCAGGCAAAGAAGCTTATGAAGACAATTAAACCTGATATTGTATTTTCAAAGGGCGGATTTGTCTCTGTTCCTGTTGTGCGTGCCGCAGGCAAATGTCATATTCCTGCCATCATCCACGAATCAGATATGACTCCCGGACTTGCTAATAAACTCAGTATGAAATATGCGTCTAAGATATGCTGTAACTTTCCTGAGACAGTTGAGAATATTCCTAACGGAAAGGGTGTCCTTACCGGGTCCCCTATAAGACGTGAACTCCTCACAGGTGATAAGGCTGCCGGTCTTAAACTTTGTGGTTTCAATACCCAGAAACCTGTACTTCTCGTAATCGGCGGAAGCCTTGGTGCGGTTCATGTCAATGATGCCATACGTGCAATATTACCTGACCTCATCCGTCAATATCAGGTTATCCATATCTGCGGAAAAGGTAAGGTTGACAAGTCCTTTTACAGTACGACGGGCTACTATCAGTTTGAATATGTTAATGCTGAACTTAAAGACTTATTTGCAACGGCTGATATTGTTGTATCCCGTGCCGGTGCAAACGTTATATGCGAACTTCTTGCCATGAAAAAGCCAAATCTTCTCATCCCTCTTCCTGCAGGTGCAAGCCGTGGCGATCAGATTCTTAATGCCCGTTCTTTTAATAAACAGGGCTACAGTGCTGTTCTTGAAGAAGAAAATATGACTAATGAAGTTCTCTTATCTGCAATTAATGACTTATATGATAACAGGGAAAAATATATAGATGCTATGGAGTCAAGCACTCTTAATGATGCTATTAATATAATTGTGAACCTTATAAATACTACTTGTAAATAAGGTGGGAATGTAGGAAATTTTGAAGCGTTGTCAGGGATGGCAACGCTTCTTTCAGATACTGCCATTACACATTTACATTATTTTTCAAACTTTTCTGCAATAAGCTTTGCCGTATCTGCAAAGTTCTCATCTGTATCAGAACCCGGAGTCCATGTTATTCCTAAGTTGTCATCTTTATATCTTGGAATAACGTGAATGTGAAGATGAAAAACTGTCTGACCTGCGGCTTCACCATTGTTCTGTACAATATTAATGCCATCACAGCCTAATGTTTTCATTATTGCTTTTCCGGTCTTAGCTGCAACATTCATTGCCTTACCAAGCACTTCCTCATCTGCGGTAAGTGCATTATCAAAATGTGACTTTGGTATAACAAGTGAATGTCCTTTTGCCGCAGGACTTGCATCAAGTATTACCCTGAAATCCTCATTCTCATAAACAGTATTTGTTTTGAATACTCCATTTGCTAACTTGCAAAAAATACAATCATCTTTCATCATGTCGAATTATCTCCTTTTATATATTATTTTGTATTTATTGATTAATTGAACTATAATAGTTACTGTGATACCTTTAATTCACATCAAACTCAATGAGGTGCCTGCAATGAACAAGAAGGAAATGGACAAAATTACAAAGAACATCCAAAAAGGCTGTCATGATATCCAGAACATTGTTGCTTTGATATATGGCAACTGCCAGCTTATGTCCGTTGACCATCCTGAATTAAATAATGACCCACGCTGGGTAAATGTCCAATCAGATATTAATTCCCTTGTTATGCTTATGAAATCCATAAGCCGCTACAGGTATGCCCACGTCATCAGTAAATCACCTGTAATGCTTACTGAAATCATCAATACATGTATCAGCCATTTTCCCGAATTAGAAATTAATCTGAATCAATTTACAGATCCTCAGATTGCAGCAGATTCATCTGCTCTTATATTTGTTATGGATTCTCTTTTCCACAACATATATGATGTATCCCATAATGCCTCTGTGAATGTAGAAATCTCCGTTTTGGAAAACTATTACGCAGTTTCTGTAAAAGATTTTCTTTCAAAAATACCGGATGAAATCTCTGGAGCATTTTTTAACCCTTTCAATTCTCTGAATCCTGAGAAATTCGGTTTAAGCCTTGCTACATCCGCTATAATTGTTGCAGCCCACGGAGGAGCACTTTCTTATCGTTATGAGAATGGTAATTTATTTACCTTTACTTTGAAAAAATAAAGTTTTCATCAAACATTCTTATAATCCTTAAATTACCTTTAGCAGTCATTACGCCCTGCATAAAGGCTCTTTGGAATGTCATTCTTCCTTCTACGATATCATCAAGAATACTGGTTGGCAGCCTGCTTATTACATCTGCCTGCTCAATCTGCCCGAAATAACAGTTCATATTTCCATTATCAATCTCTATTATCAAGGATTTACTCTTATCATTAATCTTGATGAGATAAGTAGCCTTAAAGTCACTTTGTGGAACATAATGTTTCTTTAATTCGTTAAGGTAGTAATCGTCTCCGCCTTTTTCTTCTTCCTCCAGCATTGACTTAAACATGCCTGCCAGTTCCTCTATGTCCTCTTTTTGTTTCTTAACATAATCATCATTTGACGCATATTTTGAAAGCTGTTCCGTTTCCTGAGGTGTAAGATTAATGGTATCCCTGACCATGTTCTGTTTAATGACCTTATTGCTTGTAGGAAGCATCACATATTTCTGTGAAACGGTTCTGTATATTTCCTCCGCTTTCTTTTCAATAACCTGTCTGTACTCGTCATTCATATCGAAATCCATTGTTTCCGGAACATACGCTGCAATTCCCGTACAGGCTTTTCCTCCCAATATTTCCCATGCGTTCATAAGCTCGGCATGTTTTTCTTTTTCACCGTATGCTTTTGACATTACAATAGGAAACATATATGTCTCTGAAATTTTGGCTTTATCTCCATATAACCAGCACGCATCAAGAAATGAAGGTATATATCCTCCTATACCATACCACTCTATTGTACCTGCAATTATTATTGCATCGGCATCATTTATAGTCTGTGGCAATGCAGTAATTCCACTCTTAAGTTCATGCAAATCATATCTCTCGACATTAACCCTCAATTCATCAAGCACCGCTGTAATTCTTCCTATCACAGCAATGGCAGGGTCATCTATCATTCCACGTCCACCATAATATATATTAATTTTCATTGTGTATTTCCTTTCTTCCTGTAACATATGGCAGTAATAAGCAATCCGCCCAATAATCCTGCGATATGTGCTGCATTACAAGTTCCCTGTGTTGTCATTCCCGAATATATTGCATAGGCAACAAACAGAATAATCCTTACTATACTGAACCCTTCTGCTCTTCCTCTGTTGATTATAAGAATATATATCAACGCACCCATTACTGCAAAAATTGCACCTGACGCACCTATACAACAGGCATACATATCATAAGTCCTGTAATACAATAATGTTCCTACCGAAGCAAACAGTCCTCCTGCAAGATATATAATTGCATACCTTACATGCCCGACAATCCTTTCTATGGTGTCTCCCACGAATAGTAACATAACCATATTTCCCGCAAGATGCGGTACGCCCGCATGAAGAAACATTGATGTAAACAATCTGTAATATTCTTTATAATCTATTACATATTTTGCAACAAGTCCGCCTTTGGTTGCCAGATAATATCCATTATAGGTATTTCCGCCTGACGCGACAATTATATATACAATTATGTTAGCGGCAATCAATGCGAAATTAACCACAGAATACCGGCTGAGTCTTGCTTTCATAACCCTTGCCTCCACACCTGCATCAGATGCATGGTAAGACTCCGTGTCCGCTTCAAAGGTCTCATCTTCAAACATCTTCTCAACCTCCGGAAGGTCCTGCGGCTGGTCCTCGTAAATCACAAGACGTTTACTTACCCTGTCATAAAGCCAGTAGCCATACATATCGCCAAGTTCTTCTCTCATCCTTGACAGTTCGCTTGTAAATACGAGTAAAGTAACGTATTCAGTTCCAAACATCGCCTTGATTCCCGATATGTAATCTGCTGCCTTCATACAATTAAAGTAGCTTGCATCTACATCCACTATTCCAAGGCAATGCCCCTTTCTCATATACACATCCACATTGCCTATTTCCGTATCATATCTTATAAATCCGGCTTCTGCTAATTTCTTTTTTAATTTACTAATTTCCATACCTGTAGATTATCATTTTCACATATCTAAGTCAATGAAATATAAGGTCAATATTCCCTATTGTTATTCTGTCATTAACGGAAAGCGGCATTAATCTGTAGGTGGCAAGGAGCTCCCCGTTTACTCTGGTTCCGTTTGTGGAATTCAGGTCTTTGATATAATATACACTGTCTTCTTTTATAATTTTAGCATGAATCCTGCTTATACCGTTTCCCTCTACAACACAGTCAGCTTTCTCAGAAGAACTTCCTATGACTGTATCATCTTCCACGTTGTATTTCCGCAATAGCCCTCCCTCCTGCCATTGCAGCATTGGTTTTAACGGTATATCAGATGATAATATTGTGGTTAGATTGTTCTCTTTTTTCTCAGGAACCGTTATTCTCACATTTTCTCTTGTGTAAGGTATTGCAGTTTCTTCTGTAACGATTTTTGTAAACTCTGACTTATGCTTTCCATACCAATAATACAGATAATAACTTCCTGCTCCAAAAACCGCACATACTATACCACAAAATGCTCCCGACAGCATTTTAGGTCTTACATTCCCTGATAAAAGGAAGAAAAGAAAAATAATCGAAATTGTACCAAGTCCACCTATTCCCGCAAACACCATATATTTTTTCAATTTGTCTTCTACTTCTTTTTCCTCTTCCCTTACTTCAGGCAATACTTCTTTTTGTACTATAGTCTCTGTTTTTACCTCATATTTTTCAGGTTCGTATGTATGCTCGATTTTAAACAATTCTTCTATTGAAGTAACATTTGTACATAGCCTTTTATATATTCCGTATGCTATCGTTACCGCTTCATTATCAGTATGTGCTACAACCGTAATTATGTATTCAAACAGGCTCTTTAACTCTTCCCAGAGTGATTTTCCCATCTCCGGAAAATATGTAAAATAGTATGTATCACTATTGATATCTTTATATACATATTCCGGTGCAAGCCTTAATCCCGATTCATTAAGAATATAATTCTCAGTCTGCTTTATAACATTTTTAAGACATTCTATAAAAGAACATAAATCCTTGCCTGTAATTTTATCTTTTGTATAACATTCACGGATATTATTTTTTCCTGTTATATTATACATATATATCGACTTATTATTTATCTGCCTCACAGAAACAGGCAAAAATCCTGTAATATTGTTATTACATATCATTTTCATCTCAAAACTGTGTGTCTCCGGCTCTCCGCAGATTTCCATATAGCTTCCCGAATTTTCTCTTACAAAATTAATTTCCATCTGTTATTTCTCCTATAAATTGTACTGCCCTTCCGCTTTTTCTTACTAACGCTGCATTATTTTGTACTGATATAACGTCCTCTAAATTATCCGTACTGTATTGATAATATCTTGAAAGAATATGTGCTTCATAATAATCCACTGTACGTTTTTTAATTTCCTCTGTCTCATTATCAAAAGATGATTCTTTAATAACCGGTTTCAGAATAATCTGCCTGTAATCTATCTTTTCTTTACCAGCATCATAATAAAAGGCTTTTGCTTCATAAAGTCGTATTCCCGCCTGAATTTTACTGCTGTCGCTTACAATTACATCGTGAAGATAAAAAGTTATATGAAAGATTCCGTATATAATTACCATAATAAAAGTAAAAATATATGCTGCCTCTATTGTAAACATTCCTTTTGCTCTCATACAAATGCCCTCAACGCTGTCATAAAAATATAACTGCAAAGTATACACGGAATAAACGGAATCTCTGTTTTTATTCCTTTTTTAAACACCAAGGCATAAATACCGCCTGCTACCGCTGCACATATTAAAGATAAAAATAATAATCTGAGATTTTGTGATGCTCCCAATACTGTTCCAAGGCACATAAACATAATTCCGTCACCATATCCTATTCCTTCCTTTGTTACAATACCATATACAAGGACAATAACACCGATTGCTATCCCTCCTGCCATTGACATAACTGACTGATAGCCCAATATAAGATTTCCAAACAGAGCCAACAAAAAATATATTGTCAGTCTCACACATGACATACTTTTTGTTTTTATATCTGAAATTGACTCTATTGTAAGCACTGTCATAATTATTCCATTTACCATATCATTTCCTCTTTTCGCATTTACTGCACAATCTGTAATTTTCCTGTGCGGTTTCCTTATCCACAGAAAATATATTGCTGTGAAGATTACTGCATATACTCAGACTGTGATATCTGTTTCCGTAATCCGTGTAGAACGCCACAACCAGTTCTTCATTTTCCTTACAACATAATTGGCAGGGCTTATATTTTTCACCGCTGCTGTTTCTTTTATCTGCAATTTCTGTACCTTTGCAATTTTTTATTGACGATACAAGATAGCTGCAGTCACTGTATAAATGGTACACTTCTCCGTTAGCCGTTACATATACTATTTCACTGTTTCGTTCTTTGTCCCCGGTTGTCTTTCCTATCCATGTATGGCATCTCTGCCTTGATGAAAATTTAATTGAGGGTAACCCTAAAAGGTTAAATGGTATATCCATACTGTAGTCCAGTTCTGCATCAAGGATTCCTTTTCTTGCATCCACTAGGAAATTTATATGTATTCCTTTACTGCCTCCTGTAATAGCTGATTTGTCAAGATAATCTCTTCCGATTTCGTTAATCACCGCATATTTTACATATTCAGCCTGCATAACCTGTTCTGCCTTTTCTGACATATCGGCAATATTCATATAATAAGCATATCCGGACACCTTCTTAACCTGATTGTAAAGACTTTGTTGTATTCTTGACTGTACTTGTATCGCCTGTAAAAAAAATACCACCGCAACCAAGGCTGCGAGAAATACAGGTAACACAAGTGCTGCTTCAAGTGTCAGGCTTGCATTAATTGAAAAAGCGGTATAAGACACTCCCTGTCGTTTTTTTATATGGAGTTTTTTTCTTTGTTTATAATCTTTCTGCATTAATATTCTTATTTTTCTGACAGGGAGCATCTTATACCGCCTTTCTCTTAATATGTCTGTCCAAAGGAATATGTATATTCCTTGCTAATACCTTTAACTGTATATAATATTTTTCCACTTACGCCATAAATATAATTTTTAATACTAAAATCTTTATTTCCTCTTGCTTTTTCCCATAGTTCCACCAAATCCATTGTCCTTGAGGATTTTTCTGTTTTGTCCTGAAATTTAAGTAATGCACGTAAATACATTTCATAACCTAATCCACTTTTATAAGCATCTTCATCTATCTCCAGATTAAGCGTCAGAAAATCTGTGTAACCGACCTGCCATTTATCCTTTGTCTTAATAAGTCCTGTCTTATAACCTGACAATAATGCCTTCACATCTGCAAGACTTTCGGCATACGCCCACATGTACAGATACACATATTTCATGGCTTTTATAAGCGGTCGTATATTCGTCCAGCCAAACGTTATTTCTGCTAATTCCTCTGCTTGATTTTTCTTTTCATAATCTGTCATTATACAGGCAAAATTCACTACACTTCTTATTGCAGCGATTTTTTTAACTGTTTCATAAAGATTGGCAGCATCATACTGTTCACCGTTTATTATGTATTCCACTTCATAGTTAAATACCGCTCCTTCTTTTTCATCTGTATATGAATTAAAATTATCCATTACATATTCGCCGTAAATTATGTCTTTTGCCAGTATTGTTGCATTATTCTCACCTTGATAATAATCCTTATCAGAGCCGTAAATATATGATGACGGTAATTTTGTCTGTGTTATATATCTGCCTGATATAATGTCACCCTCAGGCAATACGAGCCCTAATATGCCCTGTGAAAACAGCTTTTTTAACGATTTGAAAAGATTGTTCCCTTTGTTTCTTTGTATATAACTGTCTATATTGATAGCAAGACCGTCACAATCATATCCGTCAGCCAATTCTTTAAGATATTGAAAATCATTCTCATCCGACACTGTTCGTATTAATGGAATCATTTCAGTTAAAATGGCTTTGTCAGTCTCTAAAGTCTCTTTAAAGGTCACAATATCACACACATTTTCTTTAAGTATCTCTTTGTAATCCTTTAACGAGTCCATCTCCATACAAAAACTTTCAGCAACTGCTTCTCCTAATAAATCCTTTGATTCTGTTACATATTGTTTTACATTATCGGCTCGTTTTTCTATTTCTGTGCAGCCATCCTCAACTATTCCAAGAAAATATTCCAGCTTTTCTATAGTTGATATTATGTTGCTTAACCTGTTTTCAAAATCCAGCTTGATGTTTTCAGCTTCGCTGTACTGATTACCTGCCATATATATTTTTATTTTTTTCAATTGTTCATCCATATAAAAAAAGTTATCGATAAATGCCCTGTTTTTGTCAGTATATATTTTGTCTTTTAAAGCCGGTTGAACAATATAATTATCTTTGGAATCATTAATAGACACATGTCCATTATTTATTTCAAATCCATATACAAGCACTATCATTTCCTGTAGCTTGTCATCTATAATCTCTGCCACGTCGGATATCTGTTCCATTTCATCTATTGTTTTCTGGATTGCATCACTCTGTTCTTCAGAATTTTCTATATTGAGATAATCTGCTGCCAGATTGATTACCTTGGCATACTTTTCATAATCAACAGCTTCTTCAAACCATAAAAGTCCTCCGTAATCTGTTATGCTTGTTAAAGTATCAAGCTCTATTCCTTTTAACTCTATTCCATACAAATCCATACCTGTTGTATTTTCCATATTCTTTTTAAGGTATTCATTAAGTTGTGCAATAACCGCATCCTTATCTTCACCTTTAAAAAGCAAAACCCCGAATTTATCAAATAATTCCTTATCGTATCCGGCAAATACAGAATCTAAAGAACCAGATACCGATGTACTTACCATTATTCCTGCGCCTTGAATTCTGGCTGATGTGATAACGGTTATAATTACAGTAATAACCAATAGAAATATCATAGCCACAAAAAGAGTAACGCTGCCTTTTATCTTTTTCATAATCATTCTCCTAATCCGGGGTTTATAACAAATTAAATGCCTGCCACACCGTTAGTTATTTTTGTAAATATACTTTTTACAACGGCGGTAATCTGTGTTTTAAAAATCAATACAAGGCTTATAAGGACAACTATTATCAAAATAACTTCGACAACGCCCATTCCACCTTCGTCTTTTATAAATCTTTTTACTCTGTTCATATAATTTCCTCCTAAAATGACATAAACGCCGGTATCACAATTATTATCAGAACTACTGATAACATCATCGTCATCGGCAAGAGTAGTTTGGTTCCTGCCTCCTCTCCTAGTTTTTTTGCTAAAGCTTTTCTGTCTTCAAATGCTTTCTCTGTTTCTTCTTTTAATAACTGAAAAATATTATCTGTTCCCTTACTTATGTTCTGTGACAGAAGATTACCCAGCTTTATGTAACACATAGCACTACATTTTTGTCCAAATTCCACATACGCATCTGTTTCCGGTATTCCTGCAGATATTCTGTTAAGACATACGGAAAGCTCTTCATACGCAGGTTTTGTTTTTCCTGTTTTTTTGTAATCATCCGTTATTTTAATAAGGGCATTATAAGTGCTCATACCAGCACCCATAAGCAGAGATAGTTTTGATACAATCTCCGGATAGTCAGTTATCAATAATTTGTCTCTTTTTTCTTTGGTTATTTTGGGATTATATATTTTGTAGTAGTAAATCAGAAATGCAATGATAAGAAACATTGCAAAGAAATATGGGAGTATTTTTTTCTTCTTTTCATAAAATTTAACTTTTTTGCCATCTATTTCTTCCGGAAGTTCTGCATAATCACTGTTTGTATTTTCACCATTAATACGGTTACTAAGTTCAGTATTTATCTGTTCTTCTTCCGTTATTTGTCCCGGCAATACAACTACAGGAATTTTATATATCTTATACTTATCTCCATATTGAAGCTCAACCGATATATTAATTGACTCAGGAGATTGCAGACTTTTATTATTAACTTCTCCAAAACTGTTAATTACACTGTAGTCATCAATAAAGTATTGTATTGTTACTCCGCTTTCAGTGCTATATGTAAAATCAAGATTATCTGTTACTTCCGAAAGCGAGTTATTATCTCCCACTATTTTAGTCAGTATTTTTTCATAAATGTCTTCAAACAATTTATTAAGTTCAGCTTCATCCGGGGTTTTGGGATTAACTGTAAGATTAACTTCACAGTCTCTGCCATCCTTTTCCATAATGAGAGAATATTCCCTGTCACCTCCGCCATATCCTTCTCTTTTTAACTGCTTAACCTGGTTTTGCGCAGAAACTGTCCTGATAACAGCCACAATGACTGTTACAACAACAATAAAAATCAGTATTTTATTTTTATTCATAGTTATATTTTAATTGATGATATCCGTGATGCGATAATTACAGAAACTATATAGATAAAAAGACATACAGACATTACAATTATTCCAAACAGATTTCCATAAAGTTTTTCGATGGTCCCGAAAGATGATACTCTCATATACAATATTATTCCTGCCGGAACAACGCTTAATATCATCTGTTCAAATTTTTTGCCGGCAATCACAGTGCTTATCTCCTGCTTAAGGCTGATTTTTTCTGTGATTATATTGGCGGTGTTATTTATTATATTGGACATATTTCCACCCGAACGCTTGGCATATTTAAGTATCTCGGCAAAATCCATTATTTCCTCTGTTGCGGATTCAACGGCATACTGATAAAATGCCTGTTCTATAGGAATATTTAACATAACTCTTCCCACTATTTTCTTAAATCCTTTGTAGGTATAATTATCCTTTCCATATACCTGTTCCATCTGGATAAGAGCCTCTTTAAAAGAGTTCTCAATGGAATAGCCGGCGTGCATACTGTTATTTACAAATCTTATTCCATCCTTAAATGAAGCAATTTCTTTTTCCCTGCATTTTCCAACATTGGCTTTGTTTCTAAGCCGTATATGCAAAATAATGTACGGAGACAGGATAAACACGGCTTTTACCGAATTGTAAAACAGATATCCCGTTAAACTCACTATTACGGCTGCTTCAAAAAACCATCTTATAAATAAAATTCCATTTATGCTATTCTTCTTTTTTGATAAATTTCCTATCAGTTCTTTTAAGCGAACCTTTGATTTTTCCTTTTTCATCTTCACCTTCTTCCAGAAATTCATATATCGGTATCAGAACTATATTGTCAGAAACCTTCTTCTCAACCTGACTTATACTGAGAACTCTTCTTGACTTGTCCCTAAGCCTTCCAAGGTGTACTACTATATCAATAGCTGATGCTATCTGACTCCTGACAGCCTTCAATGGTATATCCATTCCAAGCAGCACCATAGTCTCAAGACGTACCACCATATCTTCAGGTCCGTTTGCGTGACCCGTACTCATAGAGCCACAATGTCCTGTATTCATTGCCTGCAGCATATCTATTGTCTCGTCACCTCTGACCTCCCCGACAATAATTCTGTCAGGTCTCATTCTCAGCGAAGCTTTAATTAATTCTCTTACAGTAATTTCGTTATTACCTTCAATATTGGCATTTCTTGCTTCAAGCCTTACAAGGTTATCCGTCTCCGACAGTTGTAATTCTGCCGAATCTTCTATTGTAATAATACGCTCGTCAGAGGGAATATAATTTGAGAGTGCATTAAGAAAGGTTGTCTTGCCTGACCCAGTTCCTCCGCTTATAAATATATTGTATTTATTTTCTACAAGATTTTTCAGAAAGTCCGCTGCTTCCTTAGTGATTGAATTTATTTCAATCATCCTATCCATGGATAACGGAGTATTATAAAATTTTCTTATGGTTACCACAGGTCCGTCGATAGCGACAGGGTTTAATACAATATTAACTCTTGACCCATCATCAAGCCTTGTATCTGCAATAGGTACACTTTCATTTATAATCTTATTCGACTTAGCTGCAATCCTCTGCACTACATCACAAAGTTTTTCTCTTGACTCAAACTGCCTGTCCCATTTGAATATGTGTCCGCTTCTTTCATAGAATATATTGTTATACCCATTTACCATGACCTCAGTTATAGTGTCATCCTCCAGAAGTTCCTGTAATATTCCAAGCTTTTTAATGTCATTCATCAAAAAAGCTGCTATATTCATGCGGTCAATGACATTGATTATATATTTACTTTTTATTTCTATCAGTATCCGATCTATCAGGGCAGACAATTCATCATATCCGATATCATGTCCCGGGTCAGTTCTTAAAAGTATCTGGGTTCTTATATAATTTGCTATTTCTTCATTCATATATCACTTCCTGTAACGCTTTTGTCACGTCATCACCGGAAACCGTATCTGACGTTATCGAAGCCCCGAAAAGATTCTGCCTGAAAGGCAGTCTGATAATATGTACCTTGTTACTTATGGTTTTAAATCTGCTTTTCGCAATATAATCCATAAATTTCTGTTGCTTTTCTTTTCCCACATTACCGATAGCCTCCGGCATCAGGATATTATTACAGCGGCTTATAAATTCAAACGGATTATTACAAAGACTGCCCATGTCTACAACAATCTCTTTATAGATTCCTGAACATGCAACCGCTTTCACAAATTCATATAACTTTTCCGCAGAAATAATTCCCACATCTTCAGGACAGCTTACAGGATAAAGGTAATCAAATTCCCTTCCTGTTCCGATACATTCAACTATTTTGGATATTTTATCGTTTCCTTTGGATATGTAATAATATAATGCTTCGGATAAATCTTTTTCCTGTCTGTCAAAAAAGCTGTCAAGTCCCGCAAATTCTTCAAAACTTATAAACAATACTTTCTTACGGGCTGACTGCTGTCTGCAATATGCAAGTGCTATAGTTGTTTTAAAGCAGCATGTGGAGGGCGAATACACTGCCGTAACATCGGCTTTGCCATTATTACTTTCCGCTCCCGAATCTTTCATTCCTGCGAAAAGCAATGTGATTATCCGCTCTGTCGCCTGATATTTGTTAATAAAATTGTTATCGATATCATCGTTACCCTCTCCCAATGTATAGACATAAGCGGGTCTGATTTCCGATATTACCTGTGCGTCAATATTTTCACCTGTCAAAAGCATTTCTATCTCACAATTTCTGTTGCAATCTCTCAATGCCTCCTCGGAACTGAACGCCATGACTTTATACGGAACTTTATCGCTCCGGTTCATTGCTTCGGTTAATTTAACAGCATAACGTTCGTCCGTATCATATACGCAACACACTTTTTCTTTCAACCGATACCTCCTTTCGTAATAAAAAGTACAAGATATGCCAGAAAAATCGGGCACGAAAATTTAATTGTCACATTCTTAGGAGTCTCCCTGTCAATGATAAAGGTCATCAGAACTTTGACAATCCCGATGAATGCGGCAAAATAAAATACCAAAATAATGTACTTTATCACATCTGTGCCGCATAAATATCCGCTTATCAGTCCAAGTAATTTAACATCGCCTGCCATTATTCCGCCAAAATAATATACAACCAGCAATATTGCCGTTACGGCAATTATCCTAATTAAAATAAATGGTATTTCCCCCGGTCCATTCACAATCACTATATAGGGAATCATCATGCCATATCCTATTAAAATCAGATAATTGGGAATTATAGTGTAAAAGACATCATATACAACTGATGTTATGATTAAGACTCCCAGAAATAAACCAATAATGGCTTATCACCTCCGGTTATCCACTGCAGTTAGAAATTTCTGAATTTCAGACACACATGTCTGTGTGTAACTGATACGATATACCATATTTTTTCATACGTCAACTGATTAAAAAAATATTTTTTTCTGACATATATATTGTATTTTTTGCACCTTCGATTGTATATTTTATCCTTTTTCTGTATATACTTTTTACATCAGAGAAAGGATAAGTACCATGAAAAAAAGAAAAACAAGTGTAAACTATGAAGAGAAATATCTTTTATCCGAACTTAAAAGTACAAAAAACGCTCTTGCCGCTGCCTATTCCAGCTTTGATTATGCCCTCGACCCCTACTTAATAGACAGCAGCATATATGAACTGAATTCCGTCCAGAAAAGATATATGTTTCTTTTGGAACGTGCAAAAGAATCCAATGTTGAAATCCCTGCCGAAATGTTATGAAAAAAAGAGGCTTACCTAAACGGTAAAGCCTCTGCTTTTTTCTCCTATATAAGTGCTTTCATTCAATTTTCCTTTGGAATAAGTAAGTCCCACATACACAGGCTCGGCATTTTCCATCACCGGTCCGTTAGTGTCTTCTTTACATATCTCTCCAAATGCCTCGGACAGACTAAGCAGTATACCTCTGAATCTGGGAAGTAATGTGGTGTCCCCCTTAATTCCTGCCTTTAACAGTTCAGAATTAAGATATAAATATATATTAAGTAACTGGCCGCTTATCTCGTACTGCATATTTAAAGATGATATCAGATGTGCTATGAAAGCCCTTGCTTTATTAAGCTTGGCTGTAAATAAATCTCTGTCATCTACAGACTTCTCTGCTTCACCCACATACTCTGCAGCGAATTCCAATGTCAGTTTGACAAGTTCTGTTCCATTCGCCTGAGTAACCTTTATTCCATAATCTTTTAACTGCTCTCTGGTCAATATAGTCACCTCTAATTACTGTAATAACTGCAATATAGTCTCCGGTCTCTGGTTTGCCTGTGCAAGAATTGATGTTGCTGCCTGTGTTTTTACATTCTGGGCAGTAAATTCTGTCATCTCCGCTGCCATATCGCAATCCTCTATTCTGGAAAGTGCAGCCGTTATATTTTCATTATATTCGTTAAGATTTCCTGTTGCTGTTTCAAGTCTGTTCTGGTATGCACCAAGTTTTGATCTTATTGATGATACTTTGCTGATTGCACCGTCAAGCCTTGTCATTGCATCTTTTGCGCAATCCTCTGTCCTGAGATTAAGATTATCAAGACCAAGTGTGTGCATACTCACTTCAGGTATATCTATGCTAAGCTGCTGACCTTCGTTGGCTCCTGCCTGAATTCTCATAATACCTATGTCAGTTGCCTTAATAACACATTCGGCATATTTTGTATCACCCGGTATCTCTATATCCATTTCAAAGGAACCGATATCTTTAACCGTTATATTGGTTCCTTCTGTAGTTATTGTCGCGGTTGATGAAAAACCATTCTTTAATGTTGCTTCACAATCCGTACCGTTTACTCTGATATTAGTCTCTGTCTGTCCGAAAATTCCCGCTATTTCTGCACTTGAAAACGTAATTTTAAGCTGTTCGTTTTTTCCGTACATCTTTCCGGAAATTGTCATTGTGCCGTTATCTTTGTTCATTGTGGCATTAGATCTTTCGCAGGCTTCCTGAATCTTGCTTTCTATACTTGAGATACTTTCTCCGGCTGCGATATCAACTTTCACACCATTGATACTTATATATCCTGCCGATGGTGCATTTGCCGGTAAGTCAAGATCAACCGACGGTCTGGTTGCTTCCTTGGTCACTTCAATGGAATATTCTCCTGCTTTTACCGTGTCTGATATGGTTGCGTTTACATCATTCTTGTCCGCATAAGCTCTTCTTTGCAAAGTTCCGTCAAGAAGCGTCATTGTATTATATTCTGTACTGGTGGAAATTCGGTCTACTTCTTTTGAAAGCTGGTTAATTTCTACCTGTATAGCATCTTTTTCTTCTCCACTGTTTGTCTCAGATGCCGCTTTTACCGATAATTCCCTCATTCTCTGAAGAATATTTTCAAGCTCGCTCAATGCTCCCTCTGCCGTCTGCACTACAGAAACGCCATCCTGTGTGTTATTGGCTGAACGTTCAATCGCCTTTATCTGTGCATGCATCTTCTTGGAGATAGCCATTCCCGATGCGTCATCTTCTGCTTTATTTATTCTAAGACCTGATGAAAGTCTTTCAATTGCATTGCTTAATGCGTCTTCGCTTTTTGATAACTGATTATTAGCAATTATTGCTGATATATTACAGTTTACTCTCATTGTTCCACCACTTTCTATATTTTATGCCTGTTATTATTTTACATTTTCATACTTTATATATCGTCAGATTATTGATTTTAATTAGCAAATTCCATGATAAAAATTTTAGCTGTTTTAAATAATTTCTCCGTAGATACATTCTCACCGGTTTTTGCCTTAATCCCCGGCATTTCATCCGATTTACCCATTGTAATATTTACATTGTTAAAATCGGTAAGCCTTTCTTTAATCTCTTCTGCTTTTTCCTGTATGCTTTCTATTGCTTCGTTGTTATCGGTTAAAATATTCACGTTTAACGAATCTTTATTAATTTTTCCTTCAATCGATATTTTTCCGTATTTTTCACCGCTAAAACTAATCTGGAAACTGCCTTTTTCGCTGCCTGTTTCCACAACTTTAAGATTTACAAGTATCTCCCTGCCATCCTGTATGCATGGGAAAAAGAAATTATTTTTCTTTGCCAACCCGTTTAAAAGCTTCATACTTGTGTTTATCTGTTTAAGACTTCTTATATCGAGTTTATCATGATTGTCATAAAGGCTGTTCATAACATCTTCATGGGCTTTTTGGCTTATTGTCTCATATTCCTGCAGAAGCTTATCTTTATCATCTGTGCTGTCTGAAAGCGTAGCTCCGTCTGTTTTTTCAAATACCTTTTCAGGTTCTTTTAAAAGCTTTCTGACTTCATTTATGTTATTGATTGTAGCCGGCACTTCATACTGAGCCACAAACTTCATTACATCGCTTTCCGCATTAACGGCATTTTCAATATCTTTTATATTTTCTTCGCTGATATCGTTTTCATATTCTTTTTCTACCTGCTCGGCAAATTTTTCAAAGGACAAATCATCAATATCCGTGACTTTTTCAAGTGTCTCAGGCGTTACCTTATTACTGATTTCCGCAAAAAGATGTTTATAATAGGACACTTTATCCTTTATTTCTCCTATTCCTGTATCTTCCTTTGCAGTCCTGTCCACGCCACCGCTTTTTAACGTCATATATGAGGTGAGAAGATTTCCCATGGTAAATTCCATATTACAGTCATATACCTGACCGAGTGCCGTCATGCCGTCCTTTTCAAATTTATTTATAAGTGAATATACCGCCAGATATTTTTCTCTTTCTTCAGGGGTTATTTTATTATCCTTATCAAGTCGGTATAAAAACTCACTGTATTTTTCAATCTTTTCTTCATCGGGAATATTATTAAAATAATCACATAATTCCCTGACATCTGTTGTAAGGGGATTCTTGCCCTCCCGAATCATTTTAAGTGTTTTTTCACCTGTCATTGATTTAAAAAGAAGATTAACGGATTTATCAAGGTCTTTTATTCTGTCAATATTCTTTTTCGTCATTTCCAGATTGTTGTATGCCAGTATTCTTACGGCTCTTCGGTTTTCTTCGTTATCTTCGTATCCCATACCCGACAATATGTCATCCGTGCTTGCTTTTATCGCCTTATTAATATTATCGCCAAGGTCAGTACGCACCTCCGTGCTAAGTGTTTCGTACTCTTTTGCCGCAGCCATGCTTTTATCGGTTCTTACAGAAAGCAGTTCAGGTGTTATTTCTTTCTCGTCTTTAACCTCTCCGAGAACTGCTGCCGGTAATGTTTTTAACTGCTCCATTGCAAGGAGTATATCATTTACTTTTTCCACATCCTCAACCGCAGCTTCCGTATCCGTATTTTCAGTCATTGCAACAGCTTCGTATTTTTTAAGATTTTCCACAAGTTCCGATAATTCCGTTGTATTCACGGATATTCCGTTATTTTCAAGAAATCTGCCGGCTTCAATCGTCATCATCAGTCTGGTTTCCTGAATCATTCTATAGGTCCTTGTAAATGTCTGATTGCTAAAGTCAGGCTCAATCCCTGCATCTTCTGCTTCAATATCCGCAAGAACATCAAGAGTTTTGACATCTTCTTTGGCAAACGCCATTATATTATACATATCTGCCTGTGCAAGAACCGCCATTGCCCTTACCGTATTTTCAAAAGGCTGTTTTTCTCCCGTTACTTTTGTTTTTTCAGGAGATTTACCCTCAATTACCGTTGCTGCAATTCTTTCCGTAACCGTCTTATCATCAGGAGTCTCAAGCTTATTTAACATATCAAAATACTGTAAATTTTCTTTATCAAGCGGAATCTCATTATCAATCATATATCTGCTGAGTCTTAATGTATCCTCATTAACATCAAGACCTGCATCGCTTATAATGCTTTCCACCTGGGGAAGCATTTCGTTCCACTCATCATCCGTTAAAAGATTGGTTGTATTATCCTTTGCCCCTGAATGGATGGCATGATACACATTCTCAATGGTTGGCTCCATTTGATTTTTTACAAGATACGCCTTTTCGCTGTCAGCCATAAGTGATGCTGCTTTATAAGTTGCCGCATTTCCCGTTACAGCCTTAATATCCTCCATATCTATTCCTATCGCCGTAATATTAAAATCATCACAATATGCAGCCAGCTTTATCTGGATACGTTCAACAACAGTAACAATCTTATCGGTCTTGGTATTGTTAATATCAATTCCCTCATCATCTACTTTTACAACATTTCCGGATTCCATCTGGCTTTCGATTACCGATAAATTATCCTTAAGCACCTCTGCCTTTGCTTTAATATCCTCTGCTGAAATATCCTGTTCAAGTATTCCAAATACCTTACCGCTTTTATTAACATCAGAAGATTTCATTGTCATTATGCCGGCATCAAATATCTCCTTTTTATCCGCACCTGCTGTCTTTGTAACATTTTTATCTATCTCATTAACTTTACTAACATTAACTTTATTATCATTATTGACGTCAATTCTCATATAACTTCTCCTAAACCAAGAAAAAAATAGACTGTGTAATATCTACACAGTCTATTTCGGTTTATTTGTTAGATTTTTTTATCGGTTTTTTGACTTTTTTATAATTAAATTTAATTACTGCCGTTCCGTATGGTGCCAGAGGAAGCGGTATAGAATATTCCATTCTGTCCGTCGGAATCTTTTCTGCAATATATTCTGTACCCTCTTCACACTTCTCGTTCAAAAGGAGAGTATATCTGCCCGGACATGGAACACCTACCCTGAAATCAGGTCTCTCCACAGGTGTAAAGTTACATACATACAATATGCTGTCTCTTCCATCCAATGTCTTACGAACGAAACTGTATATGCTTCTGGTATTGTCATCAGGGTCCATCCATTCAAAACCTTCAGGATTCTGATCGAGTTCATAACATGACTTATATTTATTGTATATTGAAAGGAGTCTCTTAACATATTTCTGTAAGTCACTGTGCATATTCTCGTTGGTAAGATGCCAGTCTAATGATTTTGCTTCACTCCATTCAGCCCATTGTCCGAAATCCTGTCCCATAAATAATAACTTCTTGCCGGGATGTCCCATCATAAATGTATATCCTACTTTAAGATTGGCAAATTTGTCTTCATATTCACCCGGCATCTTATTAATCATTGAACATTTAAGATGAACAACTTCATCATGTGAAAGTACAAGAATAAAATTCTCGCTGTAGGCATAAGTCATTGCAAATGTCATCTTATTGTGATTATTGGATCTGAAATAAGGGTCAAGCTTCATATATTCAAGGAAATCGTGCATCCAGCCCATATTCCATTTGAATGTAAATCCAAGACCGCCTTCTTCCTCAGATGCGGTTATTCCCGGCCATGCAGTTGATTCCTCTGCAATTGTTA
Organism: Butyrivibrio sp.; assembly: GCA_050874365.1. Taxonomy (GTDB): domain Bacteria; phylum Bacillota; class Clostridia; order Lachnospirales; family Lachnospiraceae; genus Eshraghiella. Next base: position 10,663 of record JBNMKN010000006.1, on the reverse strand, counting down.
TAGCTCTTGGATTCCTTGAACGCATAACACTGTTAAGGTGTCTGAAGAAATCCATTGCTTCAAGATTACCGTTTCCACCGTATTTATTAGGAACCCACTGTCCCTGATTTCTTCCGTAATCAAGATACAGCATAGATGCAACTGCGTCTACTCGCAATCCGTCTACATGGAATTTTTCTACCCAATATAAAGCATTGGATATAAGGAAACTTATTACCTGAGTTCTTCCATAGTCAAATATCTTGGTTCCCCAGTCAGGATGTTCACCCTTTCTGCTATCCGCATATTCGTATGTAGGTGTACCGTCAAAATTAGCAAGTCCATGTTCATCCTTTGGGAAATGTGCAGGTACCCAGTCAAGAATTACTCCTATTCCATTCTGATGAAGATAATCTACAAAATACATAAAGTCTTCCGGAGTTCCGTATCTTGACGTAGGAGCAAAATATCCTGTAACCTGATAACCCCATGATCCGTCAAATGGATGCTCTGCTATTCCCATAAGCTCAACATGTGTATATCCCATATATTTCATATAGTCAACGAGCTGTACTGCCGATTCCCTGTAATTAAGGAATCCCTCAGGGGTTCCGTCATCTTTCTTTTTCCAAGATCCGAGATGGACTTCATATATTGCCATCGGTCTTTTGGTTGGTTCTACCTTTTCTTCCTCTGCAAGCCACTGTCCGTCATTCCACTGATATCTGTTAATATCATATACAATAGATGCGTTATCCGGTCTTCTCTGGCTGTATGTTGCATAAGGATCAGCCTTGTATAACATCCTGCCGTCCCTTGTGTATATAAGGTATTTGTAAAGACTTCCTTCGTGTGCGTTCTCCGTAAAAAGTTCAAATATGCCTGAATCGTCATGCCTTCTCATCTCATAGTTGTCACCACACCAGTTATTAAAGTCTCCCACTACGCATATACCCGCTGCGTTAGGTGCCCATACTGCAAAATACACGCCTTTTCTTCCGTCTACTTCTGTAACATGCGCTCCTAATTTCTCATAAATCTCATAATGTGTACCTTTTCCAAAAAGATACTTATCTGTGTCTGTTAAAAAAACATTGTTACCGTTCATACGCCTTCCTGCCTATCTATTTTATTAACCGTATTCACTTTAAAAGCATAGAAAAATTATATCATATTTTTTTGCATATTACCACCTTGTTGTGCTATAATTTTCCCATATTTTAAATAAAGAAAGGCTCAAGTTATGATTATAAAATTATTAGGTAATTCATACATAAGTGAAATTACTTTTATCAGTATTCTTGTAGCATTTATCGCTACATGTGTAATCACTAATCTTTGTAAAAATATTCTTCCGAGAGATCAGGGCCGTGCATTTGCGGTAAACGGTCAGAAATCCGAAGGAAAACCAAGGGGTGCCGGAATAATTTTTGTACTTGTATTTGCATTATGTACGATTTTATTTGTTCCCTACTCCAACGAAATATTAATTTATGTAATTCTTATTACGGCTTCCATGCTCAGCGGTTATCTTGATGACCGTTCCGATTCTCCATGGGGCGAATATAAAAAGGCTTTAATTGACCTTGTTCTTGCAGTTATATGTGCAGTTACTTATATTAATTACAATGGTACACATATCCAGTTCTTCTTTTCTGATGCAGGGGTAACAGTACCACCGGTGTTATTCGGTGTACTCGCTGTTATTTTAATATGGATGAGTATCAATGTAACCAACTGTTCCGACGGTGTTGACGGATTATGCGGTACACTCTCAATCATATCAATGCTTACAATATACGGTATATGCCAGATTAAGGGTGCTAATTCCCCTGTCGGCATTGATTCAACAGTTAAACATATGATTCTCCTGTTTGCAGTATGTCTGCTGGGATATCTCTGGTTCAACGCTTCACCAAGCCGACTTTTAATGGGAGATGCCGGTTCGAGAGCTATCGGATTCTTCCTTGCACTTGCAATTTTAAAAACAGGAAGTCCTTTACTTTACATTCCTGCAGCTTTAGTTCTTATTGTTGATGGCGGTCTTGGTCTGTTTAAGGTATTTTTACTCAGATTCTTCAAGATTAAAATACTTAAAAACACCCGTACACCTATTCATGACCATATGCGTAAAAACAAGGGCTGGTCTGACACGCAGGTTGTTTTCAGATTTGCAATCGTCCAGATTGTCATTTCTCTTGCATTATTATTTGCTTAATTTACAGCACGCTGACTGTGAAGGTTACATTGCCTTCATAGTCGCCTGCTTTTTTTATTGCCTCATTTTCCGATAATCTGTAATATACCTTCTCCGAATCCGTAACATCAGCAAAAAATTCATTATTCTTTGGTACAAACTCACCGTTATATTCAACCTTTTTCTCTGCAACAGCAAAGCATTTTGTTAAATTGTCTCCTACTCTTACCAGTTCTACCGATTCATCGCAATCAACAATTACTCTTTTCCTGCCTTCCATGTCACGGTTCCCGTTATTGTATATATTAATATCAACTTCATATACCTGATTGACATTACATACAGATGGTACTGATATTTCAAAGCCCATTACATAAATTCTGCACTTTGCTGTCCTGCCATTGGACGTACTTGCTGTTATTTCCGCAATACCTGTCTTTCCTGCAGTAACCTTACCGTCTGCATCAACTCTGGCTACACTTTCATCACTGCTTGTAAAAGTAACATTCTTATTAACTGTATTATCAGGATACACCGTTGCTTTGAGATTAATTGCATTACCGCTGTTCTGTTCGAGTATGGCATATTCCCTGTCTAACGAAATATTTTCTGCTTTAATTTCTTCCCAATCTGCCATAAGTACCGTATCTTTAAACAATTCTTCATCAAAAACGTTAGACAGGGTTTTGTTATATAGCTTTCCACCCGGACTTTTCCAGCCCTTGAATACATATCCGCTTTTTTCCGGCGTAGGTAATGTAATCTGTTCAACACCCAGTCTGTTCACTGTAACTGCCGCCGTAGAACCCATATACACACCTCCATTCATATCCAAAGTATACTTAAAGGGTTCAAAAATAATATATCGCTTATCATACGCCAATATATCATTGCCACTAATAAACGTATCATTTCCCGAACCTTCACTTAAATCTCCGTTTACCTGCCTGAATACCACCATTATCCATGATGTATTATTACTCATCTCGTAAACGTTTCCGTTAGTTCCCCAGTTTCCGTCCTTGACAAGCCTGAAGTCAGCATCAAATTCGGCACAATACAGATATATAGACTGATTAAAAAGAAATGATACCTTCTGTCCCGGTTGGACTTTAAATAGTTTAACATAAGCAAGCCTCGAATTTGTAAACCAGAAAAAACTATTCTCAATGCTGTTGCCAAGGAAACCCGGATTGTTCGTAACATACGCCGAATAAGAATTAATATCGTCAAAACTGTATACTCTTTTATAATCCGTTACTTTCACTATCTCATCCTTGGTAACGCCCCATAATTTACCTTCATCAGGGTTAAAAACATTATTACCCTGCCAGTAAGCAGCTCCTGATACCCTTAAAGGTATCAGAATTGCTGCGATAACACATAAAATAAATTTTCTGATATTATTACTCTTCATAAGAACCTAACTTCACTTCAAAAACAACTGTTGCCTGATAGTCTCCCGCCTTAGTATCCTTGCTTACATTAAGCGGACTAAGCGTAACCTTACCGTCAAGATTCTCTGTTCCCGACTTATCCACAAATCTTCCGACTCTGTAATTATTGTCAGAAAGACTTGTCTCATTAACGGTTACACTGGTCTCAAGAGCCGGAGAGTTCTGTGTATCTCCCTGTCTTAGGAGTTTTATTTTACCCTGCTCGTCACATCCTTCTTTCATAAAAACCTGTATTTCTTCATCAGGTCTTAAGTTAATATTGCCCGCAGTAATCTCAAACTCCGTTTCCGATACTCCCGTCCATATAACCGTTGGTATCGTTATGGTAAATGCGGTATTATCCACGGTATATCTTACTGGAACACTTACGCTTCCTCCGTTGGTACTAATCTCTGCTGCCCTTACCTGCTCACTCATCGTAAATATAAATACTGCCGACAGCAGAATCATTATTATCTTCTTGCCCATTCTTTTCCTCCTAAATTCTTGTAATAATAATATCTTGTCTGACGGAGTTAAGCTCTTCTGCCTCCTCCGCATATCCTGTAGTTATTATCCGGACGTTATATATACCTCTGACCAATTTGTTAAAAATATCAGCCTCTTCTACTTCTCCTGGCTGTAAATACCCTGATTCATAAAGACTTACTTCATCTGCCAGAATCGCATATTTTAACATATAATGATTGGATGACGGATTATATAAAATAATATTCTTGTACTCATCCGTGAGGGTAATATCCGAAAATCCCGGTATATCCATTGTGTCGGGAACAAAATCTCCTCTGTTGTCTGTGGACGGCAACACATCAATGGTTGCGGGAACTATTTTCTCTGCGGCCTTTTCTTCTGCGTGTCCTGTTATTCTCCATATTCCAAACAACAGCGCTACAAGAGCCAGTAAAAGCAGCAGAATAATCCATCTGAATCTGATAACGGCGGCATATCTGCCATTACCTAAAATTCTGCCTCCCGTTATTTTGGAAAACCTGATGGCAGCCTTATGCCCGGCGTCCTTATAACCTTTACACTTATGTACCTTCTTAAATCTTACAAAGCCGGTTACAAGTTCATCTCCTCCGGTACGGACAATTTCCTCCAGAGCATCTACAGAAATATCATTGGTTTCAGCCAATACATGACACCTCTTTCTATTAAGTTATAAAATGTGAATTTAATCCGAAATGTATCGATACTAAAGACTAACTAAGTCCTGCGGGATTCCGCGTTTCCGAATGTAAGACATATTAAACGCCAAAAGAATCCTTATGTCAACCCTTTTGGCGTAATTTATTTTTTATTAAAAATCTTAATAAAAATTTCATTTATTTCATTGTCAGATTGTAGATATCTCTTTTTGATACCCCTCTGTCTTTCGCAACCATTTTCATTGCTTCTTTATTATCAATCCCCTGATTTCTGTAAAAATCAAGGTGTTCTTCTACTGTCATTTTTTCCCATTCAGCCTGTTTTTCTTTTTTGATTACTTCTCTGTCAAGACCCTCTATAACAAGCACATATTCACCTTTAGGCTCATTTGCCGTATAGTAATCCACTGCATCCGAAATAACCGACCTGAACACGGTCTCATGCTTTTTGGTTAATTCCTTGCATACTGCAATTTTTCTGTCCTGTCCCAATACATTCATAAGCTCTGTTAATGTTTTAACAAGCCTGTGGGGTGCCTCATAAATTATCATGGTTCTTGTTTCTGCTGCCAGCTCGTTAAGAACTTCATTTCGCTCTTTCTTATCGGAAGGCAGAAAGGCTTCAAAACAAAATCTTCTTGTAGGAAGTCCTGATATAATAAGGGCATTAATACATGCAGCGGGTCCCGGTACGGAAATAACCTCTATATCTGCCTCAATACATTGTTTTACGAGTTCTTCCCCCGGGTCTGAAATTCCCGGTGTACCGGCATCGGTTATAAGTGCAACGGTTTCACCTTTTAACATCCTGTCAACCAAAACCTTGGCTTTGTCATATTTATTAAATTCGTGATAGCTTGTCATCGGTGTGTCAATCTGAAAATGATTAATCAGCTTAATGCTGTTTCTTGTGTCTTCGGCAGCAATTACATCAGCTTCTTTCATTACCCTGATTGCCCTGACAGGCATATCCTCAAGATTGCCTATCGGTGTTGCACACAAATACAATTTTCCTTTTCGGAATTCATCCATATCTTTTTCCTCTGATAATCTGACTATTCGGTATACAATGACGCTATTTCATCAGTGTATTTTCCGGCACTTTCATATACAATAACAGGCGGCTCCACCTTTATCATAGGTCTGCCTCCTCTTACACCCTCAATCAGTACAAGATTAGCTTCCTTTTCAATAAACGGATGCACAAATCTTATTCTTTTCGGCTGTAATTTATATTTTTCCATTATCCCGATTATTTCGGTGAGACGCTGTGGTCTGTGTACCATATTAAATCTTCCGCCGGGTTTTAATACTTTTGCACCCTCTCTTACAACGTCTTCCAATGTACATAGAATTTCATGTCTTGCGATTGCCTTATGGCTGTCAGGATTTTTAAGTCCGTGATTTTCATTCATATATGGCGGATTACAGGTCACAACATCAAAAGAAGCTCCACCAAAAATACCTGAAGCTTCCTTTACATCTCCTTTTACAATGTCAACATATTCGCCGATTCCGTTATATTCAACACTTCTTTTTGCCATATCGACATTAATATCCTGAATTTCAAGACCCGAAAAATGACTTCCTTTGGTTCTTCCCTTCAAAAGAATGGGAATTACCCCATTTCCCGTACATAAATCAAGAACTTTGTCGCCTTCATTTACCTTAGTAAATGAACACAAAAGTACAGCGTCTATACCAAAACAAAATATTTTTGTATTCTGTATCAGCTTATATCCGTTCCTTTGAAGGTCATCAAGTCTTTCGTCTTCTTTTAAATTAATTGTCATCTAACTTAGATTTTCCTTCCCTGCGTTCAAGCTCCTCAAGTTCCCTGATTTCTTTATCGGACAACTCATCATTTATGTTGCTGCGTCTTCTTCTAGGTTTAAATTTTATCTCTGAAACTTTATATTCTTTAATATCTTTTTCATCATTTTCAAGTGTTATTTTGACTTTAACCAACTGTCTTAATACATTGATATTAGTAACTTCTCCGGTAAATCCGTCAACTGTGGTTACCTTGTCTCCCATCTGAGGAAGTTTGCTGTTAAGATATTCATAAGTCTCTTCTTCGTTTTTCAGACAGCACATAAGCCTGCCACATACACCCGATATTTTGCTGGGATTTAATGACAAATTCTGCTCCTTTGCCATTTTTATCGAAACAGGTGCAAATTCAGACAAATATGAATGACAACATAACGTTCTTCCGCATATTCCAAGACCGCCGAGAATCTTTGTCTCATCTCTTACCCCTATTTGTCTGAGTTCAATTCTTGTTTTGAAAACAGATGCAAGGTCTTTTACAAGGTCCCTGAAATCAATTCTTCCGTCTGCAGTAAAATAAAAAAGAACTTTATTATTATCGAAGGTATACTCAGCATCTATTAATTTCATGCCAAGTCCGTGTTTTCTTATTTTTTCAAGACATATCTTATATGCCTCTTTCTCTTTGATGCGGTTCTCCTGTTCCTTCTTATCGTCCTCCTCCGTTGCGACACGGATAACCGGCTTCAACGGCAGTACAACTTTATCTTCTTCAACTTCTTTAAGCCCCATTACAACGCTGCCGTACTCAACACCTCTCGCAGTCTCGACAATGACATGGTCACTTCTTTTTATGTCCATATCAAGAGGGTCAAAGTAATATACTTTTCCCGCCTGTCGGAATCTAACACCAATAACTTTTATCATTCTAGTTCTCCTTAATATTCAATAACATAAGCTCAATAGCCAAATCAAAATTAACGTTGGCTTTGATACGGGATTTTGCAATTTCACATCCGTTTATGATGTTTTCAAGTCCTTCATACGAACTTTTACTTGCTGATTTACGGATATAATTGATTTCATCTTTAAAAATCAGATTATTAGGGTCCTTTGTTACCTTAAAAAGAATTACATCCCTGTACCACATCTCAAGTATATCTATAAAATCATTAATATTAACTTTATTCTGCGATATCATTTTGACTTCTTCTATCAGGTCATATATCTCGTAGGAATATATATTTTTTACAAGACGTACCGCAGCTTCCTTTACTCCATTGAAATCTTCCGACTCAAGAAGCCTTATCGCTTTGCCTAATCTTCCCTGTGCAAATGATGCGCACACCTTTGCCTCATAATCAGGTATTTTGTATGTCTTAATAAGGTAATCAGTTATCACATCATCCCTTAACGGTTTCAAATTAAACACTATACATCTTGATAAAATTGTCTGTAAAAAAATATCTGCATTATTAGTCAGAAAAATAATAACACTGTATTCAGGCGGTTCTTCTATGGTCTTTAACAGTGCATTCTGTGCCTGGACAGTCAGCTTCTCTGCCTCATCAATTATGTAAACTTTATGCAGACCATTGTATGGCTTTATCTGTATATCCTGAACAAGAGATTCCCTTATATCATCAACGCTTATAACATTTTCTTTGCTATGTCTGACATATATTAAATCAGGGTTACTTCCCGATTCTACCTGTTTGCAAAAATGACACTCTCCACAGCCCTCCGGTTCCTGCTTTTCACATAAAAGAGCCTGTGCGAAAGCTTTTGCCAACATATTCTTACCTGAGCCGTCCGGACCGTTAAAGATATACGCATGATTAATCTTAGACATACTCACAGCTGATGTAAGCTGGCTTATAATATTTTCGTGTCCTATTATTTTGCTGTATTCTGACATATATTAACCCTTTCTAAACTACTAAATCCAAAAGCAAACCCTTTATCTCACCAACCCTGTTAAGTATATCAAGGTTATCTTTCTCATCACTCACAAGTTCCTGTGCAAGGTCATCAAGGTTCTTATCTACAAGCCTTACTATTCCGTAAACTCTGTGTCGTCCACGCCTGTCCAGAAAATTCTCCCTCGAAAATTCATGGGAGCGGTTTACCACTTCATTCATAAATTCCTTAACAAGTCCCCTGTATTTCTTCATATCGGAAATATCCATATGCTTTGATATTCGTTCACCCTGCTTGTCTATCTCTTCCATAAGTGAACTTAATTTATTCTGCAAATCCTTTTCCTGGATATTGCTTACAAGCATAAACTTAAACGAACTGTCAGAGGCTTTTGCTGTTGTTGTCTGTTCTACCTGTGCTGTAGCGGATATATCATTTACTTTTATCTCCATATAATGCCTCCTGTAATAAAAATCATTATACCATAATTAGTTTATTTTATCTATATCAAGCAAAATTTCATTTACGCAATCCGAAAGAACGTCATTAATATACTTTTTACTAATGCCTGCCGATTTAATATTGGCTTCTGAAAAATCCTGTTCATCTGCCAGAAATCTCCTACACATTTCCACATAATCCGGACGGTGCTGCCTGTCCTCTCTGTCCATTGCCCTGTGTATTCTTGCTTTGTCATCTACTTCAATATATATCGGTATAACCATATCACTTCCATAGTATGCAAGATAAATTTCATATGCCTGAAGTGTTGCAATAATGATATACTTATCCTCTGAATTTCTGTCAATCTGCCCGTCATCCAGAGTATAGTAACGCCAGAGTCCCTGCACGGTGTTATATCTTCTCATTTCTATTATTTTATTTTCTGCCTGATAAGCTTCCACATCTTTATCCGAAGTAAAAAAATATTCCTTGCCGTCAGTCTCGCCTTCACGCATAGGACGGGTTGTATACATTACAATAGGCTTTAATTTTCCACTTTTTATAAGTTCTTTGTATACAGTATCTTTTCCTGTTGAGCTTTTACCCATAATAACAAATAATTTAGCCATTTTCTATCCTTCTTTTGTGCATATACTAACCATTTTATGTAAATCAATGCCGTACATATTGGCTCCCGATTCTACATATCTGTCAATATACTCGATTATTTTTTTATTGAAAATTTCACCCGGCGTAATAACCGGTATTCCGGGCGGATATGCAAAAATAAAATCTCCGCTGATTTTTCCCTCTGCATCGTTATATTTAACCAGTTTCTTTTCAGCAGAAACCGCTTCATATAACGAACAGGCTGTTTCTGCCTTTTCAGGAACGGTAAATTTCTGTTTCTGCTTTTTATTACATGAATCATCAATCTCCTTCAAAGCCGCTGCCAGACGGTTAAATCCATCTTCCGTATCACATACACTTGTCATTGCTATAACATATTCTAGGGACGCCATCTCCATTTCCAGCCGGTATTTTTCTCTCAAAATTTCCTTTAACTGTATTCCGTTAATATCGCAGTCCCATGTCCCTATTACAATTTTACCCTTATCATCTGTCATATAAAAATGAAGTTTTTCCAATTTGCATTTTTCATAAAAATCTATTAAATTCTGCCTATATTTTGCAAATACATTTTTATCCAGATAATCCATGCAATACTCCATCGATGACATAAGTAGGTAAGACGGACTGCTGCTTAAGTATATGTGGTAATACCTATCAAGTTCTTCAATATTGGCAAACCCTGATTTAGCACACATCACTGCGGTCTGTGTGAATGCCGGCAAAGTCTTATGGAGACTCATTATAACTACATCAGCACCAAGTCTCATAGGATTTTCGGGGAAAAAATTACAAAACCCAAAATGTGCACCATGGGCACAATCAACAATCAAAGGAATATTTTTCTTGTGTACTGCTTTGGAAATCGCCTCAATATCTGAAACAACACCTTCATAAGTAGGTGAAGTTATTATTACTGCCTTAATTTTATTATTTTTCTCCAATGCTCTTTCAACATCTACGGCATTTATCGCATGATTTATCCCCGTATTGCCATCCACCTGTGGATAAATATACTCAGGAACAATCCCTCTGAGTATAAGTGTGTTATAGACTGATTTATGGCAGTTTCTAGCCACAAGCACAGTATCATTATATCCAGCAGCCGCAGAAAT
>JBNMKN010000005.1:0-32923 GCA_050874365.1 Butyrivibrio sp. | reverse complement strand
GTACCGCTGTGATGTCGCCGCCGATGAGCTGCATCCATTCTGCTCCGCTGGCATAGATTAACGCGTAGATGATGGATGCCGAGAGAACGATAATCGGCAGATACTTTTTTCGTGAGGATTTTCGTGACATAACCGCCATGATGACAAAGGCGGTCAGTGCACAGATGACATTCCACGCAAACACGATATAATAGCCCGCTGCATAGCCGTTATTTTTGTCCGACCAAATCTCTCCTGCGGGGAAGGTAAACACCCATTGGTGCAGGTCATTGGTCAGCACTAACAGCAGGCAAATCAGCGTCGGGATATAGAACAGCAGAGACTTCTTCGGCAGACGGAAGCCCTCGGGTTTCCCCAGCGACATGGAGACATACACCGCCAGCAGCGGAATGAACAGCATGGGGAGGTAGTACAGATACCACAGATACCGTGTCACAGTGGGGTCGATGACGAAATAGTATTTCATCGTCCGCAATGCAAACCAAAAAATCATCAAAGCGGAAACGGCAGTCAGATACCGGCGTACCTGCGCCTGCACGATTCGTTTCTGAATCGAAATACCCCACGCCGTATACAGCCCGATATAGAGCATTGTGCGGATCAGTCCGAGGGTCACATAAGCATAGCCAAGCTTGCCAAAAACTCGGGCAAGGATCGCACAGAGAACCGTTGCCACGACCAAAACGGCGGTGTGCACGGAAGTTTTATTCGTTTTTTCCACGGCAATCCCTCCGTTTCTTTTCGCAGCAAATAGAGTTGCTTTCATCTGTTTCACACATTTATCTGCTCATAAGCATAATTCAATAAATTACAGTATAGTATAAAACCCAATTTCTTTCAAGCAATTCTGCTTTATTCGATAGACAACAACGGTCTGCATTGGAATCTTTATCCGGTTCACCATATATACACATTTACCTCATTTTTTGGTCACATTATTAAAATAATATATTAAGTAGTAAAAATAATTCAACTTATATGAAAGGATTTTGCTTATGAAGAAAAAAATAATAATTCCTATAGCTGTTGTTATACTTGCTGTCATAATTCTTTCTGTTGTACTTTTACCACGCGGTAATAAAACGGCAAAACAGAACGGAACAGACACTTCACCCGGTGAAAATTCAAAATTCAGTTTTCTTACTTTAAAGGACGCCGATACAGAAACCGGATATGATGAAAGTCAGGCAACGAAAATCGAATTATCGGATACCATGACTGACAAAACCATAGAAATAACCTCCGGCGGTACTTATGTAATATCCGGTTCACTATCGGATGGTCAGATAATCGTAAGCGCTCCCGACTCAGAGAAAGTCCGCCTTATCCTTGACAATGTAACCCTAAGTTCTTCAACAGGTGCTCCTATATATGTCAAATCCTCTGACAAAACAATAATAACGCTCGCCGAAGGTTCCGAAAACGTTCTCTCTGATACAAAAAGAGAGTCAGGTGATGATAATGCGGTTATCTATTCCGAAACCGACCTGTCAATTAACGGCACCGGCACGCTTACCATTAACGCCCTTTACAATGATGGCATAAACTGCCGTGATGATTTAAAACTTGTTGACGGCACTTATATCATTAACGCCGTTGATGACGGAATTGTAGGTCATGACTCCGTAACTGTTGCCGGCGGAACTTACACCATCGACAGCAAAGATGACGGTATCAAATCAAGTAAATCGGGCAATGACTCCAAAGGTTATGTACATATAACCGGCGGTGATTTCACAATTAACTGCGGTGATGACGGTATCCATGCCGAAACATATCTCTACATAGAAAACGGTACCATTAATATTACAGAATGTTATGAGGGTATCGAAGGACATTATATAACCATTGATGACGGCACCATAAGCATAAAATCTTCCGATGACGGCATTAACGCCGCAAAGGATTCCGCTTCTTCGCTGGTAATAAACGGCGGTGACATATATGTGAATGCCGAAGGCGATGGTATCGACTCCAACGGAACGGTTGTAATTAATTCTGGAATCGTTGTTGTGGACGGTCCTGTATCCGACGGTGACAGCGGTCTTGACTATGATGTAAGCTGCACGATAAACGGCGGATATATATTTATTGCAGGTTCAAGCGGAATGGCTGAAGGATTTTCTTCCGATTCAACACAATGCGGTACTCTTTTAGCCGTAACAAACGGTGCTGCGGGAGATACGGTTTCCCTTGCCGATTCAGAGGGCAATGTAATATTAAGCTATACTCCTTCTAAAAAATACAGTGCGGTAAACATATCTTCTCCGGATATGAAAACAGGCGAAACCTACACCCTTTATACAGGTGGTACGATTACCGGTGTAACAGAGCTTAATGCCAGAATTTCAAAGGGTGGTACAATATCGGACGGAACCTCCGTTTCAGAATATACACAGTCTGATATGACCTACTCCGACATAAAGGGCGGTTTTGGTCCGGGCGGCAACGGCGGTGATCCAAACGGCGGTAATCCAAACGGTGGTAACAGACCAGGCGGTGGCAAATTTAATCCTGATAACAGCTCCGGAGATTTAACTCCTCCAGATATGTCAGACGATGAACGCCCAGGTATGCCTGATGGCAAAACACCTGATATGCCCGGAGACAAAATGCCTGACGGCGGACGTCCTGAAAAAACCGGTGAGGCTTCCGAAAAACCCGGTGAGACTTCCGAAATTTCATAAAAACAAGACCTCTGCTCCTGTTAACACGGACAGAGGTCTTATTTTGTTATATCATATTTCCATTTGTTTCCCGAGGAACGATGCTGCTGATGCTGCCAGTTTATGTTCAACATCACCCATGATACCTTTTTCATCTTTTCCTGTTATGATTACAGCACCCATAATATCGCCCTCACTTATTATAGGAGCTATTACCTGTCCCGAAAGGTTATCCATTCCATCCCATATTTTTACCGGTCTTTTATCGCCTTTTCCTGTTATATATACGTTACGGTTTTCAATTATGCCATACAAATCTTTTGTAATTGATTTTCCTATGGCATCTTTTTTTCCTGCTCCCGATACGGCTACAATTGAATTTTTATCTGTTATTATAACTATTTGACCGCTGGTATGTGCAAGAGTATCCGCATACTGTCTCGCATGTTCCGACATTTCCCCGATTGGCGAATATTTTCTCAGAATTATTTCTCCGTCTTTTTCGGTAAAAATCTCCATGGGGTCGCCTTCTCTTATTTTAAGGGTACGTCTGATTTCCTTCGGTACAACGACTCTGCCGAGATCATCTATTCTTCTGACAATTCCTGTCGCCTTCATGTTAATTTCCTCCAATGCAAATATTTCTATATTCGTTATGGAGTTAGTATGCGGAAAATGCGGGGAAATATTCTTGGCTTTACTTCTCCTTATCTCTTACTACGCTTATTATCTCTTCCCAGTTGTCCAACACATATCTTCCGACAATCGGGTCATACATCTTTCCGAGATTCTTCTCTATCTCGTCATAGCAATACTGAAAATCATGTGCTTTTCTGTAGCAGCGGTTAGATGTTATGGCATCGATGGAATCACAGATTGCTATAATTCTTGCCCCTATCGGAATCTCAACGCCTTTCCTGCCGAGAGGATAACCTTTTCCGTCATAACGCTCATGGTGCATAAGGACGATATCGGATAATTCACTTAATTTATTGGATTTGCTTAGTATCTCCGCACCTATTGCAGGATGTTTTTTAATATATCCGAATTCTTCATCCGTAAGCCTGCCCTCCTTATTAAGGATTGCATCAGGCACTCCGATTTTTCCGATATCATGCAGGTGAGCTGCAATGTGTATCTTGGAAATATCGTCTTTTTTAAGTCCTATAAGCTGGCATACCTTAAGTGTCATATCACTGACACGCTCGGAATGTCCCGCCGTATATGGGTCCCTTGCGTCAAGAGCACAGGTAATACAATCTATTATCTCATGGTAATCTATTTCATTTTCACAAAATTCACAATCTGACACTTATATTTCTCCTATTGTATAAATAAACTCATCAAGACATTATACACACTTAATTTTACAATGTACACAATGATTTTTGATAATTTATCTCTCCGTAATTTCTTAACGGCACCCTTTTTGCTGTAGCATCCATAGCTTCATCATCATTTTCTGGGGTAAAATTTTAGCTAATAAATGGCAGAATTTAACATACAGACTATACACGGATATGTCTTTTCCCATGTCCGCATCATGAAGTGCCTTTCTTGCAACCACGGACGGCTCTACCATGTGGCTGAAATTTCTGGTTGCCCTTTTCGCACCGATAATTCCTCTGTCGTAAAGCTCCGTTTTCATCCAGCCCGGACATACCGCCGTTGCAATAATCCCTTTATCCCTGAGTTCTATGTTAAGTGCCCTCGTATAGTTCCTGACAAAGGCTTTGGTTGAGCTGTAAATATTCTGATAAGGCAAAGGCTGGAAGGATGCCTGTGACGCCACATTTATTATATGGCTGCCTTTTCCCATGTGTGGAATACACACAAGTCCCATTGCCACAACCCCGCTTACATTAAGGTCAATCATGTTTAACGACTCGTCTATTGAGATATCGTCATAGGAACAGAACTTTGCACAACCCGCATTATTCACAAGGTATTTTATATTGCATTTTTTCAATTCCTCAAGCGTGCCGAAAGCCTTTATATTGTCTTTTACCGATAAGTCCATTGGAAAAACTTTGATTTTTTTACCGAAACGCTCTTTAATTTTATTAAGTCTGTCCTCATTTCTTGATATAACCCAGACCTCCTCAATGTCTTTTCTCCTGACAAAAAGTTTAACAAATTCCTTTCCGAAGCCGCTGCTTGCCCCTGTAACCACAGCTATATTTTTCATTTTACTCATTCCTCCTTAACAACTTTTTATATGATAAATCCATGGCAAACGCACCAAGAGGCGCCGTTATGACAACGGCAAGTACGGCTATCGTCAGCACCGTTTCCCCACAGGCAAAATGAAGCGCCAGAGGGATTCCTCCAATGGCTGCCTGCACCGTGGCTTTAGGCGTATACGCCATCATTGTAAACAATCGTTCCTTCTTATTAAGCTCTGTTCTAATGAGGCAGACAAATACGCCCGCCATTCTGAAAATCAAAGCTCCAAAAATAACAATCAATGCTTTAATTCCCACATTTCCCAGATAATTGATATTAACGGTTGCTCCCACAAGCACAAATAAAAATACCTCTGATGCGACCCACAGCTTTTCATATTTTTTTGAAAGACGTTTTGCCACAACATCACGTTTTTTCTGCAGTCCGACTCCTACAAACATAATTGCGATAAGTGCCGAAAACTTGATAGGCGTTTTAAGCATATCTTCTGTTGCTACAAGGATAAACGAAATACTCAATATTAGCAATACTTTTACCGTATCTCTTATGTGTATTTTTTCAAAATACAATGCAAGCAGATACCCCGCAAGTATGCCTATTCCGATTCCTAAAATAATAGACACGGGTATATTAACGAAGCTGATTACGGAAGCTCCTTTGCCCTGCATCATTCCGGTAAAAGTCGAAAAAAGAACGATTACATATACATCATCCACAGAAGCTCCGGCAAGTATAAGCTGTGGGATTCCCTTAGCTGTGCCATAGCCCTCATCCATTAATTTTACCATTCTCGGAACAACAACCGCAGGAGAGACTGCTGCAAGTACGGCTCCCATTATTGCAGCCTCAAGCAGTGACATTCCCAAAACCTTAGGTGCTATTAATATCATACCCAGTAATTCAAAACTTGCAGGCAGGAAACACATAAGAATTGCAGGTCTGCCTATTTTTTTAAGTCCTGTAATATCAAGTCCGAGTCCCGCCCTTGTAAGAATGATTATAAGCGCAATTTTTCTTAATTCCGACGAAATATTAAGAATTGACGGGTCAATCAGATTAAGAACGTAGGGTCCCAGAACAATACCTGTCGCCAACATTCCCAAAAGTCCCGGAAGCTTAATTTTTTTACATATCCATGAAGCAGACATTCCTACCAGTAAAATAAGTGCAATACTTAATAACATTTCTTCCTCCGTTTTCTTTATCTGACTGTTTTAAGTAACATTTCATTCAGCTTTTCAACGTTAATAGGCTTTGATATATGACCGTTCATGCCGCTTGCAATGGAAAGCTTTACATCCTCGTCAAAGGCATTGGCACTCATGGCAATAATAGGAACACTCTTGCAGTCCTCCCTTGGGAGTTCTCTTATCTTTTTGGTTGCTTCAAGTCCGTCCATTACAGGCATCATTATATCCATAAGGATGGCGTCGTAATAACCCGGCTCATTATTTTTTACCATGTCCACCGCCTCTTTGCCGTTTACGGCACCCTCAACGGTACATCCGTATTTTTCAAGCATAACACGGATTATTTCCATATTCAGCTCATTATCTTCCACAACCAGCATACGTTTTCCACTAAGGTCAACCTGTTCGGCTGTTTTTTCCACAGGTACATCATTTTTATCAACAATATCACGGACAACCTTAAAGCTGAATCTGCTGCCCTTTCCCGGCTCGCTTTCAAGCATAATCTCGGAGTTCATAAGGTGGACTATGCGGTTACATATTGCAAGCCCCAGTCCCGTTCCCTCTCTTCTTGTATTATCGGAATCGTCCGCCTGTTCAAAGCTCTTAAATATAAGGTGCTGTTTGTCCTTTGGAATACCAATTCCGTTATCTTCGACGGAAAAGTATATCTCTGCCTGTCCGTTATCCTGAGGCTGTTCTGTAACGGTCAAACGTACCCTGCCGTTACTGTCCGTAAATTTGCAGGCGTTACCGAGAATATTTACAAGCACCTGATTAAGTCGTAACTCATCATATACAAACCATTCGTGGATAAGCCTTATATCCTGCACAAATTCAATATTCTTTTCCGCAAGTTTAGGTCCGATAAGTATTACAATATTTTCCAGCGTTTTTCTAAGGTTGTATCTGTCCTGTACAAGTTTCATCTTACCGCTTTCAATTTTTGACATATCAAGTATATCATTAAGAATACCCAGAAGATAATTTGATGAACCTTTTATTTTTTTAAGACAGTCTATACGTCCTTCTTCAGTCTGATCATTCTGAAGGGCAATCTCAGTCATTCCTATAATTCCATTCATAGGTGTTCTGATTTCATGTGACATTTTAGCGAGGAATATTGATTTTGCTTTCGCTGCTTTATCATATGTATCAAGGTTAATCCTGTTCTGGATAATTGTACATATTTCCGAGAAATATTTATGTTCCGTTTCACTTTTTCTGATATTATTTTCCCCGCAGCAGAATATAATGCTTCCGGAATATCTTCCGTTATTCTGCATATGATAGATAAACTCATCATCTCCTGCAAAGAAAGGTGTTATAACAGGATTATTTCTTTCTTTTTCCGTAACAGACATAAAATTCTGTAATTCCATATCATTTACATAACCCGCATATTCTGCTCCGGTGCAATGTACAATACCGTCCCATTCAGCATATTTTTCCGGTTTTTTTAAACAATACAGAAGGCTGTTTACAGAATATTCACTGTTAAATCCCGTTATTACAAGATTAGTTACTCCGTAAACCGCTGACAGTTTCAGCATAAGCACATCCAGCACAACATACATATTCTGTCCTCTGTCCATAACATTAAGTGCCAGGGATGATATGCTCATCTGCCTGAACTGTCCGAGGGAGCCTATTTCTTTAATGGAAATCTCTTTTGTATCGTCAGGTACTTCATCCCCATTGATGATATTTCTGTCGGAATTTTTCGCTATATGAAGCGCCCTTCTTACGGTTGCAAAAATATCGTCATAGGAATCTTTGTCCTCCGCTTTCTTTATTCCGCACCTGAAATTAAGCTTAAGGCTTCTGTTGGTTACATTGGCAAACCTTAACTCCACAGCCTCTACGGCTTCTTCGATATTGTCTGTGTAAGGAATCCATATCATAAACTGGTCTGCACCGATTCTCACATATACACATTTTTTAAATCCGCATTTTTCAAATTCGTTGTAAAAAATATTGGCAAGGCTTTCAAGGAGCATATCCCCGAATATAAGTCCGTACTTTCCGTTAATCTCAGTAAAATTATCGATATCGGTTAAAAGCATGGTACCATGTGGCTGTTTATTTCTTACGGTTTTGATTTCTCCTATGCCGTATTCTTTCCTGCAAAATAACGTTGCGGCATCTAATATCTCTTTGTTATGCTGTTCCTCTTCAAGAAGCTTCTGCTTCTGTATATTCTGGACGCAGGCTACGATACAATTATCCTCGCCGCTTTCATCCTGCATGACAGAACCGGAAATACTTGACCATACATAGTTTCCGTTATCTGTTCTAAGACGGAATTCCACATATATCTTTCCTTCCAGTCCCCTTAACTTATCAATAACCATTTTACGGTCGTCTTCATATACAAAATCCGCTTCCATAAATTCAGGATATTTATTACAATCCCATACACCGTCATATTTACCGCTGTTTACTATTTCAAGCAGCTTTTGTTTTCTGTGATATGTAAAGAAAAAATCATTAGAGCTCTCAACAGCGATACGATATCTTTCTTTTTCTTCGTGAAGCTGGTTCTCCGCTTCTTTTTCGGAAGCCGTAAGATTCTCAATTACATCGTGTAATTCATCTATCTCTAAGATATCCGAGGATTTAAAACTTTTTATGCCCTGTAATCCGCCTCTTATGCTTGCCATAAGTCTGTAAACAGGCTTGGTAATTGTTCTTGTAAGCAATGCCACACATATACCTGCAGGTATCAGACCGCAGAGAACGGCTATAAGCATTTTGGTATAAACATTTTTTCCTGCACTGAAAATAGCATTTTCCGATATTAAACCGCACAATACCCATTTGGTGTTATCATACGGAACGTTATTGTTATACAGGCTTATCGGCATAACAATGGCGTATATATCCTGATTTCCTATTTTGGCATTACTAACCTTTCGTAAACCGTAGCTGTCATTTTCGGATAGAACAAATCTGTCTTCATCATCAATAGATGCCTCATACAATACGCCTTTTCCGACTATCTCACTATAGCTGCCATCCTCATTTTCAATGGCAATCATGTAACCTGCATTGGAATTTTCATCAAGATTTTGTACGTTGAGGTAGGTTTTAAGGTAACTTACCGATACCTCAACACCCAGAACGCCATACACGGCTCCGTCATACACCAAAGGAACCGAATATGTTATCATACGGTGATTATCACTGTAATAATCCTCAAGAATAAACGGCTCTGACCAATAGCCCAGACTTTCCGTGCTCGCATCCTTATGCTTCAAAGCCTCCACATAAGGTTTATAGAAAAAATTATCACTTTCCCTGTTGCCGTTACCTTTAAAGGTGAATTTAGAACTCCATGTGCTGTCAAGGGATATGGACATACTGTGGGAAAGTTCTTTACTTCCCCTTTCAAGGAGTAAGTCAGTATTAAGGGAAGTCTTGGCTTTCGGGTCGGAATCCCTGAGGAAAAATCCGTCATACTGTGCTTCTTCGTTTATATCCTGATTTCCCACAAGTACGACAAAAAGACCTGAGGTTGTGGCATACTGCAATACATCTATCATTTCAGGAAATATCTTTTCAAGGAATTCCTCTTTCCCGTTATCAGAGTACATAAAATTCTGCATATTCAGATTATATTTTTTAAGGGTTTCTTCAAGGTATCTGTTAATATTATCGCTTTCCTTATAAATAGAACGCCATTTATCAACCATATCATTCTCAAGAATAACCTGACTGTTCTCAACGGTATGACTGTTTGTGGTAATTATGCTTTTTTCCAGATTGCCTCTTACATTGCTTGTTACAATCGCAACAAAGGGAAGTATTCCCTGTATTACTGCCATAAGCAGAATCGGAACTATTACAATTGTAAGCAATGTTTTTTTCTTTTTTCCAACCATCTACGCTTTATCCTGTTCTTTTTGTTACTGTGATGCTATTTTACCGATTCGGAAAGTGCTTCACAAAAATCATTATACCATTCGTCAAACGCTTCATCCGTAATGTAATCTTTAACGGCTTCGCTTCTTGACATTCCCTGTTTAACTTTTTCGTCAATTTCAGCCCTGTCATTTGCAGCTTTATCGGAAAGGTTATAATCAAGTACCTTTCTTGCCTTTGTTCCGTTATCAAAATTCTTGGTTGTATAAGGTGTTGATTTATCAAAATCAGTTAATACAACTTTCAGGCAGTCATACGCTTTCTTGTTAATTCCTGTACTTTTTGGTGAAATAATACTGTCCAGTGCTTCCATTGTATTAGCTTCCTTAAGTACGGGCATATATGAAGATTCTGCTACAAATCTCAGATTTTGTTCTTTTGCCGTAAACCATTTAAGAAATACACATGAAGCATATTCGTGTTTCTCATCCGACTTGGTAACAGCCATTCCTGCACCCTGCTGAACCCTGTATTCTTCGCCACCCTCCATTAACGGAGATTTGCAGGCAATATAATCTATAGGGTATGTCTCATCATCACTTTCAACGCTGTCCGGGAAATAATATGAGGAAGATATTGAACCTGTATATACAAGAATATCTCCCGTTCTTACATCATCCGAACGGAATCTTCCGTAAGAATAGAAATATCCTTTTACATAAGGAACGTAGTAATTATCCCAAAGTCGTCTTATAAGCTCTTTATCAAGGTTAAACTTGACCTGTCCGTCAGTCACTTCAAATATATCCGTTCCCATCTGCTTCATTCCGATTATAAAATAATTCGACATGGAATCCCTGCCGTATAATGCTTTTCCGTCATCCGGAATATCAGGTGTCAGGCTGTCCGTCCATTCGTAGTATTTTTCCGCTGCCTTTGTTATTCCCTCTGTTGTAGACAAATCTTCCACAGTAACTCCCGTAGATTCGGCAAATGGCTCCCAATCCGTCTTATTAATCATAAGTATCTCCGTTGATTTGGCAACAGGAAAAAGATAGAGCTTATCGTCTCCTTCCAGATACCCCTCCTCTATGTATGAATCAACATAACTGTCAAGTTCTTCTTTGGTAAAATATTCCGCAAGGTTGGTAAGCTTGCCTTTTTTCTGTGCTTCATATGCAGAATCCGCATAGGCCGAAAAAATATCAGGAAGTTTTTCAGAACCTACCTCACCGTTTAACGAAGCATTTACCGCCTTTTCAAGGTCTGCTACCGAGCCCTGGCTGTAACCCTCAACATATATTCCCTCCTCTTTGCCTACGGTAGAATTAAATTCCTCCACAAGTTCATCAAATACAGTCTGCTGTTTTCCGTTATAGTAGTGCCATATTGTAAGTGATACAGGATTGTCGGGGTCAAGCTTGGTTTTCTTATTATCTGTCTTTTTACCGCATCCCGTTGCAGCCACCATAATAACCGATGCGAGAATCAGTGATTTTATCAATTTATTTTTCATAATTTTCTCCTTAATTTGTAAGTACAGCAGACTTATTATCTGATTATACAAAGAAAAAGCTGTCCATACAGACAGCTTTTAAAAATTTATTTAACTGTTACAGATGTAATATGCGGATTAACTCCTTCATACCAGTAGAGGAAGCCTTCCATATCTACAGTATCTCCGATTTTAAGTTCTTTAACTGCTTTGTATACATCAGTATCTTTTCCGCAAAGGTATGCTCTGATTGTGAATGTATATGTCTTATTTCCGTCTGAAACGTTGAAGTATAAGTCATCTCCTTCACTTCCTGAGCCGTCCCACTTATAAAGGTAAGCTACATCATTGCCGTCTGCATCCTTAGAAGCTTCAACTTTAAGACCCTTGAATGAGGCAAAAATATTCTGCTTATTGATAAGGTCATCTGTTCCGAGAAGTGCTGTAACGTCTTCTGCTTCGGCAACATAGTTTCCATCAAGGATTTCAAATTCAGCATCGATGATTTCTACTTCTCCTGACCACTCTGCCTTATAACCTGTTACTTTAATCTTAGTTCCTTTTTCAAGCTTTGCATAATCTTCTTCTGAACATGGCATATCATAGATAAAATATGCTCCGTCCTTGTCCTGTGTATAAAGTGTACACTTGTTATCCCACCAAGACTGTTTAGCCTGTACATATGTCTCAACTACAACCTTTGTCTCAAGATCTGCTTTAACATATTCATCGTAAGTCATAACGCCTTCTGATTTAACATCAGCCTTTGACTCTTCACTCTCACTTGTTGCACTGTTATCACTTGTAGCACCGTTGTCTGTTGACTTTTTAGCGCCACATCCTGCAAGTGCAAGAATTGTTGTTGCAGCAACTAATACTGCTAAAAATTTTTTCATTTTCATTCTCCTTAATGGTAAATATTTGACAGAAGTATACATCATAATATGTTTATTGGCAATGCTTTTCTTTTTTTATTTTTCTTGCAACAAAAACAGTACCCATAATAAGCCATGCCGCACCTATGCTTATTAACATGACTTTTGAACCTGTGGGAAGTGCTCCCTGTCTGCTTTTTTCTCCGATATCTTCAAGATGATATAACGATACCATTTCGTCAAAAAGGTTGTCCATATAACTTTCATCCACGGTTTCTTTTCGTCTTACCGATTTCACAACATTCTCTATAAGCTGTCCCGCAGCGTTTCTAAGAGACGCCGAGCCGTTAAATACAGGTGTAACAAAAGTATTGTCCTCGTTATCAAGCAGCAGCTTTGTTGCTTCTATCTTCACGCTGTAATGCTCGTTATCATCACTTCCGCCAAGTGCCAAATATTCCTTGTACTCAGCGGAATTAACCGCCTTTTTGGTAACAGGCACATATCCTTCCGTCTCGCTGTACGGTATCTGTACGTCATTGGTTATGAGATACTGTGCAAAAATCCATGACGCAAGCACCTCCTGGCTGTCGCTCTTATTGAAAATACAGATTGACGGTCCCTGGGAAATCATTGAAGGATTGTCCACATCATATTGGGGAACAGGTCTTACCACCGTTTCAAAATCAATGATTTTGTCCTCACTTATATCACTGAGCGGTGCGTCGGCACCCATCCAGGTTGAACCGGCAGTTGAGTCTATGGCAAAAATACATTGACCCGCATTTAAAAAATTGGCAGGATAACTTGAAATCTTAAAGGTGGAAAAAGCTCCCGTTTTGCCGTGGGACGCAACCTCGTATAAAATTTCTTTGGTGGTATCGTTAAAAATCTCTATTTTGCCGTCATCCGTGGAATATCCCGCACCTTGTTGCTTTAACATCTGGATAAGCATATTATCCGTGGATTTGTAGATAAAAGGTATGAGAACATTCTGACCGTTCACAAGGTAATTTCCGTCCTCGTCTTTTGCCATTGCTGCCTCTGAAACCTCAAAAATATAATCCCATGTAAGAACGTCTGGTATCTCATATCCCAACTTTTCTACCATGTCTTTATTAATATAGCAGGCTTCCGTTGACCTCATATAAGGAAGTGCATAATATTTGTCACCTATCTTACATTCATTGAGGAAGCTCTCCGTTATCTCCTCTTTTTTAACCGAATCGTATTTTAATTCTTTGCCGCCGAGACCGTAATTTTCATCAAGCATAAGGTCATCTAAAGGCACCACCACATCCGTTCCCGTAAGGTATGTGGCAATATGGTCGGGGTAGGTAATACATACATTCGGAGTTGTATCCGTTGAAATATTGGTAATTACGTCATTGTAAATCCTGTTGTAATCCGTATAAAGCCTTAAATTAACTTTTATATTAGGATACAGCTCTTCAAAACGGCTTATGGTATTTTCATAAATCCTTGTCTGGTTCACATTGGTATCCGACTTTGCCCAGAAATTAATCTCGTAATTCCTGTCCGTGTCAAATTCCTCCGGTATCACAAAGGATACGTTACTTTTTTTACCGTGGCAGCCTGTAAATAACGATACCGCAAGACCGCATATCGTAACGACCGCAACGGCTTTTTTAAATTTTTTCATCCTTTTGTACCTCCTCTTCTGACACCCTCCATAATTTTCTTACGGAAGATAAGGAAAAGTATTATAAGCGGTACCGAAATAACCACAACTGCTGCCATCATTGCCGGAATATTTTCCCTGCCGAAGCCGTTTTCCCTAATCTCCTGTATTCCGTTGGACACAAGATAATATTTCTGGTCGTAAGTAATAAGTCTTGGCCATACATATGAATTCCAACATTCTATTACTTTAAGAATCGTTATGGTAATTATAGTCGGTCTGCAAATCGGTATCATGACCTTTAAAAGATATTTTATATCGGAGGTTCCGTCTACTTTTGCCGCATAGTAAAGCTCGTCAGGCACCTGTTCAAAATTCTCTTTTAACAGATATATATAAAATACCGAGGTTACCGACGGCAGAATAAGTCCCGTAAAGGTATTCCTGAGATTAAGATTGGTGATTGTAACGTAATTTGTAATGATTACAAGCTCATACGGTATCATCATCAGCGATAAAAACAGCCCGAACACAATATTTTTACCTCTGAATCTCATCCTTGCAAAGGCGTAGGCTGCAAGGGTTACCACAACTAACATTAATACGGTGGTTGCAACTGTAAACCACAAAGTATTTGCCAGATATCTTAAAAGAGGCACCGACGTGAACACATTCTTGTAATTCTCCAATGTAGGCGAGGCTGCGATAAGGCTTGGTATTTTTTCCGAATTATACGCACCGTAGCCTTTTATTGAGGTAACCACCATCCAGTAAAACGGAAAAAGTACGATTATCGCCCACAATGTAAGCACAAGATATAAAAAGATATTTCCCACGGTTTTCTTTGTATGGGATTTTTTATTAATTCTTACATAATCAATATCAGCAGCCATAACTTACTCCTTTCCGTCGTTTTTGTTGCTTCCAACCATAAGATTTATACAGGTTATGGTAAAAACAATTAAGAACAATATAATTGCCGCTGCAGAGGCATAGGACGGATATCCGCCGCTCTTTCCGTAAAGCATATCGTAAACATAACCTACGATTGTATTCATTCCCGCCGCATTAAGGTCTGTTCCAAAAAGTGCGACTTCGTCGCTGTACGCTTTAAACGCTCCTATAAATCCCGTAATGACAAGATAAAATACAATCGGCTTAATCATAGGAAGTGTTATCCTGAAGAATATTCTTGTGCCGGAGGTTCCGTCAACTCTTGCCGCATTGTAATACTGCTCATTAACGGAGGCGAGGGCACTTGTAAGAATAAGAATCTTAAAAGGCATTACAATCCATATAGTGTAAATACACATAACAAGCATTTTTGCCCAATACGGACCGTCAATAAAATCCACGGACTTTCCTCCGAACGCATTTATAAGAACATTTATAAGTCCGTCGGAATACGCGGTCTTTTTAAAAAGTATCATAAATACAAGACCGACTGCGAGGGTATTGGTTACATAAGGCAGAAAATATACTGTCTGGTACAGATTCCTGAGCGGTTTTATTTTACTTAAACCCACAGAGATAAGTAACGACAGAATCGTTGATGTGGGAACCGTTATTGCCACAAGAAGTATTGTATTTTTTAATGCCTGCACAAAATAAGGGTCATGAAGCACATAGGAATAATTATAAAATCCTATACCGCTGTAGCTTTGTGACGCGAAATTATATCCCTCTTCAAAGGAATATATCAGCACATCCACTAACGGATATATCATAAACACACCAAGAAAAAGAATGGCAGGTATAAGATACAGCCATGCTTTGTTGTTATTTTTCTCCATAACGTATCCTTTCCTCCGTCTCCTTATCAAATATAAGGACTTTTGATGGTTTCAGGTTGAATGCAACCTCCTCCTTGGTTCCGTCAATAACCCTGTCATTGGTTATTATTGAACGTACGACAGGATTGACCGAGTCATCATTTCCTGAGACTATGCTTATATCCCTTCCCATAATTTCTATTCTTTCCATTTTGCAATGCAATTTTCCGCTGTCTTCAGGAATGAAGCCTTCCGGTCTTATGCCCACATAGACTTCTCTGTCACTTACGCCATGCACATCAAAAAGCTCGTCTTTTCCGATATATAATTTTTCATTCTTAACATATCCGTTAAACATATTGATAGGCGGTGTTCCGAGGAATTTTGCCACGAAAAGATTTACAGGATTATCATAGACCTCCTGCGGTCTGCCCACCTGCTGCATCTTTCCGTCCTTCATTACAATGATTATATCCGATATACTCATTGCTTCTTCCTGGTCGTGGGTTACAAATATGGTGGTAATCCCTGTCTCTCTCTGGATTCTTCTTATCTCCTCCCTTGTCTGTAACCTTAATCTTGCGTCAAGGTTGGACAAAGGTTCGTCAAGCAGTAATACAGGCGGCATCTTGACAAGTGCTCTTGCAATGGCTACTCTCTGCTGCTGTCCTCCAGAAAGGGCATTGGGTTTTCTGTCAAGGTAGTCTTCTATCTGGACAATTTTCGCTGCATTATATGCACGCTTGTCCATTTCTTCTTTGGAAAGTTTATCTTTTCCTTTAAGGTTCTGTAGCGGAAAAATAATGTTCTGTTTTACGGTAAGATGAGGATATAACGCATAATTCTGGAATACCAGTCCCACACCTCTGTTCTCTGTAGGCACCTTTGTTACATCATTCTCGCCAAAATATATTTTACCCTCTGTCGGTGTAAGCAGTCCGCTTATCATATAGAGCATGGTACTTTTTCCGCAGCCTGAAGGACCTAAAAGACCTACAAGCTTTCCGTCTGGAATTTCAAGGTTAAAATCATCCACCGCAATGACATCTCTTTTGTCTTTACGGTTTCTGTTCTGGAATTTTTTGGTCAGATTCTCTAATACAACCTTCATTTTACTTCTCCTTAATATCTGAGTTTAATGTCCGAAAGGGTTACCGGCACATCATAATTTAATGCTTTCATCATGTAATCCATGCCCTTTTTGGCAAGGTCTATGTGGTTCTTCGGTGCAACCACTATTTCATTGACAGGAAGTGCCTCTGTGCTAAGTGGGACTTCAATATAGGGTATAATATACCCTTCCCTTACCCTGAAATGTACTTTGGTATCGGGCTTCTTGGCAAATACAAAGCGGTATTCTTTCTCCTGTGAAAATGCTTCTGCCTTAAAAAACATTGAATATATTGATATTTTATCGCTGAAACTTACGCACATTTTCCTGTATTCTTCATTGTTCCGGTCATTATAACCTTTATCGACTATGTCCGTAAATTGCGGAAATTCCTTTATGAACTGCTCCATAAACTCATTGATGTATTTTATCTGCTTATCACGGTCATAAATCACAAGTCCGTGGTATTCTACTTCGTTGGCTTCATCAATTCTCTTTATTATCTTCTTACTGTCAAAACCGATGTTATATCCGTTGGCATTTCCAAATTCCGCCCACATGGTTATGCTGTCCCTGCAGCAGGAAAAAGATAAAACAAAGTATTCAGAGTTGTCGCTTTTATTGACATCCTCCAAAAACATCCCGATTTTATCATCGCTACCGATGTAATTAATAAGCACCTTCTTTAGTATCTTATTAACGTACAGAAATTCTTTTGGGTCGTTTAAAAAATCATTCTTGGTCGCCCAGAAGCATTTATTATTCATTATTCCGTTAATTCCGTTGCTTTTTGTGTAATGGTAAAGCACCTTTTCCTTTACCTCGTCAAGACATATCCTGTTACCTATCATATATTCCTGCCTTTTTGTTTTCTTAATTTATAATTTTAACACCTTAATTACCATTTCGTAAATATAAAAAAGAACTTCGGTATCAAAACCGAAGTTCTTTTGAATTATTGTTATATATTTCAGCTTTTAATTAACATTTTAACCTTTTACTTATCCGATTATTTCAGACGTCCGTAAAGTTTTGTAAGTTTGTAGAGCCTGTTGGCAATCTTAGCGTTAAATGCCTTTGGCAGGGCACGCCATGACCAGTTTCCTCCAAGTGTAGAAGGAATATTCATTCGACTCTCGCTTCCAAGTCCCAGAAGGTCCTGTGCCTGGATAATTGTTGTTCCCGCTACGCTGCTCCATAATGCTCTTATCATATCCCAGTATGGTTCTTCTTTGCCCATAACAAGATATTCTTTTGCATATTTAACATCTTCCTTATCCGCTGTTTTAAGCCAGCCCATAATTGTATCGTTGTCATGTGTTCCCGCATAAGCAATACAATTAACCGGATACATATGTGGAAGATAATCATTGTTGTTACTGTCTCTGCTGTCAAAAGCAAATTCCAGAACTTTCATTCCCGGATATCCGCTTTCACGAAGAAGATTTCTTACCGAATCAGTTAAGAAGCCTAAATCCTCGGCAATTATATTCTTCTTTCCTAATTTTTCTTCAACTGCCCTGAATAATTCTATTCCCGGACCCTGTCTCCATTCTCCGTTTACCGCAGTTGTCTCACCGTAAGGAATTGCATAATATGAATCAAATCCTCTGAAATGGTCGATTCTTAAGACATTGTATATTCTGCATGCAGCATCTATTCTCTTTATCCACCATTCATAGCCGTTGTCTCTCATTACATCCCAACGGAATAAAGGATTACCCCATAACTGGCCTGTTGCCGAAAATCCGTCAGGAGGGCAGCCTGCAACAGCCGTAGGATTGAGATTACCGTCAAGCTGGAAAAGACCCGGATTAGCCCATACATCAACACTGTCAAGTGCTACATATATAGGAAGGTCACCTATAATCTCAATGTTTTTCTCATTGGCATAGGCTCTTAATTCATTCCACTGCTTAAAGAAGAAATACTGCATTACAATCCAGAAATTGATATCATCCTTATGTTCTTCCTTTGCTCTATAAATTGCATCATCATAACGTTTCTTGAGAGGTTCATCCCATTCAAGCCATGATTTACCGCCGTTGGCATCTTTTAGTGCCATAAACAAAGCGTAATCATATACCCATGACTCATTGGCATGGCAGAACTCTTCATATCCCTCTTCGGGATTTTCAAGAAATCTTTCTGCTGCTTTTCTCAGAATAACATATCTTTTATTATATAATGCTTCGTAATTTACTCTGTCAGGTTCACTTTCCCAGTCAACGCCCACATATTCTTTTCTCTTAAGATATCCGGCTTTACAAAGTTCATCCAGATCTATGAAATACGGATTACCTGCAAAGGTTGAAAATGACTGATATGGTGAATCTCCGTAACTTGTAGGACATACAGGCAATATCTGCCAGTAAGCCTGACCTGCTTTATCAAGAAAATCCACAAAATCTCTTGCAGGTTTTCCCATACTTCCTATCCCATGTGGTGACGGAAGTGATGATATATGCATTAAAACACCGCTTTTTCTCATGCTATCCACATCCTTAATTTAGTTTATTTTTCTGACGCTTTCTCCTTTTACGAGAGCAAATTCCTCTACCTCATATACAGGTTTTGCGTTGTTGTCAATACAGTCAAGAAGTATCTCCACACTTCTTGCAGCTATTTTTTCCCTATGCTGGCGGATTGTTGTAAGTCTCGGCTTAAAATAATTACCGATATCAATTCCATCAAATCCCACAACAGATATATCTTCGGGTACCCGCAGTCCTTTGTCCCATATTGCCCTTATGGCACCGATTGCCATAACGTCCGACATGGCAAAAACCGCTGTCAGCTCCGGCATATTCTCAAACAAACGATTCATAGCCTCGTATCCTCCGGATATTGTAAAATATGAAGTAACAAACTGTCTGTCTTCATCAAAATCATATCCGTGTTCAACTAACGCTTCCTTTACTCCTACATATCTGCTGTAAACAGCATTTGAGGCACTCATATTGCCACCCAAAACTCCAATATTCTTATGCCCCAGTTTTATCAAGTGTTCCACCGCCAGTCTGGCAGCCGATTTATCATCGGTACACACACTTGAAAGGTTATCTAATTGCAATCCCTCTGCGTTACTTGTTACAAGTACGCAGGGAACTGTAATACGATGAAAATATTTTCTAAAATAGTCGTGATTGCACCCTAAAAACAAAATTCCCAGTGGCCGTCTTTCTTTACATATCTGGATAGCCTGTTCTATTTCGTTATCATCTTCGCTTATGTAATACATAAGCGAAGCATAACCTTTTGCTTCAACAAGCCTCTGCATCGGCTCAAGAACTGCCGCAAACAGCATATTCTGTGTTCCTTTTATTATTATCGCAATACCATCCTTGCTTTGCTGTTTTAAATGCTTTGCATTGTTATTAAGACGGAAATTATATTTATTAACAACCTGCATGACGGAAATTCTTGCGTGTTCGGAAACATCCGACGCATTGTTCAATACTCTCGAAACCGTACCTATGGAATAGCCTGATTCTTTGGCAATATCTTTTATTGTCATCTAAATCATTCCTTCTCCTACTAATGTGCTTAACCTTTAACGGCTCCGGCTGCAATACCTTTAATAATATGCTTCTGTCCAAACAGATATACGACAATAATAGGTATAATCGTAAGCAATACGCTGGCAAACATCGAACCGTTATCAACGTGTCCGTATGAACCTGTAAATGCTGAATTAATAAGAATTGGCAATGTCTGGTAACCCTTTGTTCTGTCAAGAACAAGGTAAGGGAGTAAATAGTCATTCCATACCCACATAGCTTCAAGAATTAATACTGAAACAAGTGTAGGCTTAAGAATTGGCAGTACAACCTTAAAATATGTCTGTAACGGATTACATCCGTCAATCATTGCTGCTTCTTCAATTTCCATAGGAATGGTCTTCATAAATCCGGCAAACATAAATACTGCCAGGCCGGCACCAAATCCCAGATAAACTATCCATATAGTCCATGGCGAATTAAGATGCATCTGTGTTGCTGTGTACGAAAGTGTAAGCATAACCATCTGGAATGGAACAACCATTGAAAATACAAACATATAATAAATAAAATTAGATAAAAATCCTTTAACTCTCGTAATAAACCACGCACACATAGAACAGAATATAATAATAGCTGCTACTGATGTTACTGTAATAAGTAAGCTTATTCCAAAACTCTGGAAAAACTTGTTGGTTTCAATTGCATATTTAAAATTAGTCCAGCCTGTGAATGTCTCACTTGTTGGAAGCTTAAACATTGCATCTGTCGTAATTTTGTTACTCTTCTTTAAGGCATTAATAAGTACCATAAATATTGGATAGATATATGCCAAAGAAATTATTGAAAGCACAGCCCCAAGTATAACATTAGATGGTTTAACTTTTTTCTTAACTACGATTTTTTCATCCATTACTGCTGTACCTCCTTAGAACGTGTTACTTTAAGCTGGATAAGCGAAATTGCCATTACTACTATACAGAAAATAACTGCTTTCGCCTGTCCGTAACCTTTCCAGACCTTTCCGGCTCTTGCATAGAACGTATTATAAATATTAAGTGCAAGCATTTCTGTCATCTTGCCTTTTCCATAAGGCTGACCATTTGTAAGTGCAAGGTTCTGGTCAAATAACTTAAATGAGTTAGAAAGTGTCAGGAACAAACATACTGTGATTGATGACATAACCATTGGGATTTTAACTTTAAATAAAGTCTTCCATGCATTGGCACCATCAATTTCTGCTGCTTCAAGAACAGAATCAGGCACACTTTGTAATCCTGCAATGTATACAATCATCATATATCCTATCTGCTGCCAGCACATAAGGATTATAAGTCCCCAATATCCGGCAGTTGAATTCAAAGCTAAGAGTGGCTTACCGATAATTGAAAGGAAGCAGTTAATAAGTGTCTTCCATACGTAACCAAGTACAACGCCACCGATTAAGTTAGGCATAAAGAATATTGTTCTGAAAATATTAGTTCCCTTAATGCCCTTTGTAAGTGCAAGTGCAAGTGCAAATGCAAATACATTAATTAAAATAACTGATACTATAGTAAATTTTCCTGTAAATAAAAATGCGTCAAGGAATCCGCCAGGTGCGGCAAATCCTGTTTTTTCTTTTGTGAAGATATAAATAAAATTCTTAAGTCCTACCCATTCTGCATCCTTTATTGTGGTAAATTTACAGAATGATAAGTATAAGCCCTCTATAAACGGGATAATAAATCCGATTACAAAAGCACCTACGGTAGGAATAAGAAAAAATGGCCAATATTTCTTAACTGATTTTTCCATATGCTCCTCCTATAATGTCTTACAAAACGTTGTCTTAACGTTTCCATATCCGGTTAAAAATGTTTTTTATAGCTGTTTTTTGGCAAAAATTAGGACAGGCAGGTCACCTGCCTGTCCTATTATTAACAAGTTAATTAATAAACAAGATGTTAATTATTTAGCATTAGCTGCTTCGTACTCTGTCTTCCATCCATCTACGAATGCTGAAACAACTGCTTCCCAGTTAGCATCTGTCTGATCTGCTGCGTATGCTGTTAAAGCTGCACCAACACCATCTTTCCAAGCTTCTGAAGGCATTGTTGTAAAGTTCCAAGATACAGGAGTCTTACCATTGTTTGTGTATTCTGTATCGTTCTTTACAAAGAGGTTGTTAGATGTTGCTGCGTTCTTGAATGGGATTACGAATCCACAGTCATTAGCCATGAATGTAGTTCCTTCTTCTGAGTTAACTAACCAGTACATGAAATCAAGTGTTGCCTGAATATCATCAGCACTTGCGTTCTTGTTTACACACCAGTAGTTCTCTGTACCAGTACAAAGACCCTGATTCTTTTCATCACCTACACCGATGTAGATAGGAATCATCTTAAGTTCATCATCTTTGAATGCTTTAGAAACATTAGCATATTCCCAAGAACCGTTCTGATAGAATACTGCCTTGCCTTCTTTGAACTCATTTAATGTATCTTCAGATGTCTTAGAAGAAAGTTCCTTAGGATCACATGTTGAGTTGTTGATGTAAAGGTCAAAGATGTTCTTGTAGTTGTCAAGGTATGTACCCTTAATAGCGTCTGTTGAAGAAATCTTATCTGCCTGATATTCAAAGTAGATAGGAAGGTTAGCTAAGTGAGTCTTAAATCTCCAGTCAGAAGACTTATCCATACCTGCTGATGTAAATGCTGAGAATCCAAGTTCTTCTTTACGCTTTGTAATATCTTCAGCAACTTTCTTTAAGTCATCAAATGACTGGATATCGTCTGTCTTATATCCTGCCTGCTCAAGTAACTTAGTATTTGTGATAAGTCCGTATGATTCGATAACATATCCGATACCATATACAGTTCCGTCTTCGATTAATGCGTAGCTGTCGTTTGTAAGTTCTCCGTATACTTTAGAGTCCTTAAGATCGTAGCAGTAATCTTTCCAGTTAGCAAGACCTACAGGACCGTTAACCTGGAATAATGTAGGAGCATTAGTCTTCTGCATTTCAGCAGCTAATGTTGATTCATAAGAACCTGATGCTGCAGTTACAACTGTAACCTTAACACCTGTCTCCTCTTCATATTTCTTAGCGATTGCCTGATAAGCTGCGTCCTGTTCAGGCTTGAAGTTAAGGTAGTAAACTGAGCCCTTAGCTTCTGTCTTTGTTCCGTTGTCTGATGATGGCTTGCTTTCGTTATTGTTGCCACTGTCACTCTTACCACAACCAACTAATGCTGTTGCAGCAAGTGCACCTGCGAGTGCTATTGATAAAAATCTTTTTTTCATACCGTAAAATACCTCCTCTTTCTTTATTAGGTCATTTTTGTTTTTTGGAAACGTTTCCATAAATATGAAAAAATTGTTTACCTATCGGTAGTTATAACTATAACGCTTTCATTGTAAAAAATCAATAACTTTTTTTGTATTTTTTTGTTTTTTTGGTAAAAATGTCATAATACAATTACGAAGTCTCCCGTTTTTTATATATAGGCATTTAACAAAAAGTTCATTATTTTGTGGAAACGTTTCAGTTAATTTGCAATAACAGCTCTGTATAAGCCGTTATTTCAGTTATGTCCTTTAGTATTATTATTCCCAATTCGTCATACAGCCTGCAGCTTTCATAATCTGTTCCGTCCCCGTTGCCCACCAGATACACGGGTATATTCTCTTTTGCAGCATTTTGCATAAATGCTTTTAATTTGTCTGAGGCCGTACAGATTGTCCCACTGTGATATGTGCATAATATTACTGCCTTATATTCTTTAACATCGGGATATTTCATCCCCGGATACGGATACAGGATAAGAACCTCTGAATATCTGCTGTGTTCTGCAGGAACAGGAAATAATTTATTCTTACATGGATTGACCTGTCCAGACGGACTGAACCCACCTTCGGCATAATCGCCATAATAACAGTCATTTACCGTATATATCTCATCGCTGTATATGTGGTGTCTTAAAAGGGTATTTCCGTAGTATACTTTTGTGATGCCGTCCTTGCCCGTATATGGGACAAACACACCTTTTCCGCATTTGTTTCTGATAAAATCAACAGCCGCAGAAAAATTCTTAAGTCCGTTGGCTCTCTTATCCGTAAGCACATAATTACTGCATACTATCATTACAGGAATATGCGTAAATTCCTCTATACACGATAAAAAGGCTGCTGTGTACTGTATCGTATCGCTGCCGTGGGTCACAATTATTCCCTCAACATTTCCTAACATCATTTTATGCACGGCTTTGGCAATTATGACAAAATCACTGCAATTAATATTTTCGCTTAGTATCGTGCAGGGTGCGTCTGTTACAAAATCACTGTATCCACAGATGTCTTTATACATTTTAAGAAGCATATACCGCATTTTCTCATCGGTTGAGATATATCCATCCGATATGCTGCTGCCTATGGTTCCGCCTGTAAAAATCACACCAATCATTTATTTTCCTCCGATATCTTAAGAGTTCCGATTTCATCCACGATTTTTTCTATTGTACTTAGATATTCTTCCGTATTCTTTGTCTCTGCCTGTTCAAAATAATAGGTAAAATAAGGACTTTCCCCCGTAGTAAACTTCATACGGATTCCCTTCTTTTTCACAATATCAGGTATCCCGGCCGGGTTAATCATTGCCCTATGGTAGAGACGGATTTTGATTTCTTTACGGTTTCCTTTAATCTCCGTTATATAATTGCTGTGGCATTTTGATTTTAACAATGCAATGCTCATAAGTATGATTGCAGGCTTAGGAATATCTCCGAAACGGTCTATAAGCTCATCTGTCATATCCGCAAGGTCTTCTCCTGTCTCGATGGCTGCAATTCTCTTATATATATCAAGCTTCTGATTTTCACTCCTTATATATGTGGCAGGAATATAAGCGTCCACATCAATATCAACAACGGTTTCATAATCCTCTACTGTTCCCTCTCCTTTAAGTTCAAGGACAGCTTCATTAAGCATTTTACAATAAAGGTCATATCCTACTGCTTCCATATGTCCGTGTTGTTCTTCACCAAGCATATTTCCTGCGCCTCTGATTTCCAAATCTTTCATGGCAATCTTAAAACCGGAACCCAAATCGGTAAACTCTCTTATCGCACTAAGCCTTTTCTCAGCCACTTCACTTAATATCTTATCTTTTTTGTACATTAAGAAGGCGTATGCCATTCTTCCTGTACGTCCGACCCTTCCCCTTAACTGGTACAACTGGGAAAGTCCGTATTTATTGGCGTCATGTATAATGATTGTATTTACATTCGGTATATCAAGTCCCGTTTCGATTATGGTGGTTGATACAAGGACATCAATGTCCCCGTTAATGAAATCCATCATTATCTTTTCAAGTTCACGTTCGCTCATCTGCCCATGTGCAAACGCCACGTTGGCTTCCGGCACAAGCTTCGCGATATTAAGGGCGATTTCATCTATTCCCAGAACCTTGTTATACACATAGTACACCTGTCCGCCCCTTGCAAGCTCCCTGTTTACAGCCTCTCTCACCATTTCCTCATCATATTCCGTAACAAAGGTCTGGATAGGTATTCTGTCCACCGGCGGCTCCATAAGCACACTCATGTCCCTGATTCCGATTAAACTCATATGGAGTGTACGCGGAATAGGTGTTGCCGATAAAGTTATGACATCAACGGATTCCTTCATCTGTTTGATTTTTTCCTTATGTGCCACGCCAAAACGCTGTTCCTCATCTATAATAAGCAGTCCGAGGTTCTTAAAACTTACATCCTTGGATAAAATCTTATGGGTGCCGACTACAACGTCCACAAGCCCTTTTTTAAGTCCTTCTATTGTATTTTTAGCTTCTTTTGGCGTACAGAATCTTGATAGCATCCTGACTTCAACGCCAAAATCCTTCATTCTCGCATCAAAATTGGTAAAAATCTGTTTTGCCAGAATTGTTGTAGGGCATAAATATACTACCTGCTTATTATCCTGAACCGCTTTAAACGCAGCCCTTAATGCAACCTCGGTTTTTCCGAAGCCTACATCCCCGCAGATAAGTCTGTCCATAATTCTGGTGCTTTCCATATCCGTTTTGGTCTCTTCTATTGCCGTAAGCTGGTCTGTTGTAGGTTCATAAGGAAAAAGTTCCTCAAACTCCTGCTGCCATGGCGTATCTTTTGAAAAAGCGAAACCCTGCTTTGCACTTCTTGAAGCATATAACTTGATAAGTTTGTCGGCAACTTGCTTTACCGCGCCCCTGACTTTTGATTTGGTCTTTGTCCATTCCGGCGAGCCAAGCCTGTTAAGCTTAGGCTTTGCGCCTTCCTTGTCGCCGTATTTTTGTATCATGTCAAGCTGTGTGGCAAGGATATAAAGATTGCCGCCGTTAGCATATTCTATTTTGATATAGTCTTTCTCGGTTTTGTCCACACGGATTTTTTCTATTCCTCTGTATATTCCAAGCCCGTGGTTTTCGTGTATTACATAGTCTCCTATAGCCAGTTCGGAAAAATCGGAGATGGATTTACCATCGTAACTTTTTTTCTTTTTCTTAGGTTTCTTCGCCGTGCTGAAAATATCGTCTTCCGCAACCGCTACAAATCTTATATCAGGATATTCATAACCTTTCCTAAGCTTACCGCAGACGGTTACAACTTCACCTTCTTTGATTTCCCTGTGGCTTTTATCCGAAAATGCAGCCACTATGTCATTTTCCATCAGGTCTTTTGCCAGTCTTTTTGCCCTTATTTCCGAGCCTGATACGATGAGTATGCGGTATTTTTTCTTTTTCCAGCTTTTTATGTCACTTACAAGGGTTTCAAAAGAATTATTATAAGAGCCAATTCCCTTTGCATTTATATCATAGTGTCCCGAAATATTAAGCTCCGGTATTTTGCAGTCAAGCACCGATATTGCCATTAAGCTGTGCAAAGCCAGTTTATGAAAAACTTCACCTTTTGAATACAAAACCTCCGTCTGTCCCGGAAGTATGCTTCCCTTTTCAAGTCTGTGGGACATGCTTTCCCTGAATTCCTTCTCAACCACATCCATTTTTTCAATTATTCTTACAGGTTCGTCAATAATTACTGCGTCTTTTTCGTAATCAAAATAATCCGCTAAGGATACCGGATTCTTTATAAAATATTTAACGTAGCTGTCAAGTCCGCTCCTGTCCTGAAGCACAAATAACTTTTCTTTAAGCTCCTCAAAATTTTTCTTTATGAGGTTGCTTTCAGTAATTTTAGCTTCTTTATTAAGGGCTTCACTGTATTTTGCCACATCTTTCTCGATATTTTTAATTCCCGATGCCAGAGTATCATCTATAAGAAGCTCGGTTGCCGGAAAAATATCAATCTCTTCGATATTTTCCACAGAACGCTGGCTTTCCGCATCAAATAACCTCATTGCGTCTACTTCGGTGTCCCACAATTCTATACGACACGGATTTTCCATATTCACAGGGAAAACATCAATTATGCCTCCCCTGATGGCAAACTGCCCGCTGTGCTCCGTCTGCCCCGAATTTTCGTAGCCGGCGTTTACAAGCCTTTCCGACAGCTTTTTAATGTCAATATCATCACCTGTTTTTATATTTATGGTGCTTTTCTTAAACGCCTCCTGCGGTACAAGTTTATCCATACAGCCGTCAATGGTTGTGATAACCGTAATTCCCGAATCGTTTATAAGGTGATTGATTACTTCCAGTCTCTCCCTGACAACTTCGTTGCTTCTTATGTCCGCACTGTAAAAAATAAAATCCTTGGCAGGGTAGTAATAAGTATTTTTGTCAATGGCACGGTAATCTTCATAAAGCTCTCTTGCCCTTATTTCCGTTCCTGTTATTATAAGCCTGTTATTATATTTTTCCGTGATTTTGAAGATAAAATATGGCTTCTGCTGATCAACACAGCCAAAAGCCACAGGTACATTGCCTTTTTTCTTAAGGTCATCTATTATATTCTGATAATATGCCAGCTCACATACCGGCTGCTCCAATATGCTCATTTCCTATACTCCGTTATATTTATTCATGGCTGCATCATAGCCCTCTGTTACCATACATTCTATAGCGTTACAGGCTTTCTCTATCTCTTTTGCTACTATCGCTTCGTCTTCACTGTTAAAACGTCCCAGTACATAGTCGGCTAAATCCATCTGTTTCGGTTTGTCGCCCACACCGAATTTAAGGCGTGGAAAAGCGTCGGTGCCGAGACATGATATAATACTTTTAATGCCGTTATGTCCGCCTGCACTTCCTTTTTTACGGATACGGATTTTACCCGGTTCCAGACTTATATCATCAAATGCCACGATACATTCAGATGGTTCTACCTTATAATAATCACACACGGGTCTTATACATTCTCCGCTTAAATTCATATATGTTAAAGGTTTAACAAGTATTACCTTGCTTCCACCTATTATGCCCTTACCGATAAGCCCTTTATGCTTCTGTTCGGTCATTGAAATATTAAACTTGTCGGCAAGCGCATCAATTATTCTGAATCCCATATTGTGTCTTGTCATCTCATATTTTTTCTCAGGGTTACCGAGTCCGGCTATTACATACATATTTTTTTCCTCCAGATTTATTAATAATATCATATTTTCATCATTTTATCCATATCAAATTATTGACAGAACATCTGTTAATATATATATTTAGATTAAAATACTTTTAAAGGAGTTGAATAATTTGGACCCCAGTGTGGCGATTCAGTTTATTGTGTTAATCGTACTTCTGTTGCTCTCTGCTTTCTTTTCATCCGCGGAGACTTCGCTTATTACGGTCAACCAGATCAGGATGCGTTCTCTTGCCGATGAAGGTAATAAAAAAGCTGCGAGAGTTCTTAAAATCACATCCAATTCATCTAAAATGCTTAGTGCAATTCTTATTGGCAATAATATTGTCAATATTTTTGCATCGTCCCTTGCAACAACCATTACCTTACAGTTGTGGGGCAACAAATTCGTAAGTCTTGCTACAGGTATTCTTACCTTATTGGTGCTGATTTTTGGTGAGATAACCCCTAAAACGATTGCTACTTCCCATGCGGAAAAAATCGCAATGGCTTACTCAGGTGTCATAAGCCTTCTTATAAAGGTGCTTACCCCTGTTATTTTTATTGTCAACAAGTTGGCAAACGGTTTTCTTTTTATCTTAGGGCTTGACCCAAGCAAAAAAGCTGCTTCAATTACAGAAGACGAGCTGAGAACCATCGTTGACGTAAGCCACGAAGAAGGTGTAATCGAAAAAGAGGAACGCCAGATGATTAAAAATGTGTTTGATTTTGGTGATTCGCAGGCTAAGGATGTTATGATTCCCCGTATTGATATGACATGTATATCAATAGACAGCCGTTATGACGAGATAATTTCGGTATTCAGAACCGACAAATATACCCGTCTCCCTGTTTATGAAAACTCTGTAGATAACGTCATCGGTATTATCAATGTCAAGGACCTGTTACTCTGTGAAGACAAAACTTCATTCAATGTGAGGGATATTTTACGCAAGCCGTATTATACATACGAGTTTAAGAAAACCTCTGAGCTTATGGAGGAGCTTAAAAAGACCTCCAATAATTTTACCATCGTAATTGACGAATACGGTTCGACTGTTGGTATGATTACTCTTGAGGACCTGCTTGAAGAAATCGTTGGTGAAATCCGTGATGAATATGACGGTGACGAAGTTGACGATATCATTAAGATAAATGATACCGAATATATTTTTTCCGGTACGGCAAGGCTTAATGATATTGAGGAATACATAGATTTACCTGACATTGAAACGGACCACGAATCAGATTATGATTCCATAAGCGGATTTATTATTGATTCCCTTAAACGTCTGCCGGTTCTTGGTGATGAAGTTACCATCGGCAACCTCAGATTTGTTGTTGAGGGTTGTACCAAAAACAGAATCACTAAGGTTCACGCGTATATTTTAGATACTGAAAAAGAATCTGATGAGGAAAATACCGAAGAATAGGAGATATACTTTTATGAAGAAAATATTAAAAGAGTTCAAAGAATTTATTTCAAAAGGCAATATATTTGATATGGCTATCGGTCTTATCGTAGGTAGTGCTTTTACGGCTATTGTAAATTCCCTTGTCGGAGATATCTTTTCTCCGCTTCTTACAATTGTAACATCAAAGGCTGACCTTACAGCTTTGG
This sequence comes from Butyrivibrio sp., assembly GCA_050874365.1. GTDB lineage: Bacteria > Bacillota > Clostridia > Lachnospirales > Lachnospiraceae > Eshraghiella. Next base: position 2,469 of record JBNMKN010000005.1, on the reverse strand, counting down.
CTTGGAATATCAACGGTGCCCAGATTAAATACGGAAGCTTCCTTCAGGCGATAATCACATTCTTATTAACTGCCATAGTTCTTTTCTTCCTTGTCAAGGGAATCAACAAATTACGTTCCCTCGGTCAGAAGAAAGAGGAGGAGAAAAAAGCTGCTCCGGTAACAAAGATTTGTCCGTTCTGCCGTTCTGAAATTGCTTTAGAGGCTACAAGATGCCCTCATTGCACATCCGAACTTGAGAAATAATAATTGTAAAAATATATCCCCACCCGGTTTCTATGATGAAAATGGGTGGGGATGTTTAATTAATGTGGCGTAAAATTACCTTTCATCTGCTGATATCTTATATCTGCCTCTTCTTTACTACCGGCAGGTATTAAAACCTTTGAAAGAAAGCCGGCATCCGTGTCCATGTTTTCCCATATAGCAATCCATGACATTTTTTCCTTTGAATCATAATAGAAATCCATTTCATAATATCCATGTATAAATTTCTGTGTTGTATTATCATAATATTCCGGTGTAAACTTCACATTGTGGATACCGGTTTTCTTATTGACTATATAGTAGCCACCCGGAAATTCCTTGGTATTAAGCGGAATGTCAGATACCCACATCGTTCCTATGGATTTATGATTACTTCCATTCAAAAGCATATCAATCCTCCATGAACGTTCTCCTTCATATTCACCTGTTTTTACATCATATAAGTATCCGGTACTGCCGTCATTAAAACGTGCAAACCTAAACATCGTATGATACCCGGATGATGATATAAAAACTTTTACGGTAATAATAATGCCGATTATAACGGCAGCAAGGATACAATGTATCGCAATATGCAGCTGTTTATTCATAATATTCACCTCCTGTAATTATGGTGTAACATATGCAATATTACATGGAACAGATCCTTCCATTGTCTCAAAAGTCACTTTCTTTATCAGATAAGCATATTCATCAAACGTTTTATTATAATTTTTGTACATATAATAATTCTGTGCTGCAACACTTCCTGTAGAATTATAGTTTGCATTAGAAACCGAACCGATATATTTTTTTTGTTGTGATGAAGGTTGGATAATCACACCATTAGCATAGATATCTGCTGAGTAAGATGTCATTACCTCACTTAGTACATTATTACCCACATAACATAAAATCTGTTCAGAGTCATCTGCTCCTTGTCTTTTTACAAATACGAATTTTTCATTTGATACATAATTAACTGTAAAATCGAGATCTATATATTTAATGCTACTCGATGTCGCAATATTCTTATCATACGATCCCACAAGTTGAAACAATGTTATACCCAAAGATAATCCTTCTGCCACTGAATCCAATGCCATTCCCATAACTGATGTAAATACTGTTTTAAATGCTGTTGTTGAACCGGCCTTAAAATTACCACTTTTACTAACGGACTTATTTATTTTTTTCCTTAATGCACTGTTATATCCAGTTGATTCGCCAAGAATTTCCTGAACTTCAAACACCTGACCTGCATATACCTGATTATATCTTCTGCTTGTCCATCTAATATTGTTCTGTGCCGTTGGATTATATAGTAAAGATGGTATATTCTTATCAGTGTTTAAATTACTCATTAAAATTTTATCTTTTAATTCATTTTCAGTAATTTCGCTATCGCCATATTGACCAAGTAACCCATCAATTTCCTCAATTTCTTGCCAATTATCCTCATAATTCAATGAAAGTTCCAATCTTCTCTTGTGTAGTTCCTCATAAGTAAATTTTGATTTGTCAAATGTATTTTCCGATTCATTACCTGCTGCTGATAATGGGGTTAATACCAATATTGCTGATAATGCAATTAATAGAATACGTTTTTTCATAGCCGTTCTCCTCGTATAATAAGTGTATAGCCAGTAGAAATGATGGTTATGCACTTATTCTTTCTATAGATTTATAGATGATCTGAGACACCTGGGATAAACCCTTTCCATCTCATCTACTTTGGTTATTAGTTACATAGGTTATTCTGTGGTATGATATCAGCAGCGGCTGATGTCTAGAGGCACTGCTTTTTTCCCTTTCAGCCCGGTCTCCAGTGTCTGCTTAGAAAGCTTGCAGCCTGATTCATATGTCATATTCCGCTTACACAGATGTTTCATCATCTGGCGTACAGCACCAGCAAAAGAGCTGCCAGAGTGTATGCTTATTACGCGAGGTTTCGGTCAGCATATGATTCCCAGGATAAACCTTTTACTTCAGGTTCCCCAAATACTTAATCGGAAAGGTGGGTGATATCATGTTAAAGATTAACCCTTTATCTACGCTTTACGTCGGTATTGACGTCAGCTCAAAATCCAACTATGTTTGTGCATTGGATTTTTTCAAAAATAAATACATTAACTCTTCTTTTGCCAACAATCAGCCCGGGGCTGAGGAATTAGCATTGAAGATACTTGAGTGTTTAAAAGAACACTCCGATTTAACTACGGTT
>JBNMKN010000004.1:0-34830 GCA_050874365.1 Butyrivibrio sp. | reverse complement strand
TACTGTCATCAAGAATAAGAATCTTAGGTTTTTTAAGTAAGGCTCTCGCAATACAAAGTCTCTGTCTCTGACCGCCTGATACGTTGGTACCGCCCTGCTCGATATATGTATTATAACCGTCAGGGAATTTTTCGATAAATTCATCGGCACAGGCAAGCTTACATGCATTGATACATTCCTCGTCCGTTGCCTCTTTGTTGCCCCATCTTAAATTTTCAAAAATTGTTCCTGAGAAAAGGACATTTTTCTGTAAAACAACACTTACCTGGTTACGGAGTGTTTCAAGGTCATAGTTTCTGACATCAACGCCGCCAACTTCTATGCTTCCGTCCGTTACATCATAAAGCCTGCTTATAAGATTGACAAGGCTCGTCTTGGCGCTTCCCGTTCCTCCGATAATTCCTATTGTCTCACCTGACTTTATATCAAGCTGTATGTCACTGAGCACCATATCTTCGCTGTCTTTTTTATATTTGAAATTAACATGGTTAAAAATAATGCTTCCGTCTTTTACCTCCATAACAGGCTTTTCAGGATTAACTATGTCTGCCTTTTCGTTAAGCACTTCTGCGATACGTTCTGCACTTGACACACTCATTGATATCATTACAAATACCATGGAAAGCATCATAAGGCTTATAAGTATGTTCATACAGTAAGATATAAGGCTTGTAAGGTTACCTACCGTAAGTACCGTCTCTCCGCTGCCGACTATAAGTTTTGCGCCAATCCAGCTTATGAGAAGCATACAGGTATATATGGCAGCCATCATTGCAGGGTTATTGAATACCAGTACATTTTCCGCTTTTACAAACATTGAGTAAATGTTGTTGCTGGCTTTCTTAAATTTCTTATCTTCATGCTCCTCACGGACATACGCTTTGACTACACGGATTGCGGATACGTTTTCCTGAACGCTTTCGTTAAGCTCATCGTACTTAGGAAACGCCTGTTTGAAATACTTGTTGGCTTTTAACATAAGAATCGTAAGTATTCCGCCGAGAATTATAACCGCAATCAGAAATATGCTTGCCATCTTTGCATTGATTGTAAAAGAAATTATCATGGCAAAAATCAGACTCGCAGGTGCTCTCATACACATTCTCAAAATCATCTGATATGAGTTCTGCACATTGGTTACATCCGTGGTAAGTCTTGTTACAAGACCTGCCGTACTGAATTTGTCAATATTGGAAAAAGAGAATGTCTGTATGTTGTTGTACATTCCCTCCCTCAGATTTTTGGCAAATCCCGTAGAGGCTTTGGCTCCGTATTTACCGCCCATAAGACCTGCAAAAAGTCCTACAAGTGCGGCAAGGAACATAATACCTCCCACTATAAGGATGTGTCTCATATCACTTTTTTCGATTCCGTCATCTACAAGGGATGCCATAAGATAAGGCACCGTCATTTCCATTGCAGCTTCCAGAATCATAAATAACGGTGTTGCTATGGACACTGCCTTATACTGCTTTACGTGTTTTAATAAAGTCTTTATCATTTCTTTAAATCCTTTCTACATATTTCCATATTCTTCTTACTATATTAAGACTTAATTTTCTGTAATCGCCGTTTTTAAGAAAGCTGTTCACGTTGCCGGGGTTCAGTCCCAGATCCGTGTATATGCGGTAATTACTTATGGATTTTTCTTTCTGGAGTTCCAGAATTCTTTTTCTTATCTTTGCCTTGAATTCATCTTCTTTTTTGAATTCTTTGGTCTCTTCTTTATATGCGTCATAAATTTCCGCATATTCTTTGTAGTCCTTTAAATAGTTCTCATTATTTTTAATTCTCATGCACTCCATATAAAGGGCTTCATTTTTTCCGCAAAGATGTATCTTATCTGTAAGATACGCATATAATGCTATATGATGTATTAATTCATCATATTCTAAAGAATAAGAGGACAGCCTCGATATTGAAAGGCTGTCACATCCGTTGCTTTTTATGTATTTTTTCAGATATCCTATTAATGTCAGATTGTTCATTGTTTTCCTTTGTTAATACTATTAATCAAAATTCGTTTATAAAATCCCACATTACTGTGGGATTTTGTCTGTTACTCTTTGTATGCTGTTATATGTAAACTCTGCCAGTTTATTAACCGAGCTGTTCATTCCGTCAATGTAATTATAATACGATATGCAGCCGGACTTCTCTTCATCAAACAGTACCGATTCCACATACTTATCCGTCCTGCTTAACATCACATCGCTGCCTAACATAAAATAGCAATATGAGGAACTTGTATCGTCATTGGTTACATCAACCATATACCATTCATTTTCGTAAAATACTTCGTTCCATCCGTGGGTGGTATTCACAACCATGTCACAAGGAATATCCATTGCGTTAAGCATAAGCTTATATGCCTTGGCATAACCCTCGCAGACGCTCTGTCCGTTAATCAATGCGCCGTAGGCGGTATGGGAAACATATCCGTCCGTCGATTCCTTGTATTCCACGTTAAAGCAAAGGTAGTCATGTGCTGCCTTAATCTTGTCAAAATCGCTGCCTGTGAATCCAGCAACTATTTCCTTAATCTTATTCTCAACCTCCGCCATCATGGCGTAGTCCTCATAAGAATAATAGTAAATAGCGTACACGGACTTATCGGTCACACGATTCACCACATCCTGTACCTTACGCATACGGAATATGGCAACGCCTTTACACATATAGGTCTGATAATCCATACCGAAAAGCTCATATAAATGGGCGTCGGATGGATTCTCGCTTATCATATCATCAAATATTCCTCTTGGTGCAAGTATATACCTGACACCCTTGGTCTCAGTTATTTTATCTAAAACAGACTGTGCATAATCTGTAAGCTCAGTCCGATTATCTACACGCTTATAGCCCTGTCGCAGAAGGTAATCCGTCCAGTTGTATGTATCAGGCATACCTGCTATATCATACTTAACAAAGGAGAACTGTGTAATGTTATTCTCCACAGAGGACTCCGCTGCTGTTGGCTGTTCCGATTCTGTTGCAGTTGTGCTTTCCGTTGTGTTATCTGTGGTATTGTTATCAGGGTGGGAGGTTATCTTATCTCCTCCTGCTGTTGTCGTAACCGGTTCCGGAACGGTCTCAAAATCATCGTCATCACTTGTAATATCTCCCACGTCAGCGGGAGATGCACTTCCGTTCTCTGTAGTCATTGTCTCATTAAATCTGTCAGATGTGGTTACATCCGTAGTAGCGTAAACATATCCTCCTGTAGTCGTATCCCCTACAGCTATATCGGTCTTTGAGGAATCACTGCTCTTTCTTCCGACATTCAGCAAAACAATAATCACAGTAATCGCCGCAACCAAAAAAGCCGCAACACCTGCAATCGTCAATATTCTCTTTTTTTTCATATATCTAAACCCTCTTACCCGAGGATGTTATCCGGGATTATAAAGTAATTCCATTCATTACATATTAAGTATAGCATTATCTCAAAATGTATGCTATATAAATTATGACAAAAATAATTATTTATTTACATCACAGAGAGGACATTTTGAATGAAAAAGATTGACTTACACGTTCACTCAACTTATTCGGACGGCACTTTTACTCCGGCAGAACTGGTAAAAGAAGCCGTAAAAAACGATATAAGTGCCTTTGCGCTTACCGACCATGATACAACGGACGGAATTGACGAAGCCATCGTCGCAGGCAAAAAAGCGGGGGTTGAAGTTATTCCGGGAATAGAAGTAAGCACAAGTTATAAAGATAAAGAAATTCATATAGTAGGACTTTTCATCGACTATAAAAATAAAGAATTTCACGATGCAATAAGTGAAGAAATCAAAAGGCGTGACGCAAGGAACGAGCTTCTTATACAGAAATTCAACGAAGCCGGTTTTCCTGTTTCCCTTGAGCTTCTTGAGCGCATGTTTCCCCATAGTATTATAACAAGAGCTCATTTTGCCTCTTACATGACTAAAAAAGGATATGTAAAGGACAATAAGGAGGCTTTTTCAAAATACCTTGGGGACGGCTGTCCTTTGTATGTGAGCCGTGAGCACAAATCCGTATATGATGCGGTTGAAATGATAAAAAAAGCCGGCGGTGTCGCAATCCTTGCCCACCCCTTACTCTACCATCTTACAATGGGAGAATTAAGGGATTTATGTGTTAAGCTTAAGGACTGCGGCCTCACCGGAATTGAATCCATGTATTCGACTTATAAAGGTTTTGACGAACTCACCGTAAGAAAGCTTGCCCACGAAACCGGTCTTTTGGAATCCGGCGGTTCCGATTTCCACGGCGCCAACAAACCGGACATCCGCCTCGGAACGGGAATGGGCAACCTTATGATAAGCTACGATTATCTTGACAAGCTTCGTGCTTCGTTATATTAATCTGCGTATGCGGATACCATATAGCTTATGAATTGTTCTGCGGTTCTTCCCGATAAGCCGCCGTGGGACAATTCCCATTTATTGGCTTCCATGAGAAGCGTATTTTCATCCACCTTGATATTATTCTTTTCTGCAAGACCCTTTACAATCTCGTTAAAGAGTTTCTTGTCTGGCGAACCAAAGTATACGGACACACCGAATCGTGCGGAAAGCGAAAGCTTCTCTGCCACGGTGTCTCTCGTATGAAGGTCATCGTCTCTTTCCTCTTTGTCGGAATATTTTTCCCTGACAAGATGTCTTCTGTTACTTGTGGCATATATAAGGACATTGTCAGGTCTTTTTTCCAGACCGCCCTCTATAACCGCTTTCAAGAACTTGTATTCTATCTCAAATTCTTCAAACGAAAGGTCATCCATATATATGATGAATTTGTAATTTCTGTCTTTTACCTGATTGATTATTGCGGATAAATCCTTAAACTGATGTTTATATATCTCAATCATTCTGAGTCCGTCGTCATAATATTCATTAAGTATCGCCTTGATGCAGGATGATTTTCCTGTTCCGCTGTCACCGAACAAGAGAACGTTATTAGCCTTGCTTCCCGCAAGAAAAGCCTCCGTATTGTCCGTTATTTTCTTTTTTTGTATGTCATAGCCTATAAGGTCTTTAAGGTATTTGTGCTCAACGCTTACAACAGGGGTAATTACCGGTCTGTCGTTATCGTCATGTCCTACTCTGAAAGCCTTGAAAAGTCCGATACGTCCAACGCCTGCTTCCTTATAAAAATCGCATACGGTATTTAAAAATGTATCGTCATCTTCTGCCTTGGAAAGTTCCTCTGCCAAGGTAATTATTCTGTTTCGTATCCTTTTATTGTAGTATTTTTCATCCTCATTATTGTTTTCAAATCCGGTAAGCATGGATAAAAATGTTCCGTACTTAGCGTCAAACCCGCTTAAATCCGTATTAAAAAGCTCTCTGTATACAGCCATGTCAAGCAATGCCGCTTTATTAATGCTCCCTTCCATTCTTCCTCTTCTTTCACAGGAAAGGCTGAAAGAGTTCTCGTCATTTGCAAGATTATATGCAAGGTAGTCCTGCCATAAATTTCCGTTAAATCCCATTTTCTCCGATACTTCGAGAATATGTGACACAACCTGTCCTGCCGCTTTTTTTACGTCAGGTCCTTCAAATTCTTCTGAAGCTATCTTGAGCATGTAATCAAAAACCTCACTGTTTTCGGGATTTTTGTATAATAATAATTCTGAACTGTCCATTATAATGCCTCCTAATAATTTCCTAACAGTCTCAAATAATTCGACTCCTCTGATATACCTCTTAAAGCATTTCTCACACCCGGGTCTGCAAGATTTCCTTCAAAATCCACGAAAAATCTGAATTCCCAGTTATGCTCAGGTATAGGTCTTGACTCTATTTTAGTCATATTAAGGTTATTAAACATGATGTGTGACAACGCATTGTAAAGACTTCCCGATTTATGGGGAACCTCAAAACACACGCTTACCTTGTCGGCATTTTTAATAAACTCTCTTTTTCTGCTGACTATTACAAATCTTGTGGTATTACTTACCGATGAATTAATTCCCTCTTCAAGAATCTGAAGCCCGTATTCTTTGGCACAATTTGCAGAACCTATTGCTGCCTGGTGGATGTCATTGTCCTCGGCAACTTTTTTGGCACTCATTGCAGTATTAAGGTATGCTTTCTGGTGCCAGTTCTTATGTCTGTCAAGAAATGCAGCACACTGGGCAAGTCCCTGCGGATGTGAGTACACACACTCTATATCTTCAAGTGTAGCGCCGGGCTTTGCAAGAAGACAATGTCTTATCTTCACATAAGTCTCTCCTACTATGTAATTATTAAATTCCTGTAAAAGGTCATAAGTATCATTAACCATTCCTGCCGATGAATTATCTATCGGTATAACGGCATAATCAGCCGCGCCGTCGCTTACGGCCTCCATGGCTTCCCTGAAAGTATCAACATTCATATTGTCAACGTCATTGCCAAAAAAATTAAGCATTGCCTCATGGCTGTATGCCCCCGGCACTCCCTGATACACAACCTTGATATTGTCACGCCTTATATCATCAACAATGTCGTATGGTTCTAACTTGGAATCCGACTTTCTCATCTCAAGCTTTGAATATTGGAACTTACGGCTCATTGCCATAATCTGTGTAAAAAGTTCTGCCACACATTTATTGTTAAAATCCGAATGTGCCAGATGTCTCAGGGTATCAATTTTCTGTTCTTCTCTTTCTTTATCAAATACGGCTTTTCCCGTTGCTATTTTGTAATCGGCAACGTTAGCCGCAACATCCATTCTTTTTTCAAAAAGTTCAACTATCTGTTTATCAATCTCATCTATCTGTTTTCTTGATTCCTGTAAGTCAACTACCATATAATTTCTCCTTCTATATGTCACTTTTAATAGTTATAACACAAATTATAATAATTTGCTTGAAAAAAAAATAATTTTATTTCATAATGTTCTTATCATAATGTATTGGAGTCTATAAATTATGAATAAGAAATACACAAAATTCATTATTGGCGGCTCTGTTCTTCTCGCTATTATCATTCTCATTATTGTATATCATAATGTAACAAAAATAGACAAGAACAGTTCCTCAACCACCGGAAATACTCCGGGCAATCTTTTAAACGGAGGAAGCTTTTGTGAGAGCAACGGAAAAATATATTTTTCCAACCCTTACGACAATGGCAAGCTTTATTCCATGAGCAGCGACTGTACCAAAATTAAATGTCTTACAGATGACGCTGTCTCTTATATTAACTGTGCCGGCAGATACATTTATTATGTAAAAAATAATGCCAACGCCTCCAACACCAACTCACTTCTCCGTGGAGAGCTTTACGGTGTTGTAAGATGTGCACTAAACGGCGGGCGTTACACCACACTTCATACGGGTTACAGTACGGACCTTGCGTTGTCCGGCAATACACTTATATTTAATGGTGTTCTCAATTCCAAGAATGTAACCTACACCGTCAATGTTAACGGTAAGGACGAGGAAGTCCTCCTTGAAGATGACATTGCCAATTCTTCGGTATACAAGGGACATATCTATTATTCAAAGCCTTCTTCATCCGATACTGCCGACCATTCAATATACAGCATGCGTGTGTCAGACGGCTCGTCGATTTCGTATCTGAACGGTAATACATATATGGCATCGGTTGTGGACAATGTACTTTATTACATTGACCTTGATAACAATTATGCGCTTACTTCCGTAAACCTTTCGGATAACACCAAAAAGGTTCTTACAACAGATAAGGTTGTATTATACAACGTATATGATGATGTTATTTATTATCAGGAAGAGACTTATGACCATTCTTTTAACAGGATGAATAAGGACGGAAGCAATCAGGTAAAAATATATGACGGTGATGTAACTTCTGTAAGCTGTACATCAAAGTACACATTTTTCAAGATATTCGGTTCCGATACTCTTTACAGAGTTGAGACTGACGGAGATACCTCAATCCAGAAATTCTTCGTTTCGGCAGATTAATAAGACATTATATAAGCCCTTGCGGATTACTCTGCAAGGGCTTATTTTTATACTAAAATCTCATTCAGTTTTTCGTCTTTTTCTATTATTTCTATTGCAAGATTTCTGTATTTTTCTTCGTGGAGATAAGTGTGCCTGAAAGGTTTTATATCAGGAGCAAGCATTACCGCTTTCTTAAAGTCCTCTTTCTTAAGTTCCAGAGTCTTTACATAATCCCAGAAGCCCGTGTCGGTAAATACCGTATTAATTCTTTCATAGCGGTGATTCTGCACTTTACTCATAATGTATGTTGCAATACCCACCTGAATACCGTGGAGACTTGGTTTTTCAAGCATCTTATCAAGTGCATGTGATATGAGGTGTTCGCTTCCGCTTGTAGGTGCACTGCTGCCCGCTATCTCATTGGCAATTCCACTCATGGCGAGGGAATCCATCAATTCTTTAATGAAACGGTCATCCAGAATATCCTTAAATGGTGTTCTTACAAAACTGTTTACCGCTTTTTTGGATATCATCATAGCACAGTCATTTACGATATCATAACCTTTTTCCTGTTCAAAAATCCAGTCATAAAGTGCTGTTATTTTAGATACCATATCTCCGATTCCCGAATAAAGGAATGCCTTTGGTGCACTTTTTATTACTTCAATGTCAGCGATTATGCCGTATGCAATTCTTGCGGGTACTGACTTTCTTCTGCCCTCCACTATAAGGGATGCACTGGCACTTGAAAAACCGTCGGAGGAAGCCGATGTAGGAATACTTATAAAAGGAAGATTTCTTAAAAATCCGCAGTATTTTGCCGCATCAATGACTTTACCGCCTCCGATACCTATTACCGCCTCCGTTGTGTTAGGGAATGAAAATCCAAGCTGCATGATTGCGTTAATTTCAACAGTATCCATTTCCTGATAGAGAAGCACCTCAACGTTATTATCCTTCATTCCGTTAAGAACCTTATCTCCAAACAGGTCGATAAGTCCGTTGCCGAAAAGAATAACAACCTTATGGAAGTTCATGTCTGCCAGATATTTTCCTACCTGTCCCAATATATCTTTCTCTACCTTCAAGATAGCCGGTATTGATATTTCGCATTTATTCTGTGTTACCATATCATATCTCCAATTCTTTTACAGTTCTGAAATAATATCTATACATTTATCGAAGCCCAACTTACTGCTGTTAAGCGTCATTGTATAGTTAGTGGCTTTGCCCCATTCACCTTCTGTATAATAATTATAATGCATTTTTCTCTTTTTATCCATGTCACGCATCATACTGACAGCTTCTTTTTCAGTCTTGTTATATAATTTCATAATTCTTTCTTTTTTGACTGCTTCGTCGCCGTGTATGAAAATATGTACCGCATCCGGATTATCCCTTAAAATATAGTCCGCACATCTTCCTATAATTACAAAGGATTCCTTCTCTGCCAGCTCTTTGATTATTGCTGACTGCACGTTATATATTTTGTCTGAAATTGAACTTCCTGCCGCATCTCTTCCCACAAACGCGTATGAAAATATACTTTTTGATGGGGAATATTCACCCTGATCCTCTATGATTTTCTTGGAAAAGCCTGTTTCTTCGGCTATTTTTTCAAGTATCTGTGAGTCATAAAATGTTATTCCTAATTTCTTCGCAACATTTTCACCAATAAAATGTCCGCCGCTGCCAAACTCTCGACTGATTGTAATAATTTTACTCATAATAATCTGCCTCCTTCACGTTGTTAATAACATTTTTTCTGATTTTTTTCATAAACAATAATGATACGATAAGACTCATTCCTTCTGCGAATATAAATGTAAGCCATACGAGCCATATTTTATCCGGGTTGCTTCTCACAGGTAAAGATAATAAATACGCTACGGGTAATACAAATACAATCTGTCTGAGTACAGATACGATTAATGATTCCATTCCACCGTCAAGTGCCTGAAAAATACCCTGAAATGCAATATTGGCTCCGGCAAAAATAAATCCTGCCGATATTATCCGCATCGCCGATATATACATTCTTCCTGTCTCTCCGCTTATGCCAAACATCTTTGCTAAGACGCCTGCCAATGCTTCCAACAATACGGTTCCTGCTATCATGATTATTGTTGTATATATTATACCACATTTTACGCCTTCGTTAATACGTTTTTTATTCTCCATTCCATGGCTGAAAGAAACAATCGGTGTTATCGCATCCCTGAGTCCAAATGCCGCAAACAGTACAAACTGCTGTACTTTATAATATAAGCCGTATGCCGTAACCGCAGAATTACTTATTTTTCCCAGAATAATATTAAGTCCGTAGGTCATCACGGACATTAATGCCTGTGCAATAATTGCCGGCACGCCTATTTTATATATTTCTTTTATTATTGGCTTTGAAGGTCGTATATATTTTATGCTTTTATCAATGGCTTTGTCTTTTTTGTAATGAAAAATTACTGCCATAATTAACGAAATAATCTGTCCCGCCACAGTTGCGTATGCAGCACCTTTTACACCGAGGTTCATGGAAAAAATCATTACCGGGTCAAGCACAATATTAACAACTGCGCCCGTTACCTGTGCTATTGTGGAATATAGTGAATTGCCCATTGACTGGAGCATTTTTTCAAATATTCCGAAAAGAACCATTCCGAAAGAAATAATACAACATATCTGTAAATATTCCGTTGCAAGTTTGGCTACATATACGTCATTGGTCTGGCTGTTTATATATGGTTTTACACCGAATATGCCAAACAATACACATATCAGCCAGATTACTATTCCGAGAAAAATGCCTGTTCCCGCAACTTTATCTGCTTTATCCTTGTTATTCTGTCCTAAACTTTTTGACAGCAATGCACCCAGTCCTACTCCTGTACCGATTCCCACGGCGACAATCAGCATCTGTACGGGAAAAGCTAACGTAAGTGCGTTAAGCGCCGCTTCTCCCGTTCCTTTTATTCTTCCTACAAAGGCACTGTCCACAATATTGTACACCGCCTGCAGCATCATTGACAGAATCATGGGAATTCCCATTGTAATCATCAATTTGCTGATTTTCATAGTTGCCATTTTGTCTGTATTATCTTTTTGCATATTTTTTTCCTCCTTCTTTGCAAAAAAATAAAGCGTAAATCCATCTGGATTTACGCTTTACGCTACACGATTGTTTACAAAATTATGCGTTCTTACCGCAGCATTTCTTATATTTAAGTCCGCTTCCGCAAGGACATGGATCATTTCTTGAAATCTTAGGTCCCTTAACAACTGTTGTTGAAAGCTTCTGTTCTTTATAGAGTTCCTTTCTTCTCTTGGAATCAATTAACTCGTCCCATTCAGGAAGTTCATAAAGCCAATCGGCTCTTGCATCAACCATATTCTTATAGAGAGTTTCCAAATCATAATCAAGATTTACTTCTGTATTCTCATCCATTGTCTCAATCGGATTAGGATTCTTGAGGCTGTCATTGATTCCATCAAGGAAGCCAACCATAGTCATTATATCAAAGTTATATTTCTCTGCCAGTTCCTTAACTGTACCCTTTACAGGTTCACCATATGATTTAAGAAGGCTTGCATATACACCTTTCTCTAAGTTGAAATAATTAGCCCAAAACATCTGCTGTGCCTGAGGACTTTTCTTGTCATCATAGGCCATTTCTCTCCACTGTTCTAATAATGTCATATTCGTTCTCCTAAAACTTTTGTATTATTATGAAATTATATAACAATCTTTTAATTTAGTCAAATGGGGGAAAATGTTTTTTACGGTATTATCACTCCATCCTTCTGTGTTTTAAGGAATTCATATACTTTATTCTGCAGCTCATTCTTTCCCTCTCCAAAGCGGTTGGTGGTGTAATACTTATTATCAATTATAATTGAACCGCTTTCACACAATGTAATATCCACAGAATCAAACTTAACAGCTATACTATATTCTCCGTCCGAATCGCCATACTTATTTTTATAAAACTTTGAACGACGATGCAGCTTATATTCCGATATCATTTCCCTGATTTGCTTTGCTTCTTCGCTGTCCTCAGCAAAATAATATATTTTCGTATCATCATCAGGATACGCTTTGCCATCAATATATTTAACTTTACTTATGAACTCAATAACTTTTATATCTCCGTCAAGATTTATATCTCCGGTATCCTTTATCGGAAGCTTATAAATCAAAAACAACACAGCTGCAACGATTATTACGGTTATTATTATGGGTATAAAGGTTTTCTTATTTTTCATACTCAGCCCTCCTTATGTACTAATAAATACATTAATTGCACTTAATTTTATACAAATATGTTACCATACCTTCCATATTATGTAAAGAATATTTACCTATCTATACATTTTTCTTATTTTCTGCTAAAATCATCTTATAATATCAGATGACGAGGTTAATATATGAAAAAGAAATCTACTGCCGTCAGAGTAATGGCAATTATATGTATAGTGCTTTTGGTCGGAATGTATATAACTTCCCTTGTACTTGCAATAATCCAGCACAAGAGTGCCGGTGCTGCACTTAAAATATCAATGCTCTGTACTATTGTCGTTCCTGTCTGGATATATATTTTCATGATGTTTCATAAGCTTGCTACAAGGAACCAGTTTATGGATTCGGAGGAAGATGATACTTCTGAAAAAAGCATCTCTGATAAGAGCGACGATTCTGCCGATAAATAATTTTGAGAATTGTTAGAGGCTGTGGGGATTGGATTCTCTACCCTTCTTCCACTTTCCCACCGTTTAGGTAGAGATTTGATTTTTCCTTCTGCGAAATTCTCTACCCTTTCTGCTTCTCTTTGCTATTTTGGTAGAATTTTGTATTTTCTTTTATGGAAATTTCTACCCCTTTTGCTTCTCTCTGCCATTTTGGTAGAATTTTGATTTTCTCTGTTACAACTTTTTCTACCATTTTTGCTTGTCTCAGCCGCTCAGGTAGAGATTTAATTTTCTCTGTTATAAATTTTTCTACCTTTTCTGCTTTTTCTCTCCGTTTAGGTAGAGTTTTGCTTTCCCTTCTGTGAAATTTTCTACCCTTTTTACTTGTCTCTGCCATTTGAGTAGAGTTTTTCTTCCTCCTGTTATGGACTTCTCTACCCTTTTTGCCCGTCCCAGCCATTCAGGTAGAAATCCTATTTTCCATTCTGCGGAACTCTCTACCTTTTTCATTCATCTCATATGATTAGGTAGAATTTTACTTTTCTCTATCATGAAATTCTCTACCCGTCTGCCTCTTTCCCACCGTTTAGGTAGAGTTTACCTTTTTCCCCATAAATAATCCACCTTCCACCATTCCATCCATCTTTAAAACAATAAAAAAAGGCTATTGAGTGCAATAATCTGCCCCCTGTCAAACAGACAGGGGGCAGATAAAGCTCATAGCCATTTTCTTTGAGGGATTTTTACAACCACCATTATATTTTATTTAGATAATTTGCTTGTTCTGTAGATAATATCGTGTCTCTTAGGACCGTTAGATACCATTGTAATAGGTACGCCGATTTCTTCCTCTATTGCTTCAATGTATGCCTTACATTCAGCAGGAAGCTCGTCATAATTCTTAATTCCTCTGATATCACATTTCCAGCCCTTAAATTTCTTAAGTACAGGTTTAGCTTTTTCAAGCTTGTAGGTTACAGGGAAGTCCTTAATAACTTCGCCGTCAATTTCATATCCTACGCACATAGGAATCTCATCAAGATATCCGAGTACATCAAGAACTGTAAGTGCTACTTCTGTTGCACCCTGCATTCTGCATCCGTATCTTGTGGCAACCGCATCAAACCAGCCCATTCTTCTTGGTCTGCCTGTTGTAGCACCGAATTCTCCGCCGTCTCCGCCACGTACTCTTAATTCCTGTGCTTCATCACCGAAAATCTCACTTACGAAAGCTCCGGCACCGACTGCTGAAGAGTATGCTTTAACAACGGTAATGACATCCTGAATCTCCTTAGCAGGAATACCTGCACCGATTGCACCGTAAGATGCAAGTGTTGAAGAAGATGTTACCATTGGGTAAATACCATGGTCAGGGTCCTTGAGTGAACCAAGCTGTCCTTCAAGAAGGACTGTCTTACCCTCTTTAAGTGCATTGTGAAGGAAAAGTGAAACATCTGCTACATATGGAGCAACCATTTCCTTATATTCCATTAAAAGATTGAATATATCATCAGGATTCATTGGTTCCTTATTGTAAAGGTTCTTAAGGAGCACGTTCTTATATTCAACAACACGCTCAACCTTTTCACGAAGGTCTGCCTCATCCATGAATAATTCGCTTACCTGAAAACCAATCTTGGCATACTTGTCTGAGTAAAATGGTGCAATTCCCGACTTAGTCGAACCAAATGCTTTACCGCCAAGACGTTCTTCTTCATATGTATCAAAATCAACATGATATGGCATAAGTATCTGTGCTCTGTCTGATACAAGAATCTTAGGTGTTGGTACGCCTCTGTCCTCAAGTGACTTAATCTCATTGAAAAGATATGGTATGTTAAGTGCCACACCGTTACCGATTACACTTGTTGTATGATTATAAAAAACGCCTGATGGAAGTAAATGTAAAGCAAACTTACCATAGTCATTAATAATCGTATGACCGGCATTACTTCCTCCCTGGAATCTTACTATAATATCTGACTGTTCAGCAAGCATATCCGTAATCTTGCCCTTGCCTTCATCACCCCAGTTAGCGCCAACTATTGCTCTTACCATGTGTGATCCTCCTCGTATTTTATATAAATAACTGCAGTCTCACAAAGACTGCGTGAATAGTATACCTTAAATTATTAAATATGTAAAGAAAGAGTTGCCGATACCGGCAACTCTTTTGTAATGATATATTAACAGTTAATTTCCGCTGTTAAACCAAGTTCATCTTTGTATTCATCAAGGATAGGTTTTACAACTTCCGAAAGGAATTCTTCAACCTGCCACTTTGAACGTCCTGTGTATAATGAAGGGTCCATATTTTTCTGCAAATCCTCAAGTGTAAGGTTAAATGCAGGGTCGGCAGCAATAAGTTCAAGGAGATTGTTGTCAAGACCTTCCACTTTGACACGTCTGCCCGCTTCCATTGAAAGTGTTCTGATACGTTCGTGGAGTTCCTGTCTGTCCCCGCCGGCTTTAACGGCATCCATCATAATATTTTCTGTAGCCATAAAAGGAAGCTCTGCCATAATGTGTTTGTAAATTACCTTATCGTATACAACAAGTCCGTCTACGACATTGAGATAAAGGTCAAGTATACCGTCTACTGCAAGAAATGCTTCCGGTACAGACATTCTCTTATTAGCCGAATCATCAAGGGTTCTCTCAAACCACTGTGTGGCACTTGTGATTGCTGGGTTCATGACATCTGACATAACAAAATTAGCAAGACTCGCTATTCTTTCGCTTCTCATAGGATTTCTCTTATAAGCCATTGCGGATGAACCAATCTGAGTCTTTTCAAAAGGCTCTTCGATTTCTTTTAAATGCTGTAAAAGTCTTATATCATTAGAAAACTTGTGGGCACTTGCAGCGATACCTGCAAGAACATTTACTACCTTGGTATCTACTTTTCTTGAATAAGTCTGGCCTGAAACAGGATATGTGTCTTCAAATCCCATCTTATTGGCTATCATCTTATCAAGACGGCGTATTTTATCCTGGTCGCCTTCAAAAAGCTCCATAAAACTTGCCTGTGTTCCTGTTGTACCCTTCTGTCCGAGAAGCTTCATTGTTGAAATAACGTGGTTAAGGTCTTCAAGGTCTAGAAGAAGTTCCTGCATCCAGAGAGTTGCTCTTTTACCTACAGTTGTTGGCTGTGCTGGCTGAAAATGCGTAAATGCAAGAGTAGGAAGTGCCTTATATTCGTCTGCAAATTTTGAAAGCTCGTTGATTACATTCACAAGTTTTTTGCGGACAAGTTTAAGTCCCTCTGTCATTATTATAAGGTCGGTATTATCGCCTACATAACATGAGGTTGCTCCGAGATGGATAATTCCCTTTGCCTTAGGACACTGTAAACCGTAAGCATATACATGTGACATTACATCATGTCTTACAATTTTTTCTCTTGCCTTTGCATCCTCGTAATTAATATCGTCCTTGTGAGCTTTAAGTTCTTCTATCTGCTCATCAGTAATATTAAGTCCAAGTTCTTTTTCTGATTCTGCAAGAGCAATCCAGAGTGCTCTCCATGTTCTGAATTTTTTATCAGGTGAAAAAATATACTGCATTTCTTTACTTGCATATCTTTCAGCCAAAGGTGTCTGATATCTGTCAGTTGCCATTTTAAATCTCCTTTTATTTTTCGTATTCGCCACGGATATCTTCTGTCGGCGGTTCTATAGGATAATTTCCGGTAAAGCAGGCATCACAATAATCGGTCTTACCGTCTATGAGTTCACTTAATCTTGTGACATCAAGGTAACCCAGTGAATCTGCCCCGATATATTTACATATCTGGTCTACGGTGTGGTCATGTGCTATTAACTGGTCATCCGACGGAATATCCGTTCCAAAATAACATGGATGTAAAAACGGAGGTGAACTTATCCTTACATGTACTTCGGTAGCACCTGCATCTTTTAACATCTTGACTATTCTCGCCGAGGTTGTTCCTCGCACGATGGAGTCATCTATCATAATAACTCTTTTACCGTTTACCGCATCTTTTAAAACATTGAGTTTGATTTTAACACTGGTCTCTCTCTGGGACTGCTTAGGCTTAATAAATGTACGCCCTACATAACTGTTTTTCATGAATGCAATTCCGTAAGGTATTCCCGATTCCATGGAATATCCAAGGGCAGCCACGTTACCTGATTCAGGTACGCCTACTACTATATCAGCCTCTACAGGGTGGGTCTTTGCAAGTATACGTCCTGCCATGATACGGGAGCTGTATACTCCTACACCGTCAATATAGCTGTCCGGTCTTGCAAAATATATATATTCAAAAATACATCTTGCACATTTCTCAATACATCCCGAAGTATCTGAGCTTATACCGTCAGGTGTTATTGTGACTATTTCTCCCGGAAGCACATCCCTTACAAATTCTGCACCGATGGCAGAAAACGCACAGGTCTCTGAAGATACAAAATATGCATTGTCTCTTTTTCCGATGCTTAGCGGCTTAAAGCCGAAAACATCCCTTGCCGCAATTAATTTACGGGGACTCATTACTACAAGGGAATATGCACCTTTTATTTTTTTCATGGCATTGGCAACCGCCTCTTCAACGCTTGAGGTCTTGAGACGTTCCCTTGCTATGTAATATGCGATTACCTCTGAATCTATGGTTGTCTGGAAAATCGCACCTGTGTATGAAAGTTCATCCCTGAGTTCAGGAGCATTTATAAGGTTGCCGTTATGAGCGAGTGCCAATGTTCCTTTAACATAATTAAGAACAAGTGGCTGGGCATTTTCCCTGCAGCTGCTTCCTGCCGTAGAATATCTTACATGTCCTACACCAATGTTTCCTTTTAATTTTTCAAGTGATTCTGCATCAAAAACTTCGCTTGCCAATCCCATATCTTTTCTGGAATTAACAATTCCTTTAGGTCCTTCCGTGTCGCTTACCGCTATACCACAGCTTTCCTGTCCTCTGTGCTGCAACGCGAACAGTCCGTAGTATATTGTTGTGGCAACATCATTGCCGTCAAAATCGTAAGCACCGAATACACCGCACTCTTCATGCACTCCACTTTCTTCAATATTGTCTGACTTAATTGTTTCTATCATATTTATACCTCCAGGTATCAGATATTAAATTCTTTGCCTGTAAGTAATGCAAATGCCTCTTTGTATTTATCAACAGTCTTTGTAACAACTTCTTCTGGAAGAAGAAGGTCATTGTCAGGATTAGCTTTAAGCCAGTCTCTTACAAACTGCTTATCATATGATGGCTGTGATTTGCCAGCTTCATATCCTTCAAGAGGCCAGAATCTTGAGCTGTCAGGTGTGAGCATTTCGTCACCGACAACAACTTCACCCTTTTCGTTAAGACCGAATTCAAATTTAGTATCGGCAATGATAATTCCTTTGCTCAAAGCATAATCTGCACATTTCTTATATAAAGCGATTGTGTATTCCTTAATCTTAGCTGCATACTCTTCACCCTTTTCAGGATAAATTTTCTTAAGAACTTCTACACTCTGCTCGTATGATATATTCTCATCATGGAGTCCTATCTCTGCCTTGGTACTTGGAGTATATATAGGTTCAGGAAGCTTGTCTGATTCCTTAAGTCCTTCAGGAAGCTTAATTCCGCAAACGGTTCCGTTCTCCTTGTAGCTTGCCCAACCGCTTCCTGTAATGTATCCTCTTACGATACATTCGATAGGGAGCATCTCTAACTTCTTGCACATCATGCTGTTGCCTTTAAATTCATCCTTCTGGAAAAATTCAGGCATATCCTTATTATCAACCGATATCATATGATTAGGTACTATATCTTTTGTAAAATCAAACCAGAACTTAGACATCTGAGTTAATATGGCACCCTTATCTGTTATCTTGTTTTTAAGAATGTTATCGAAGGCTGATATTCTGTCTGTTGCAACCATTATAAGGCTGTCACCGTTATCATATACTTCTCGTACTTTACCCTCTTTAAAAGGCTTATATTCCTGCATGTTATTGTCCTCCATATATTTATGCAATTTTTTACAGTACGATTATAGTACACCAAGTTTTATAAAGTCAACGTCAATACCTACTAAAATAAATAAAATAAGTATTGTTTTATGACCGATATAGGTTATAATCTTAAGTATAGAATGTTACCGGGAGGAAATACATATGGTTGATAAAAGACGTCACAGAAGGGTTAAGGTCAAGCTTAACCTTGTTGTATCCAATATTTTTGACCAGAATGCGGATATGATTAAAATCGACTCGCCTATTGAAGTTAAGGATGTTTCTAGGTCTGGTATCGGTTTTATTACAAAAAGCATTCTTCCAATGAATTATTATTTTAATGCCGCACTTACCTTTGATGATGAGGATTCCATCCTTTACAGCGTTGTTAAAATTATCCGTTGCGAAGCATTAGAGGATGATGAATACTCTTACGGCTGTGAATTTGTAGGCATGGCTCCCGTTCTCGGATATATCTTTGATAAACTTGAAGAGAAATAATATAAAAACCTTGGAAAATCGTATTAACGGTTTCCCAAGGTTTTTCATTACCGGTTAGTCTGCAGGTTCTTCGTCACATTAATCTTTTTAATACTGATTATTGAAGGTACAAATGCAAGTGCATATATTATTAAAATTATCGTGACTGCCGGTATTACGTCTTTAATTGTGAATTTAAAATATAGCTGTATAAATTCTTCTTCGTATACAAATACACAATGAAGCTGGCTGCATATGAAAATCCGCTGCCCAATATCAGAGATAAAATAACGGTTCTTGTATTTTCATACAACTGAATCAGGCATATTTTATTATTTTTTATTCCGGTTGCTTTAAGCATGGCAAAAATATTCTTATTGGTATCAAATTTATCATACAGCGAAATTAATGTGTTCAATGATAAAAGCACAACAAGGATAGCAAAAAGCGTATAAGCAAAAATATTCATAACTAATTGTCTTAGTTGTACGTCATGATTTTTTTCATGAATGTTTACAACGTCTATGTCATTTATTCCTTTAAAAAATTCATATATTTTTTCATCATCGTTACTAAGATTATTAAAAAGTATCATTTGCGGATATCTGTAAAATTCCAGTTTTCTGAATGTATTCATATTAACCAGAATCACACATCTGTAATAGGAATCCGGAATCTGTATTTTTATATCCGGAATACTGTCAGCCACAGTCAGATAATATTTTGACATATCTGTTGTACTGACAAGATCATATTGGATTTTCGTTCCTTTTTTTAACCCGTTGGCAAATCCTGTGTTATTTGGGGATGTCACATTTTCGATAACAATACACTCGTCATCAGAAATATTTTTAAATGTTCCGTCATATATTTTTTTATATATTTCTTCGTCAACGCCTACAAAAATAAAATTATCCGAGTATGTTCCGTATTTATTAACATAAAATTTTAAATAATTTTCATTTGACAGCTTTGAATAATACTCTTTATATTTTTCAGAAACATCGTTTTTATCAACTTCAACAATTACATTGGAAAAATATACCGGACATATATCAAACAGAGAAGGCTGTGCAACCATATCATCATACATTTTCTGTATTTCATCTGAGCCATACATTATGGATTCAACATCTGAATATTCATAATTAATTTTGTATTCATAATCATCATTTTCTTCATATCCAAATAAATAGACAGAGAACACCCTGAATAATGTAATTGCAGTAAATGCCAGCACAATAACCAGAACAGACAATATGTTTTTCTTCCTATGTGATGACATATTTATTTTTGCTATCCTTACGAATGGCATTTTTTTCTTATAAAGTCTGCTTTTCTGTACTGTTTTTTCACTGATATCAGAACTGTTAGCTACAGATTTATATATGCTTCCCCTGACAATGTTCCTTGATATATTATATGTCAGCAGACCTACGATAAAAATAACCGCTATATCCAATATAATTATCTGGCAAAACAGCCTCCGGACATAAAATCCTTTTGCTATACTGTTAACAAAAATGCCGGAACAGATACCGGATATTAATGTTCCTGAAATCATACCCGTTATCACAAGTTTCATAATGATTTTCGTAAAATTCATCCGTAATACAGTTGCTTTAATTCCCAACGAACGGAATATTGCCAGGTCTGATTTAATCCTTTTTCCTATAATAAAAACTATATTAAAAATTATTACAATAAACAGAAAAATCATCAGTCCCAGAATAATATATTTTAAAGAAGAAAAAACATTAGTGGATTCTCCTGTCTCGTTAATCTCCGCATAAGTAAACAGATTGGTGTTATATATAAAATCCGAATCACTTACATGGTATTTTTGTTTCAGTTTTTCTGCATCATTAACGTATTTTTCGTGTATTGAAGTACAGGCAATGCTATACCTGCCATAATCAACGTTTTCATTATAATAATAAAATAAAGACGGAATATATGTATATGTCGTTACATCAGGCATATTTATATAAACAATGCCGGTAACAGTATAACTTTTTTCGTCGATTTTTATTTTGGTAGTACCGTCATTTTTAAACTCAAGCCCCTGCTTATACAAAAACTTTTCTTCGCATAATACCTCATTTTCATTCTGAGGTATCCGCCCTTCCTTGAGTTTTACATTCATTAGTTCAAAAAAATCACTTTTAACTCTGTACTTATACAACTTATTCACAGAATCAAATTCCAGAGTGTACACACAGGATTCATCCACGCAATTTTCTTCTGTGATTTTTTCTACATTAGATTTAGAAATCTCCGCCATTTGAAAGTCGTATTTGCCGTATAATTCTTTTCCGGTCTTTATATCACTGTATTTTTTTATTTCAAAAAATGACCAGTACAGACTTGCAAATGTCATACATACACATGTGATTATGACAAGCAGCATACTAATCTTTGTTTTTTTCCGGATTGCCTTATACATTAACTTAAATATATTGGTATTATGCATTATCAGCCTCCGAATTAATATTCACTGTCCTGTCTGCATAATGTATAAGACTATTATCATGTGTTACAAACACCAAAGATGCTTCATATTCACTACAGCAGGTCACAAGCATATCCATAACCTGAATACTGTTTTTATAATCCAAGTTACCGGTTGCCTCATCTGAAAAAATGACATCCGGATGGTTTACCAATGCACGTGCAATAGATACTCTTTGTTTCTCTCCCCCTGATAATTGATGAGGAAGATGGTATAAACGGTTTTCCAGTCCTAATCTTTCACATAGGTTAATAACATCATCAAGCTGATACTCTTTCCTCGCTCCCACCAGTGGTATGAGAATGTTATCAATTACAGATAATGTTGGTATAAGATGAAAATCCTGAAATATAAAGCCAAAATTATTAATCCTGATTTCACTCATTTCGTTGTCAGAAAGCTCGAAAATATTTTTCCCTTTATAAATAACTTTTCCGGAATCAGGTTTATCTATACCGCTTAAAATATTCAGAAGTGTACTTTTTCCACATCCTGACGGTCCCAGTATTGCAACTTTTTCGGATTTGTTCAGATTAAAATTAAAATTATTATATATATTAATTTCTTCATTACCGCTTTTATATACTTTATTTATTTTCTGACCCGATAATATACACAAATCGTCCTTCATGAATATCATATCCTCCTACTCTTCCGAATCTGTGAATATAACATCCATATCATAATCAGATAATTTAATGTTTTTATTTATATGTGTTAAGACACGGTTCCTATAATAAATTTCAATGTCAAGATTTTTTATATATTCTATAATCTCATCATCTGTCATATCGCCTTTATACAAAACCAGACTCATTAAAAAAACATTATCTTTTCCATATCCCTTTACTTTTTCAACCTCTATCGAACCTTCCTTATATATGATTGGCGAATCAGCATCATCAAGGACAAGATATCCCGAGATTTCTGACGCATTGAATATACTGTTGTTTTTAATATCAAGGGATACTCCCACAAGAATATAATCACCTATACTGTCACTCTTAAAAATATCATTTTTTCGTATTTTTTGTACCAAAGAATCATCCTGTAAACTCTCATATGTTTCTTTAAGATTATCTACATT
Source organism: Butyrivibrio sp. (assembly GCA_050874365.1). GTDB lineage: Bacteria > Bacillota > Clostridia > Lachnospirales > Lachnospiraceae > Eshraghiella. The sequence continues at coordinate 12,186 of JBNMKN010000004.1, read as the reverse complement.
TCCGAAATTCGCCTCATCTAATTTCGTTATTCTTATTGTTCCTTTCTCCACTTTAATATTTCCTCTAATGTTAAGGAATAAAAATAATGCTATTGCGATTATTATGACTGCGCTTACTGTTATGACTATTTTTTTCTTCATAATGGTTCCTCCATATAATTTTTCTTTAGAATACATGAAGGTATTTTGGTATAAAAAAAGCAACAATTATATCTAATTGTTGCAATCGGGCTATCATAGCATATTAAATTACCTTAGACCCCTAATTTTGTGTCCTTATATTTCTATAAGTTTACCCTCATATTCTCTTAGACACATTTTTACATAATACTCCATATATGTCAATTAAAATTTCTTATAAGTTAAAATCCCACCTCCGTTTTCAGAGGTGGGATTTATTAAATTAATGCTCTGGGGAATTTATTCCACATTCTTAAGTGCGTCACTCATAGGTATCTTTCTGATTTTTCTGCTTAAAATAAGCTCTACCACAAAATAACTTGCCATTCCGATGAGGAACATCTGCCAGTATATGCCAGGCTTGATATAGAAGGTAAGCCATCCCGTCATGTCTGCCATAAAGTAATAATACAATTTATTTATAATCAGATATGAAACAGGTAATGATAATGCCAGACAAAGCGCAACCATTATCGTAGTTGACGTCATATAAAGCTTTCTTATCTCACTGTTATTGTAGCCCAGTATTTTAACCATTGAGATGGAATTACTGTTTTTCTCGATAACCACTTTAGCGAGAATGTAAATCATAATCATAAATAATATTATTGCAAATCCATAAAACATATAGAACATTGAACCCATTGATCTTTCAAGCTGTCTGCTCATTTTTGTCAGGTCTTCTTCCGTTATTTTTGTTGCAATGTATTTTTCGTCGATATCGGTTATCTCTTTGTCGGAGAAATATCCGTTAAATGCGCCATCCGGTATATTAAATTCCGCGCAGAATTCTTTTTCAGGTACGAATACCGATAAAGCTGCCGGGTAGTTGTAATATCCTTTTACCTTGAAACTGTGTTTCGTACCCGTATACTTTTCAACAAGGGTAATTGTATCGCCTTTATCTACTCCGTATTTCTCGTGATAACCTTCGGAAATAAGTACCCCGTCTTCTATATCAATTTTGACATAATTACTGTTTTCACCGATTCCGTATACAGTTATTTCTTCTTCGCTGTCATTGTCTGTAATCAAAGATGTTGCAAGGTATTTTTCTGCACCTTCCGTTTCTGTTGGCTGCATTGCCTTAAGTACATACTGATATTCAGCAAGTTTATTATTGATTACGTCATCCTCGTATTTGTTTAACAAAGGTGTCATCATCATTCCGAACATAAGGAGTACATTTGCAAAAATAATTCCCACAAACATCATTACATATCCTGACATATTCTGGAAGATAACCCTGATTTTAAATCTTGTAAGGAATTTGTAATGCGGAAGCTTAACGGCTTTCTTTCTCTTCCTTGAAGAGAGGTCATTTCTTATAAATCTTAACGGTTTAAGTCTTAATTTGTAACTCAGAATAACAAAATTAATTACAAGCATCATAATAAGCGGAATAACCGTTGTCTTTATAAATGCTTCAGGGCTCCACAATGTATGATATGTAGGAAGACTGTAACTTCCGTAATACATATCTGCCATAAGTTTTTTAAATACGGTATAACCAAGAACATTACCGATTATCGCCGCAACACCTGTAACAATAAGCGGTCCTGCCATGTAATGAATTACTATTTCACTTCGTTTGTAACCTGATGCCCTGAGTGTTCCTATTACTGTGGCTTCAGATGCTATTGTGTTGCTTATTGTTACCGCAAAGATGAATGCGATAATGGCAATTACAATATACAAAAGGAATTCCACAAGCACCTTGTCTCCACCCATATCATCTCTTGTGAACATAATTGCCTGATTGGTATACTTTGGAATGTACTTTGCAAGAGTGGTTGTTTTACTGAGTTCAAGTGAGAAATTATCTGCCCATTCTTTTTCTTGTTTCTCATCTTTAGGCTCGCTGCTGTATTTCCATGAATAATCATAGTGTATAACCGCATCGTCATTTCTTTCAAAACCTTCCGTTGTTACTATTGCCACACCGAATTTGATTGAGTCAAACATTGAATCGGTATTATCTGAGAAAAGAGCAAGATAATCCGGAAGTGCCACAAGTCCTGTTATTTTGTATTCATAATTTCCTACGGTTATGACGTCTCCTACTTTAAGGTCATTGTTATCGGCGTACATTCTGTCTATTGCGATTTCATCTTTGCCGTCAGGAAGGCTTCCCTTCATAATACATACAGTATTTACTTCCTCACGGTTTTTGAATACTCTTAATTTACTTGTGCTTTCAGTCTGGTTTTTCTTTAAAACAGCTTCTTCAATGTAAAAATTCTCGTAAAGGGTAATTTTCTCGTCATCTGCTATTTTCCTGATTTCAGGAGTTACTTCACTATAAATCTCAAAATTACCGTTTTCTATATTGTACTTTTCATCACTCTTATTGATTTCTTCTATCATACTGCTGTCAGCAATAATAAAACCTGATATAAAGCCTATGGCAAGTATAAGGAAAAGAAAAATGGCTATGTATCTTCCTTTATCGTACTTGATTTCCGAAAAAATACGTTTGTTAAGTGGATTTTTCATGGCTGCCTCCTTACCATTCAAGCTCTGATGCGGAGATTTTCTCTGTATTTTCGTAACGTTTTCTGATTTCTCCGTCTTTTAACTTAATTACAACATCAGCCATATTTTTGATGGCATCATTATGTGTTACCATGAGTACCGTATTGTTGTATTTATGATTGATTTCTTCTATAAGTTTTAAGATTTCCTTAGATGTATTGTAATCAAGTGCTCCAGTAGGTTCGTCGCAAAGGAGGATATCGGGATTTTTAACTATCGCCCTTCCTATAGAAACTCTCTGCTGCTGTCCTCCGGATAACTGGTTAGGTAATTTATGTCTGTGTTCATATAAGCCAAGTGTTTTTAAAAGGTCATCAATATCCAAAGGATTATCGCTAAGGTAAGCACCTACCTCTATATTTTCTTTCACATTGAGGTTAGGGATGAGATTATACATCTGGAATACATATCCGAGATGTTTTCTTCTGTAAAGAGTCAGTTTCTTCTCATCCATATCCTCTGTCTTTTCTCCGTTGATTGAGACATATCCGCTGTCAGCATTATCAATGCCTCCGATTATGTTAAGCAGTGTTGATTTTCCTGAACCTGACTGTCCGAGGAGTACGCAAATCTGACCTTTTTCTACCTCTAAGTCAATTCCTTTCAAAACCTCAACACGGTTTTCTTCAGTACCGTAAGATTTTCTTATTCCTTTAATTTCCAAAAACATGTTATCCTCCTTTTGTTAGTTGTAACTAACCTTATGTTTTAAATAAAAGAGCCTTTCAGCTCTTTTATTTTTTTAGAACTCTCATAGAGTTCAGAATTGCTATTACCGAAACACCGACATCCGCAAAAACAGCTTCCCACATATTGGCAACGCCAAGTGCGCCAAGTATTAATACGATAAGCTTGACTGCCAGAGCAAATACTATGTTCTGCTTAACAACACCTAATGTCTTTCGTGCTATTTTAACCGTTGATGCAATCTTTCTTACATCATCATCCATTAATACAATGTCTGCTGCCTCTATTGCGGCATCACTTCCCATGCTGCCCATGGCAATACCGACGTCTGCTCTGGTAAGAACAGGTGCATCATTGATTCCGTCACCCACAAAGGCAACTTTTTCTTTGCCTGTTTTTGCAGCTAAAAGTTCTTCTACTTTCTGTACTTTATCAGATGGCAGAAGTTCTGAATATACTGTGTCGATACCAAGTTCTCCCGCTGCTTCTTCTGCTGCCTTTTTTCTGTCTCCGGTAAGCATAACAACATTCTTTACGCCTACCTTCTTCATATCCGCTACAGCTTCTTTTGCACCGTCTTTGATAGTATCGGAAATTACTATTGCTCCTGCAAAAGTGTTGTCATACGCAACGTATACAACTGTTCCGCCACATTCATGTTCTTCATACGAAATATTGTGGGCTTTTAAAAGTTTACCGTTGCCGACAAGGGTTTCTTTGCCGTCAAATAAAAGTTCCACGCCGTGTCCGGAAATTTCTTTAACATCTTTAATTCTGTCTGTATCAATCTTATTGTCATAAGCTTCTTTAATAGATGCCGCTATCGGATGTGTTGAAAAGCTTTCGCCGTATGCCGCAATTTCAAGAAGTCTTTCCTCTGATACTCCTGAAGGTACAATTTCCGATACCTTAAATTCGCCTTTGGTAAGTGTTCCTGTTTTGTCCATTACAATGGTTGTTACTTCTGCAACAGCCTCAAGGAAATTGCTTCCCTTTACAAGTACACCGATTCTTGATGCCGAACCGATTCCGCTGAAAAATCCGAGAGGAACCGATATTACAAGGGCACAAGGACATGAAATTACAAGAAAGATGCAGGCTCTTGTTATCCAGTCACCCCAGTTTCCTGTTATTATGGATGGGATGATTGCAATTATAACCGCCGCTATTGTAACAACAGGTGTGTAATATTTTGCAAATCTTGTAATGAAGTTTTCAACTCTTGCTTTCTTGGAACTTGCATTTTCCACAAGTTCAAGAATCTTAGCTACCGTTGAATCCTCAAAAGCCTTTGTTGTCTTTACTTTAAGTGTTCCGCTGCCGTTTACGCATCCGCTGACAATTTCATCACCGGCTTTGGCACTTCTAGGAACAGATTCTCCCGTAAGTGCTGCTGTATCCAGCATGGAATTTCCTTCTATAATCACTCCGTCAAGAGGAACTTTTTCGCCCGGTTTAATAACGATGATACTGCCGATTTCAACATCATCCGGATCAACCTGCTTTAACTCACCGTTTTCTTCTATATTGGCATATTCAGGACATATGTCCATCATCTCTGATATAGACTGACGGGATTTGCCAACTGCATATCCCTGAAAAAGTTCACCTACCTGATAGAAAAGCATTACCGCTACGGCTTCTGCAAATTCCTTTACTCCGAATGCTCCGAATGTGGCAATCATCATAAGGAAATTCTCATCAAATACCTGTCCGTGGCTGATATTTTTCGCCGCTTTAATAATTATGTCGTAACCGATTATAATATATGGTATTAAGTAAATTCCGCCAAGAATCCATTCGTTAGGTAATTTATCAAATACCCCAAGATGTTCCAGTACAAAAAGCGGAACAAATATTACAAATGACACTATAATTCTTACAAGTGTCTTTTTCTGCTTGCTGCTCATATATAGTCAGCCCTTTCTTAACATTCAATCTTGCAGTCAGGTTCTACCTTGGCACAAACTGCCACAACTTCTTTCATAATATCATCAAACTTGTCATCATCTGCTTCAAGAACAAGTTTCTGTGTCATAAAGCTTACGCTTGCGTCTTTAACTCCTGAAATTTTCTTGATAGCTTCTTCCATCTTTGCTGCACAGTTTGCACAATCCAAATCAATAAGTTTAAATTTTTTCTTCATAATAATGGTCTCCTTACGCAAAAAATCTTTTATTTGTTTTCTTCTTCAAGATGGTCTCTTCCCTGACCGATAATAAGCCTTACATGTTCGTCAGCCAGACTGTAGATAACTGATTTACCGTCACGTCTGCTGGAAACAAGTCTATTCTGCTTAAGTATCCTAAGCTGATGTGAAATAGCCGACTGATTCATATTAAGTGCCGTTGCTATATCACATACACATGCTTCCGATTCAAACAGAACATACAAAATTCTGATTCTCGTTGAGTCACCGAATACTTTAAAAAGTTCTGCCAGATCATAGAGCTCATCTTCGTCCGGCATTTCCATATTAATCTTCTCCAGTACATCTGAATGTATATGCACCGCTTCACAACACTCAACATCATTAATTGCCATAATTTCACTTCCTTTTAGAAAACTTGAACATATGAACTACTGTTCATATGTTCATAATATCATTATTAATTTATTTGTCAACTGTTTTTTAGAAATTTAATGAGAGTTTTTCTCAATATTTTCAATAAAAAAGCAGGGCAGCCGTATTAACCGGCTGTCCCGCCATCTGCTTTTATTTATTACAGTTTTTCCTCATAATTTACGTCAATGATATCTTTATCTTTTCCACCCATTTTCTTTGCGATATGAAGTGTAATAAAGACATCGGTTACACCACCGAATATCATTCCTATTCCTATGATGGTTACGAGTAATTTCATAGTATTGAACGGATTGCATACAACAAGTACGCCAAGGGCTATATTAATGATTGCCGTAATCAGAAGTATAAGCCAGCTTGGGCTTTTGACCCTTGCCATATCAATAGTTTCCTGAAGTTTGCTGCATCCGCTGATTATTATAATAATTCCTAATATGAGCGGAAGAAGTGAAATAACAAGTTCAACTTTAAGAATAGTGCATACACCCAGTGTAATCGCCACCAGTCCTTTTAAGAAATCGTTTTTCATAAAGTTATCTTCAGTTTTTCTTCTCATATAGATTATAATTGAAACAATTCCCATAAGGAATAATGCAGCACTTACAAGATAACCTATCATTCTAAGTGTGGTTCCCGGAAAAATAACAAGTATCACACCTACTACTGCCGATAAAATTCCCATCACGATATTATCAAGTTTGTATTCTTTAATCTTTTCGTTCATGTTGTCAGTCCGCCTTTCTGAATTATTTTAAAAGTTCTTTAAGCATCTCATTAACCATGGCAGGATTAGCCTTGCCTTTCATGGCTTTCATAGTCTGTCCTACAAGGAAGCCTATTGCTTTTTCCTTACCGTTTCTGTAATCTTCTACAGACTGTGGATTAGCTGCAATAACATCTTCAACAGTCTTTTTCAATGCGCCTTCGTCATTAACCTGCTTAAGTCCGTTTTCTTCAACATACTTAACAGGGTCAATGTCCTCGTCAAATATTTTTTCAAATACTTCTTTGGCTACAGAGCTGTTGATGCTTCCGTCATCGGTTAATTTAATAAGTGCTGCAAGATTAGCAGGTGAAAAGCTGATATCAGATACATCCATTGATTTTTCTTTGATGATTCTCATGGTCTCAACCATAAGCCAGTTGGAAACCTTCTTAGGATTATTGCAGATAGCTGTTGTCTGCTCAAAAATATCCGCAAGTTTCTTTGAATCTGTGAGAATTTCAATATCATAATCAGGGATACCGAATTCTTCTTTGTATCGTTTCATCTTTTCAGTCTTAAATTCAGGCTGTCTGCTTCTTATCTCTTCAAGCCACTCATCACTGATGTGTATAGGAACAAGGTCAGGGTCAGGGAAATATCTGTAATCCTGTGCATCTTCTTTTGAACGCATTGCATAGGAATACTCTTTATCGTCATTCCAACGTCTTGTTTCCTGAACTACCTTTTCACCTGATTCAATCAAATCAATCTGTCTGTTCTTTTCGGCTTCTATTGCCCTTTCAATGGCACTGAAGGAATTAAGGTTCTTTGTCTCGGTTCTTGTTCCGAATTCTGTTGCTCCCACTTCCCTTACGGAAAGATTGACATCGGCTCTCATTGAGCCTTCCTGTAATTTACAGTCAGACGCACCGAGATACTGGATTATAAGTCTTAATTTTTCAAGATATGCGATTACCTCTTTGGCACTTCTCATATCAGGTTCCGATACGATTTCGATAAGAGGTACGCCCGAACGGTTAAAATCTACAAGGGATTCTCCCGACCAGTCATCATGTACCAGCTTACCTGCATCCTCCTCCATATGAATCTCATGGATTCTTATAGGCTTAACGGTTCCGTCTTCAAGTTCAATATCAACGTGTCCGTCCCTGCATATAGGAAGATATAACTGCGAAATCTGATAGTTCTGTGGGTTATCAGGGTAAAAATAATTCTTTCTGTCAAACTTACAGTCCTTTGTAATGTTACAGTTGGTTGCAAGTCCTACCGCTGCAGCATACTCTACAACCTTTTTATTAAGAACAGGAAGTGAGCCCGGCATACCTGTGCAGACAGGACATGTATGTGTATTAGGTGCTCCGCCAAAAGCTGTGGAGCATCCGCAGAAAATTTTTGTTTTGGTTGCAAGTTCTACATGAACTTCAAGTCCGATAACGGTTTCATATTCTTTTGCCATAATCCGCTCCTCCTATTCAAACTTTCCTCTTGCCTGTTCGTAAGCGAAACCGGCACGAATAAGATTCTTTTCCTTAAAGCAGTCTCCGATAAACTGTACTCCGATAGGGAGTCCGTCGGAATCTTTTCCGCATGGTACGCTGAGTCCAGGAAGTCCTGCAAGATTCAAAGAAATTGTATATATATCACCGAGATACATCTTAATTGGGTCTGATAAAGAAGAACCAATCTTTGGTGCTGTGGTAGGTGCCACAGGTCCGATTAAAAGGTCATATTTTTCAAAGGCGTCATCAAAAGCTTTCTTAATAAGAGCTTTTACTCTTAACGCTTTAAGATAATATGCGTCATAATATCCCGAACTTAATACGAATGAGCCGAGTAAAATTCTTCTCTTAACCTCGGTGCCAAAGCCTTCAGAACGTGTTCTTTTATACATGCTGTGAAGGTCGTCATAATCTTTTGCCCTGTATCCGTATTTTACACCGTCAAATCTCTCAAGGTTAGAACTTGCTTCTGCGGCTGCTATGGTGTAATAGGTAGGAATTGCGTAATCTACTAAATCTAAGTCAAATTCTTCAACGACTGCGCCCTTTGCTTCTAATGTCTTTGCAACATTAAGGACGGCTTCTTTTACTTCAGGGTCAAGTCCTTCTCCGAAATAAGTTCTTGGAATACCGATTTTCATTCCTTTTACATCATCTGTAAGTGCAGATGTAAAATCAAGGTCATCCCTCTTCATAGATGTGGAATCCTTCTTGTCATGGCCTGCTATTACTTCCATAATTGTTGCGCAGTCCGTAACATCCTTACAAAGAGGTCCAATCTGGTCAAGTGACGAACCGTATGCGATAAGACCGTATCTTGACACGGTTCCGTAGGTTGGTTTCATTCCGACAACACCGCAGTATGATGCCGGCTGTCTTATTGACCCACCTGTGTCCGAACCCAGTGCAAAGAAACATTCCTCTGCCGCTACCGCTGCTGCCGAACCGCCTGATGAGCCTCCCGGTACATGTTCCTCATTATGAGGGTTTTTGGTAATTCCAAAAGCAGAAGTCTCTGTGGTAGAACCCATGGCAAATTCATCCATGTTAGTCTTACCGATAATTACCGCACCTGCTTCTTTTAATTTATTAACTGCTTCAGCCGAAAAAGAAGGAACAAAATTAGAAAGTATTTTTGAAGAACAGGTTGTAAGCATATCTTCGGTACACATATTGTCCTTAATTGCTACAGGCACGCCTGCAAGCGGTCCTGTAAGTCTGCCTTCTTCAATTTCTTTCTGCACTTTCTTTGCTTCATCCAATGCTTTTTCTTTATCTATGGTAACGTAGCAGTTAAGTGTGTCTTCTCTCTCATCGATTTTATCAAGAACCGCCTGCATTGCTTCCACAGCCGTTACTTTACCTGCTTTGATTTCCTTGGAAAGTTCTACTGCCGTTAAATCAAGTAAACTCATGTTGCTCCTCCTTTCTATTCTACTGTCTTAGGCACAATAAATGCCTCGTCGTTGCGTTCCGGAGCGTTACGAAGTGTGGCTTCGCTTCCGTCTCCGTTAGTTATCTCGTCTTCTCTCATTACATTTGAGACAGGGAAAATATGGGACATAGGCTCAACACCCGTTGTATCAAGTTCTCCGAGTTTGTCAATGTAATCAAGCATACTTGCCATATCCTTCTTGGCATTTTCCTTATCTTCATCAGACAATTCAAGTTTAGCAAGTATACCGACATATTCTATTGTTTCATCGCTAATAACATTTGCCATTCTTTTACCTCAAATTAATCTCTTACTTTAATATGAACTTCTCTGAGCTGCTGCTCTGTTACTTCGTTAGGTGCTCCACACATAAGGTCCTGTGCGGTTCCGCTCATTGGGAATGCTATTACTTCACGGATATTTTCTTCATTTCTGAGAAGCATAATCATACGGTCAACACCAGGAGCCATTCCTGCATGTGGTGGTGCACCGAACTGGAATGCATTGTATAATGCACCGAATTTTGCCTTTAATACTTCCTCATCATAGCCTGCGATTTCAAATGCTTTAACCATTATCTGCATATCGTGGTTACGGACTGCTCCTGATGATAATTCTACACCGTTACATACGATATCATACTGGTATGCGAGAATATCGAGAGGATCTTTGGTATTAAGTGCTTCAAGTCCACCCTGTGGCATTGAGAATGGATTATGTGTAAATCCGATTTTCTTGGTCTCAGGATCTTTTTCAAACATTGGGAAGTCATTTACATAACAGAATCTGTATGCGTTCTTCTCAATTAAATCAAGCTTTGTTCCAAGTTCCGTACGAATCTGACCTGCAAAAAATGCTGCTCTTTCTTCCTTATCAGCCATAAAGAAAATTGTATCGCCTGTGCTAAGTCCTGCGATTGTCTTAAATTCCTCTTTAAGTTCATCAGGGATAAACTTATCAATAGGTCCCTTGTAGCTTCCGTCTTCAAGTACCTCAAGGTACCCAAGTCCACCCATTCCGATTCCTGTTGCGAACTTGAGAAGCTTCTCATGGAAGCCCTTTGACATATTAGCATGAACCTTGATTGCTCTTACAGTCTTGCCGATAAATGGCTTAAATGTACATTTCTGGAAGAAATCCGTTACATCTATAATTCTGAGTGGGTTACGAAGGTCAGGCTTATCTGAACCAAACTCAAGCATTGCCTGCTTATAGCTGATAATAGGATAAGGTGCTTTAGTTACTTCATATCCTTCAGGTGCAAATTTTTCAAATGTTGATGTTAATACTTCTTCACCGATTTTGAATACGTCTTCCTGTGTTGCGAAGCTCATTTCAAAATCCAACTGGTAAAATTCTCCCGGTGAACGGTCAGCTCTTGCATCTTCATCCCTGAAACATGGTGCAATCTGGAAATACTTATCAATTCCCGATACCATGAGAAGCTGCTTATACTGCTGTGGTGCCTGTGGAAGCGCATAGAATTTACCTTTATATCTTCTTGATGGAACGATATAATCTCTTGCGCCTTCAGGTGATGATGCACAAAGGATTGGTGTCTGTATTTCAACAAATCCCATCTCTGTCATTTTCTGACGGAGGTATGCAATTACTTTTGATCTGAATAAAATATTATCTTTTACTTTTTCATTTCTTAAATCGAGATAACGGTATTTTAATCTTACATCTTCTCTTACTTCCTTGGATGTCTGGATTTCAAACGGAAGCTGTGTATACACCTGTCCAAGAGTTGTTATCTTATGTGCTTCAAGTTCGATTGTTCCTGACTTAATCTTAGGATTATATGTCTCTTCGTCTCTCTGCTCCATTAATCCTTCTACGGAAATGCTTTCTTCTTTTTTAATTCCTTTAAGAAGTTCCGTATCTCTTATTACGACCTGCAATACGCCGTACATATCTCTTAAATCGATAAAAGAAACTCCGCCGTGGTCACGGATATTCTCTACCCATCCTGCCACTTTAAGTTCTTTGCCAATATATGACTCGTCTAAATTTTCAAGAGTCATATCTCTGTAAATATTTCCCATGTTGGTCCTCCTAAAATAATTTTCTGTGATTAATTCCATATCTCCAAACAAAAGAAATCCCGGAATACAAATACATTGTATTCCGGGACGAATAATCACATTATCCGCGGTACCACCCGCATTGAAGAAAATCTTCCTCTCTCGTACTTAACGCGTACCAACGTGCTGACCTACTTAATTTCAGAAAGCCGGCTCCCAAGTGTTCCCGCTATTCCGTCCCTCCTGAAGTCACTCTCAGTCGATGATGTCTTCTTCCTGTCGGGGTCCATGAATATGAGTCTTGTTCATTGCCTTTCACTATGGAATAAATAGTATCACATACAAAATATTAATGCAAGGGGGAAAATGAGGATTAGATATTCCCAAATGTAGGGTTACAATTGATGTGACACCTTACCACTATACAAAAACGGTTGAGATCTATAGTATATAAGTCACCACAACAAAAAACTATAGAAAAGGTCTCAACCGTCATGAACACTATAACATAC
>JBNMKN010000003.1:0-38100 GCA_050874365.1 Butyrivibrio sp. | reverse complement strand
TGTGCGGGATTTAATAATGTTGATCTTGCTGCTGCCGATGAGTCAGGTATCACGGTGCTTCGTGTTCCGGGATATTCACCTGAAGCGGTAGCAGAACATGCCATGACACTTGCCATGAGCGTCAACAGAAGAATTCATAAGGAATATATAAAGGTAAGAGAGAACAACTTCAGCCTGGTGGGACTTAAGGGACTTAACTTTTACGGAAAAACAGCAGGCATAATCGGAACAGGCAAGATAGGTGCGGCCATGGCAAGAATCTGTCACGGATTCGGAATGAAGGTAATAGCTTACGATAAGTATCCTAATAAAAATCTTGATTTTATAGAATACAAGGATTTGGAAGAGGTTTTAAGGGAATCCGACCTTATATCTTTACATTGTCCGCTTACTGTGGAGAATTATCACATGATTAATGCCAAGACAATTTCACTTATGAAAGATAATGTTATTTTTGTAAATACATCAAGAGGCGAACTTGTTGACACGGAAGACCTGATTGCAGGCATAAGAGCGAAAAAGTTCCATGGCGTGGGACTTGATGTGTACGAAGAGGAAGGACACAATGTATTTGAAAACAGAGAGGAAGATATTCTTGAGTCTTCTATTACAGCAAGACTTCTGTCATTCCCTAACGTGATTATAACGTCACATCAGGCATTTTTCACTGAAGAGGCTCTTGAAGCTATAAGCAGGACGACCCTTGATAATGCCATGGATTACAAGAAAGGCTCAATCAATCAGATGAATCAGGTGAAGTAACCGGAATACGGAGGGACGGATGAGAATAGAATATATCCGCATCAGTAATTTTAAATCAATAGATAATCTGGAAATTAAAGATATAGAAAATGCACTTATTCTTGTAGGACAGAACAATACCGGTAAAAGCACGATAATAGATGCCATAAGAGCGGTATGCGGCGACTACAAAATACAATATACCGATTTTGACGACAGTGGTGCCAATATCGAGATTGGTATAAAACTAAGAATTTTTGACAGCGACCTTACCAATCTTCAAGAAATGGGGTTGGTAAGCCGCTGCCGCAGATATGAAGCGTGGCTAAGGGAATTTGGAGAACGGCTTCCGTCCTATGTTCCTGATGGGGAAGAATTTGAAGAACCTGACGGAGGCGTGTTATCTTTTACTTTTTATGCCAACAGGACGGGCAAAGTAAGATTTGATGACGGATTTCATAAGAATAACCAGTGGATTTCAACAATTTTTCCAAAGATATATTATATGGATGCAGAAAGAAATCTTACAGTATTTTCCAAAGATATGCTTTTTTTACAGGAAAATGAGGAAATGAAATGTATGAAAGCAGGGTGTTGTATTTTTGACCATGCCAAAAAATGCAATCATTGTTTTTCATGTATTGGACTTATAAGCAGAAAAACTGTGGATGAACTTACTGCTTTTGAGACTTCAAAACTTTTTGAATACAAGACATATCAGATGAATCTTGATGAGTTTTCGGCAAAAGTGAACAGGATATACAGAAGAAACGGCGGGCAGGATACTATTGTATATTCAATGAATAACGATATGGAAAGCATGCTTACCGTAAATACCGAAATTCATACGGACGGAGGAGGACGGACAAGACCTGTTTCATATATGGGACGGGGAATGAGAAGCATATATATGCTGTCCCTTCTGGAAGCGGATCTGGATGACAATAATTATCCGTGTATAATAATGATGGAAGAACCGGAAATATCATTGCACCCGACATTACAAAAAAAGTCGGGAGATATTCTTTACCGCCTTTCCAAAAAACATCAGGTTATATTTACAACACATTCTCCTAACCTTCTTCCTAATTTTAACAGCAGGCAGATAAGGCAGATGGTCTGTGACAGGGAAGAAAGGTCCGTGGTTAAGGAAAAGACGGACATAAGTGTTATTTTGTCAGACCTTGGATATACTGCAAATGACCTTATGAATGTGAATTTTGTTTTTATTGTTGAAGGAAAACAGGATAAAAGCAGGCTTCCGATTCTTCTCAAAAAATATTATAGTGAGATGTACGATGAGAATGGCAATCTCAGCAGGGTTGCGATAATTACCACCAACAGTTGTACCAATATTAAGACTTATGCCAATCTTAAATATATGAATCAAGTGTACATAAGGGACCAGTTCCTGATGATAAGGGATGGCGACGGTAAAAACCCAAAGGAATTGAGAAAACAGCTTTGCAGGTATTATGAAGAACAGGATTTACGGGATGTGGACCATCTTCCGAGAGTAACGGAGAAGAATGTTCTTATATTAAAATATTATTCTTTTGAAAACTATTTTCTTAATCCTTCAATAATGGCAAAGTTAGGTGTCATTAAGTCAGAAGAAGATTTTTACAAAATATTTCTTCAGAAATGGAAAGAATATCTGAACAGAATAAGAAGCGGAATACGTTTAAAACAGATTATGGGACATGATTTGCAAAGTGTACAGGATGTAAAAGACAACATGGAGCTTATAAAGCGATATATGAGAGGACATAATGTTTTTGATATTTTTTACGGAAGGTATAAAAACAGTGAAACCGAATTGCTTACAAAATATGTTGAACTTGCACCAAGGGAAGACTTTGCGGATATTCTTAATTCAATAGACCGTTTTATTATTTTTGAAAGTAGAAAAAAATAATTTGTTAGTGTATAATTACATGACATAGGATATATAGGTACAAAATCATAAAAATTAAGAGGTGGCATATGGACGACAACAGTGTTAAGACAGAAGAGACGGGGACACCCGGCAGAAAAAGATTTAAACTGCCCAATAAATATCTGACAATCGGTCTGGTTGCATTTATTGTGGTTGCAGCATGTATTTTATTTTATTATTTATTTTTTGAAGATAAGTCACTGTTTGGATTTTTTAAAGTATCAATCCAAAGTGTAAGAGCATTTATAATAGGTGCAGTTTTAGCATATCTGCTGAAGCCTATATGTGCTATTTTTGAAAAATGGTTTGGCAAGGCTTTTGCCGGATTAAAGAACAGGAAGCGTGCAAAAAATCTGCAGATTAACATATCCATAGGGTGTACGGCAATTTTATTTGTTGCACTTGTGTATGTTCTTTTTGCAGCTATTATTCCTGAGGTAATAGACAGCGTAATGACTATATCCGAGAATGTTCCGGGATGGCTTCAGAATATTTCGGACTGGCTTACAAAACTTGCAAAGAATAATGCTAATATGCAGGCTCAGATTAAGGATTTCTTTACGAATTTTTCGGACAAGGTTGTTGAATTTCTCAATGAGTTTCTTATAAAGGGCGGCAAAACAGAGATTGTGATTTCAGGCGTTACAAACAGCCTTAAGAGTATTCTTGTTCTCCTTAAAGATATACTTGTCGGTGGTGTTTCATGTATATACATTCTTCACGAACGTAAGAAATTCGCAGCTCAGGGTAAAATGCTTGTGTACAGTATTTTTAAAGGAAAATGGGCTGACAAGGTTATGGAAGAAATCAAGTATACAGATAAGATGTTCAGCGGATTTATTAACGGAAAGATTATAGATTCCATTATTATAGGTATCCTTTGTTTTATAATCACATCACTTTGCAGAATACCGTACGCTCTGCTCATAAGTGTTTTTGTAGGTATTACCAATATTATTCCGTTTTTTGGCCCTTTTATCGGAGCAATTCCTTCGGCACTCATTGTTCTTATGATAAGTCCTATAAAGTGTTTGTATTTTATCATAATAATTGTGGCAATACAGCAGTTTGACGGTAATATTCTCGGACCTAAGATACTTGGTAACAGTACAGGACTTTCAAGCTTCTGGGTACTCTTCTCCATTACGTTTTTCGGCGGTATATGGGGATTTGCGGGAATGGTCTTAGGCGTACCTGTTTTTGCCGTACTCTATGACATTATAAGAAGACTTGTGAAAAAGGGTCTTGATAAAAGAAACAGGACAGAAATGTATGATGAATATGAGCTTGACAGGCATATAGAGATTCAGGAAAGAGCAGAGGCCAAGGCAAAGAGGGTAAGCAGGCTTACCAGATTTAAGACATATAAAGTTCATCCCGATGATGACAAAGATAAAAATTAATAATTATTAAAGTAACCGGAGCATAGAATAGTAGTAATTCCATGCTTCGGTTTTTTTATGAAAATAATAATATATCTATCGGAATTTATGATTCCGCTGACTGCAATATTTATTGTAGGGTATGGTCTGGTAAAAAAACAAAAAGTCTACGAACAGTTTATTGACGGGGCAAAAGACGGACTGGGAACCGTCCTTTCAATAATTCCGACTCTCATCGGGTTAATGATAGGGGTTAAGGTTATAAGCGCATCCGGTCTGCTATTGTGGATTGCTAAGGCTATAGGAAAATATACGGCATATATCGGAGTACCATCGGATGTGATTCCGATTATTATAGTGAGATTTTTCTCGTCAAATGCGGCAAATACCCTATGTCTTGATTTGTTTGAACGGTGTGGTACAGATTCTTATGAGGGATTTCTTGTGAGTATTATTATGAGCTGTACGGAAACGATATTTTATACTTTAAGCGTGTATGCTGCGGCGGCAAAAGTTACAAAAACCAGATGGACTCTTGCAGGCGCATTTATAGCAACAATGGCAGGAGTTGCTGCAAGTGTAATTATTACGGTTATGGTCAGATAAAAAAAGGGAGCCCTTGGCGTATATTATATTATGCGTCAGGGGCTCCCATATTATATGTCATATACCCCACAAACTGCAGTTGATTTAAAAAAGTAAATAAACACACTTTTGGATGCCGATAGGATTTAACTACAGTTCTCTTTGAATAAGTGAAGAACCAATAATCATCTTCATAGTATAATTTTAGCATAAATAGCTTTTTTTAAAAGGGGGTTTGCATGAATGGTAAAAATATTGCATTTTTTGTACTTTTTGGGGGTATTTTTGCAGAATTGAGACCGAAAATGAAAGGCAAAATTCTAAAACTGACCGAAAATGACTGACTTTGACTGAAAAACTAGTGAATATATACATAATATAGCCTTTTTTTAGCCGAGTGAAATATCAGCAAATTTTACAAAAAAACTTTTTTGTGATAGGATAATAATGTAAAAAAGGTTGAAGGAAGTATGAAATAGTTAAAAGGTATTTTCATAAAAACTTTCAACCATAGTTACAGAAACTATGGCTTTTTTTATGCCATGAATACGGAAGGAGTAAAGTCTATGATTAAAAACAAGAAAGCAAAGAGGTTACTGGCGGGAGTTCTGGGAATGACAACATTATTACTAGTAGTTTTCCTTGTGGGCTGCGGAAAAAAGGACGATAATTTAAAAGATAATAAATATATAAAAGTCCTTCCGGATAAAATAAAGGATGACGAGTATATTATATGTGCAAATACATACAACATGAACATAATTGACGGAGTGAGCCCTTCCGCAAGTGTAAGACTCAAAGTATTGTCGGACAAGCCCATTGAAAGTAAAGATGTAAATGTAGAAGTGGTAACAAATAACGGGTATGAAGTGTCATGTTCGGAGAGCCAGTTATGTGAAGGATTATTTGATGAGTATATATGCCTTATATATAATGACACGGACTGGAAAGAACTTAGTGAATTGGAATTGAGTAACCCGGAAGAATTTGCTAAAATGAAGGAAGAAATTACCAGGGAATATTCAAGACTTAAAGAGTCTGACTTCCCAAGTTATTATGTCACAAATATATCGGTTGATTTTGACGATATAAAAGAAGAAGAGGTAATTAATAGTATTGATGTTGGTATAAAAGGAAATAAGAAAACCGTTGATATAGGTAATGTCAGGCTGATTAAACTGGAGGAGGAGTTCGATGTTGGAGAATATGCATTGGAACCCGTCAGTATCGGGTTCGCTATGGTTAATATACAGCCAAATAAGGACGGAACCATCAGACCGCCTAGACTTGAGTATAGTGCAAAAGATGATGTAATTATTAAAAATATCAGTCTCATTGCTCCGACCGAAGGAACAACAATTGACAGCATTGAAGTTGAAAGTCTGGCAGATGACAATGCTATAAGCCAGAAGTGGAAAGACGGTATGGAACTTCCTGTTAAAGCAGGAGAAACAATCGGTATGAATATAGTTCTCAAAGATGAAGAATTCGTAGGAAAATTAGCATATACAGTCAATGAGGAGGTTCTTGTTGAATATGAGCAGAACGGTAATCTGTATACAACAAGAGTTGGAATTAACTGTGAAACCATACATTCGGAACAGTTGATGTATGCAATATATAAAGATAATTTAGGCCAAAGGGTACAGGAATATTTTAAAGAATATCTGAAGCGGTAGGGAACATTATGGCGAAGAAGAATACTATTTTTAAACTGACGGTAATAATGGTTATTCTGTTACTTTTTCTTGCTCCCATTATTATATTGTATAAACTTTCAGGAAGCGAAAAGAAAAGCTATATCCAGGATACCTATTACGAATATAAAGAAGCAGCATACGGAGAACCCATACGGGTAACAAGGGCAGATATTGCATATTATGTTACTACGGATGGAGTAATTTCGTCATCAGAATATATAACAATAGATATAAAAGATATTGAGAGTGATAATATACTGGTGCAGCCGGGTGATGAAATATATAAAGACAAAGAAATAACCACAGGTCAGAAAATAATAAAAGCACCATGTAACGGGATAGCGGAGTCGGTGGATACAGGCAACAGAATCCGTGTATTATCATTTGATAAACTTCAACTGGTGACATATATTCCCATTGATAAATTGAATTACATAAAAGAAAGTAAGTCGTTATCGCTTAATGAAAATGAAAAGCTTACCGTAAGGGAAATATCAAATATTGCACAGGACAATAAAGTAAAAGTTGTATTTGATATTGACAGTAAATCATATATGTATGGCGAGGAATTACCTGATATTAAGATATATACCGACAAGGTATATTCTGAAGTGCTTGTTGTTAATAAAAACTGTGTATATAAAAAGGGCAACTCTTATTATGTAAGAGTTCTTGATGAAAATGGATATTATATTAACGAGCAGGAAGTAAAGGTAAGTCTTGAAACAGAAGAATACATGGCAATATCCGGAGTTGAAGAGGGTACAATATGTGATTCCGGATATAAAGCATTTATCCGGCAGGAGGATGGCAATGGCGGTTGAAAAAGTATGCATTGACTTAAAAAATATTACAAAAAGCTATGAGACCCCTGTATTAAAAGATATATCATTACATATTACAAATAGCGATTACATTGCAATTGTAGGAATGTCAGGAGCCGGAAAATCCACACTTATGAATATAATCGGACTTATCGAAGGGTATGATTCGGGAACGTATGAATTTGACGGAGAATTAATTGACAACAAACTGGATTATGCAAAAATAAGAAGAGAAAAGATAGGGTTTATTTTTCAGGCTTATAATCTGATTCCCACATTGACCTGTAAAGAAAATATAGAATTGCCCTCATTATATTCAAGGACCGGTCCGCAGGATATAGATTTGCTCTCCGGTATCCTTAATATTTCTCATTTGTTAGATAAAAAGACAGCCTATCTGAGTGGCGGTGAAAAGCAGAGAGTTGCAATTGCAAGGGCTCTTGTGCTTAATCCGTCATTAATAATTGCCGATGAACCCACAGGTAATCTTGACGAAGTAAATACAAAAGAGGTTCTCAATATACTGAAAAATGAGAATGAAAAAGGACGGGCTATAATAGTTATTACGCACGATATGAAGGTTGCATTAAATGCAAAACGCAGATATCGTCTGGAGGAAGGTGTGTTACGTGAAATTACTTAAACACTCGGCTGCAATGATAAAAAAGACCTTCAGAAACTATATGATGCTTTCCATAACGGTATTTCTGACATTTACATTTTTACTCGGTTTTCTTATTTATACGGATTCGGGAATTTATAACAAATATAAAGAATTAATGGGAAATGATTACAAGATAATCTTGTCCCATAACAGTATGGACGCTGATTCCGGCAACAAAATAAATATATTAACGTCGAGACTGGAAGAAATGGGTGACACTCATTTTTACTATATAAAAAAGACACTGGCAAGAGATACTTACGGGAATCAATGCCGGGTTCAGATTCTGCCTAATTATGTATGGGCGGTTTTTGAATATGGTAATGTGGGTGTGGAGCGTGTAGAGATGAATGGTGAAAAAAGCTTTGCATTAAAACAGGGCGAAGCGGTTGTTTCTGACAGAATGTATGAGAGTCTTAAGAAATCTTTTGACAGAGAACCTGAGATTAGCATGGTTTTTGAAAAAGAAGGGAACAATAAAAAGATATATAAGTTCAATATAGTAGGAACATATACACCTAAACAGTATGAAAATACACAGGAAACAGGAGTCGAAGACCCGATATACATAAGTGGTGTAGGAATTGATGCGTCTGAATATGAGATACACAATTATCAGACCGTAATAAGAACCGATAAACCGTCATTGGTTATAAACTGCCTTAAAAGCATGAATATGTCGATAATGAATGTGATGGATGACCAGAATAACGCTATAAAGGAAGAAAACATTGTCATAAGGAACAAATACATAATAGCAGCAGTTTTGTTCGTGATTCTTGGTATTAATCTTTACAGTGCGTTTTCCAATGCGCTTAATGAAAGAAAATACGAAATAGGAATTAAAAGAGCGATAGGCGCAGGCAAAAAAGATATTATGATGCAGTTCCTGACAGAAGGTATTATTGTAATGGGAATAAATATATTTTTATCCATTGTGGCTTCAATTAATATTTTTGTGATTTATAAAGCAATAATGTTCTATGCAAAGGGCTACAGATATGTAATCTGTCTGTCCGGACAGTCGGTAATTTTATATGCTGTACTGACGGTATCGATTTCAGTTTTGTTCAGTACATTGTTTGCATATAAGTGTACAAGAGTTGAAATTGTCAAATATCTTAAAGAATGAAATTAGTGACCTATTGTAAAAAATGACTTTTCGTTATAAAATAAAAGTGTTTTAAATACACAACGAGAGGTAAAACACAATGAAAACAAGAGTAACAGAATTACTTGGAATTGAGTATCCTATTATTCAGGGCGGTATGGCTTGGGTAGCTGAGAGCCATCTCGCAGCAGCGGTTTCGGCAGCAGGAGGACTTGGAATTATCGGTTCTGCCACAGCACCGGCTGAAGTTGTTAAAAACTGGATTAAAGAAATTAAGAATACAACAGACAAACCATTTGGTATTAATATTATGCTTATGAGCCCTTATGCCGATGAGGTTGCACATCTGGCAGCAGAAGAAAAGGTTGCAGCCGTTACAACGGGTGCAGGTAATCCGGGCAAATATCTTAAGCTTTGGAAAGATGCAGGCGTAAAGGTTATGCCGGTTGTTGCATCAGTTGCAATGGCAAAGCTTATGGAAAGAGGCGGAGCCGATGCGGTTATTGCAGAAGGCTGTGAATCAGGCGGACATATCGGGGACATCACAACAATGGCACTTTTACCACAGGTTGTAGATGCAGTTTCAATACCTGTAATCGGAGCCGGAGGAATCGGTGACGGAAGAGGCGTTGCGGCAGCATTTATGTTAGGAGCCGAAGCAGTTCAGATGGGAACCAGATTTGTTGTTGCAGACGAATCAATAGTCCATGATAATTACAAGGATAAAGTTATCGCATCTAAGGACATAGATTCAGCCGTTACGGGAAGAAGCACAGGACATCCTGTACGTTGTATCCGTAACAAGCTTACCAAAGAATACATTAAGCTTGAAGAGAGCGGAGCGTCAGTTGACGAAATCGAGAAATTTGCGGCTGGTTCACTCCGTAAAGCGGTTGTTGACGGAGACGTTGTATACGGAAGCGTTATGGCAGGCCAGATTGCCGGAATGATTAAGAAGAGACAGTCATGTAAAGAGATAATAACAGAGCTCATGGCTGAGACAGAAGCATTATTTAAAAATGCACCTGCAAGACTTAACTAGGAGGAATAACGCTTATGTTAATGGGAATTAAGGAAATTAAGGAAATTCTTCCACACAGACATCCGTTTCTGCTTGTTGACTGTATAGAGGAGCTTGTACCGGGAGAAAAAGCTGTGGGATATAAGAACCTTACATACGACGAAAGCTTTTTTGCAGGACATTTTCCTGATGAGCCTGTTATGCCGGGTGTGCTGATTGTTGAAGCACTTGCACAGACAGGAGCGGTTGCGGTTCTTTGCCTTCCAGAAAATAAAGGTAAGACAGCCTATTTTGCAGGTATTAACGCTTGTAAATTTAAAAATAAAGTTGTTCCGGGAGACAGACTCAGACTTGAGTGCGAGATTATCAAGAGAAAAGGTCCTGTCGGTGTGGGCAAGGCAACAGCAACGGTTGACGGAAAAGTAGCTGCTGTAGCAGAAATTACTTTTGCAATCGGATAATATTTAAAACATAAAAAAGAGATTTAGTCAAACACGCACTAATAAATTTAATAGTAACTTTAAAAATTTTCACCTTCAAGCTATAATGAAGCAAAATTATAGCTTGAAGGTGATTTTATTTTGTGGGATATTAGAAAAAACAGAGGCAGAAACATAAAGGATTGTGATAATCTGCTGGAAGATATGCCGGTATCCAAAGCTTTTTTTAAGCTTGCAATTCCGGCTGTAACTGCCCAGCTTATTAATATACTATACAATTTAGTGGATAAGATGTTTATCGGACACATCCCAGGCGTTGGAAAGCAGGCACTGGCTGGGGTTGGTGTAACAGCACCTGTAATTTTAGCTATTTCAGCTTTTGCAGCACTTGTAAGTATGGGTGGTGCACCAAAAGCATCTATTTTTATGGGAAAAGGTGATAACGAACAGGCAGAAAAAGTTATGGGGAGCTGTACATGTCTGTTGATCATATTATCTATGGCATTGACAGTAATTATGATGATTTTTGGTAAATCCATTTTGCGGTTATTCGGTGCAAGCGATGCTACAATTACTTATGCTGCTGATTATATGAACATATATTGCCTTGGTACTTTGTTTACACAGTTGACGTTGGGATTGAATGCTTTTGTAACTGCACAGGGAAAAACTCTGATTAGCATGTGTAATGTGGCTGTGGGAGCTGTAACAAATATTATTCTTGATGCTGTGTTTATTAATTGCATTGGCATGGGGGTAAAGGGGGCTGCTCTGGCAACGGTTATTTCACAGGGAGTGTCTGCATATTTTGTTATTCGTTATCTTACAACGTGCAAAAGCAAATTACATTTACGTTTTAGAAATATTCGTTTTAATGGACAACTTATATGGTCTTGTGTTTTACTTGGTACTTCACCGGCACTGATGCAGCTGACAGAGAATATGGTAGCAATCAGCTTTAATACATCTTTGCAAAAGTATGGTGGGGATATGGCAGTAGCATCTATGAGTATTCTTAATAGTGTTATGCAATTCGTCATGTTGCTTTTGCCGGGACTTGTGCAGGGAGCACAGCCATTGTTAAGTTATAATCTGGGGGCGGGAAATATTTCCAGGGTAAAGAAAACATTTAGGTTATTGCTTATATGCTGTGTCAGCGGTTCACTTCTCATTTGGCTTATGTGTATCACATTGCCGGCTACGGTTGCTTCTATTTTTACCAGTGATACGGATTTGATTGCTTACACAACGAAAAGTATGAGAGTATACATGTCAATGCTTTTTATCTATGGAATACAGGTTGCTTGTCAGTATAGCTTTGTAGCATTAGACCAGGCACCAAAAGCAATTTTCCTTACCATTTGGCGCAAAATTATTATACTAATACCGTTGATTTTTATTTTACCACGTTTTATGCCAGATGCTGTAATGGGTGTATATCTGGCTGAACCTATTGCGGACACCATCGCAGTGTGTACTACGGCACCTATGTTTTATTTATATTATCGGAAATTGAAGTGATAGAATAACCAGAAATACGGACAGAATTGATATTCAAATCATTTTAAAGTTTCTATTTTATCTACAGCTTCTGACAGTTTATTGGCATAGTCTTCATTTCTTGCTATAAATTCTTTTCTCTGGGGTTCTGTCCAGTTCCGATATATGTCATTTTCAATCTGAATAATTTTATATACCGTATTTTCAACAAGGGACTTACCTTTGTCCGTAAGGCATATACAGGTGTTACGTCCTTTGCCTGCCGTGACAACAAGAATATTTTCTTTTTCCATCTTTTTAACGGATGAATTAACAGTTGTCTTGGTGATACCGGATTCCTTATATAAAGTGCTCTGGGAACAGCCGTCACCGTGGATATTAAGTACATACAGAATACTTAATTCACTGTCGGAGAGGTTGAATTTCAGTGCGGCTTTATGGTATGAATTGTTAATTGAACCCATTATACGGTTGAAACTTTCAAGAAAAGACTGCATTATTGCACACCTCCTGTTTTATCTTTAGTAATAACAATATTTTTTCCTTTTGCTCACAATGAAGAAAAGGGAAAGAAGAAGTGACAATGCTTCCGCAGCAATAATTGCAAACCATATTCCCTGACTTCCAAAAATTAACGGTAAAACTATTACGGCGATAACCTGGAATACCAGTGTCCTGAAAAATGATATAATCGCCGAGGTAAGTCCATCGTTCAGTGCCGTAAAAAATGACGAAGAGTAAATGTTAATACCGGCAATCAGGAATGAAGCGGAATATATTGCAAAAGCACGGGTTGTTGCCTTAAGCAGATCTTTATCATAGCTTACAAATATTTTTGACAAAGGAGCTGCAAGAAGCTCGGCGGTCAGGGTCAGCAACACACTTGAAACAAGTATGATTCTAATACTCTTTTTGAAAAGTCCTTTTAATTCATCAGTATTTCCGGCTCCGTAATGGTATCCAACAACAGGGGAACTGCCGATTGAGTAACCGAAAAATATGGAAAGAAAAATATAATTCACATACATGATTACACCGTAGGAGGTAACTCCGTTATGTCCCAGTAATCTCATTAACTGCCAGTTGTATAACATATTTACGAGTGAAACGGCTACATTGGACATAAATTCGGAAGAACCGTTTGCACAGGCTTTAAGAAGCACTTTTTTGCTGAAGTGCGTCCTGCCAAGGTGCAGTTTGCTCTTCTTTGAGAAAATAAATATGAATAAGGGAATAAAACCACCGATAGCCTGGCTTATACCTGTCGCAACCGCGGCACCCACAACTCCGAATTTAAAAACGGCAACAAACAATGCGTCAAGAATTACATTAACAACACCTGAAGCTATGGTGATTATCAGTCCGTAATGAGGCAGCTCGGCAGTTACTAGAAAGCTCTGGAACACATTCATTAACATGAATGGTACAAGTGCAATGAGTATGGTTCTTCCGTATTTTATACAATAAGGCAGCATTTCTGCATCGGCACCCAGAAGATGGGAAATAGGTTTTATAAAAATAATTCCTATAATTGTAAATACAATACCTGTAGCCACAAGTGTATATACGAGAAGTGAAAAAATCTCATTGGCTTTTTTATTATCGCCTGTTCCGAGGGTGTAAGCGACGAGGGCACTTCCGCCGGTTCCGAGCATAAATCCTAATGCTCCGAGAATTATAAGGAAGGGCATTACGATATTAACGGCGGCAAAGGGAACGGGTCCTATATAATTTGAAATGAAATAGCCGTCAACAACACCGTATATTGATGACAGTACCATCATAATAATTGATGGAAAAGTAAATTTAAGCAGTTTTTTGTATGTGAAATGGTCTGATAATGATATTTTCATAAATCCTCCTAAAAAATATATCCGAAATCGTACATTGAATATTAGTACGATTTCGGATATATGTCAAGAAAAATTATAATATCATTGATAACTGGATTCTTTTTTTAGGAATGTCAACATTCAGAACCTTAACCCGGACAATATCACCTACACTTACAACTTCCATAGGGTGTTTAATGTATTTTTTGTCGGTAAGCTGTGATATGTGAACCAGTCCGTCCTGATGTACGCCAATGTCCACGAAGGCACCGAAATCAATTACATTTCTTACGGTACCGCTAAGTATCATGCCCGGTTTTAAATCCTCCATGGACATAACATCACTTCTAAGAACAGGCTTTGGCATTTCTTCTCGGGGGTCACGTCCCGGTTTTTCAAGTTCTTTTACAATATCTTTTAAGGTAAGCTCTCCGATGTCGAGCTCTTTGGCAAGAGCAGGATAGTTTTTTATCAACTTACCTATTCCGCTTAGGGCACCGGATTTTATATCTTCCGCAGTGTAGCCGAGTTTGTTAAGAAGAAGGATTGCTTTATCATAACTTTCAGGATGTACACCTGTAGAATCAAGTGGGTTGCCGCCGTCACGGATTCTCATAAACCCTGAACATTGTTCAAAGGCTTTTGCACCAAGCTTTGGAACTTTAAGGAGGTCTTTTCGTGTCACAAATTTTCCGTTGGCTTCCCTGTATGCCACAATATTTTTGGCAAGGGATTTATTGATTCCTGAGATATGTTCAAGCAATGGTGCGGAGGCGGTATTTAAGTCCACGCCTACACGGTTGACGCTGTCCTCCACCACGCCGTCAAGTGCGGCACCTAATTTTTTCTGGTTCATGTCATGCTGATACTGTCCTACACCGATTGATTTAGGGTCAATCTTGACAAGCTCTGCAAGCGGGTCCTGAAGGCGTCTTGCGATGGATGCGGCACTTCTTTGTCCTACATCAAAGTTAGGAAATTCTTCTGTTGCCAGTTCGCTTGCGGAATATACGGAAGCACCCGCCTCATTTACAATTACATATTGCACATTTTCGGGAATCTCATGTATAAGTTCGGAAATTATTACCTCGGATTCTCTCGAAGCAGTTCCGTTACCGCAGGAAATAAGGTCAACATGGTATTTTTTAATGAGTTTTTTTAGTATTGCCTTGGCTTCATCAACTTTGTTCTGAGGTGCAGTCGGATAGATGACAACCGTATCGAGGACTTTTCCTGTGGGGTCAACCACCGCTAATTTACAGCCGGTTCTGAAAGCAGGGTCCCATCCGAGTACGGTTTTACCTACAATAGGAGGCTGCATAAGAAGCTGTTCAAGATTTTTACCGAATACGGTTATTGCATTATCTTCTGCATTTTCTGTGAGTTCATTCCTTATTTCACGCTCAATGGACGGAGAAATGAGCCTTGAGTAGGCGTCCGCAACCGCTGTTTTAAGGTAAGGGGCTGTGTTAGGATTGTCCTTTACAATTACCTGTTTTTCGAGATACGCAAGGATTTTATCAACGGGAGCCTCTAATTTAACCATGAGGACTTTTTCTTTTTCTCCCCTGTTAATGGCAAGAACACGGTAGCCTGTAAGTTTTGAAACAGGGCTTGAGAAATTATAGTATATCTCGTAAACGGATTCTGCTTCAGGGTCTTTTGCTGCAGACGTAAGATTACCTTCCTTAAATGTAAGACTGCGGATTCTGGTTCTGTAATCGGCAGAATCGGAAATCTCTTCTGCAATAATATCAAGGGCACCTGAAATTGCTGTATCAGCGTCAGGAACTTCTTTTTCGACGTTAATATATGCTTTTGCTTCTTCCTCTAAAGTCTTTTTAGTCATCTGGAGACTTATTATTGAAGCAAGACCTGAAAGACCACGCTCTTTGGCAATGGTTGCTCTAGTTCTTTTCTTTTGTTTATAAGGGCGGTACAAATCTTCAACTGCCACCATTGTCTCAGCGGACTCTATCTGCTTTTTAAGTTCGGCTGTTAATTTACCTTGTTCTTCTATGGATGAAAGAACGGTTGATTTACGGTCCTCAAGATTGCGGAGATAGTTAAGGCGTTCAAAGAGTTTACGGAGTTGTTCGTCATTGAGGGCACCTGTAGCCTCTTTACGATATCTTGATATAAAAGGGATGGTGTTTCCTTCATCAATTAATTTGATTGCGGCTTCCGCCTGATTGTTTCTTATCTGCAATTCTGATGCTATTTTTGCTGCTATATCCAATTTAATAATTCCTTTCAAAAAGATATTATATGAATTATAACTTATATGGGATTTTTTAACAATGGTACCCTTGACGTATATAAGTGTAAGAATTTATAATCAGAGGCAAAGCGTAAATTACGGAGGAACTTATATTGAGAAGAAGGCATAACGGTAAAAAGAAATACTGGATAATAGGAGTTGTGTTACTGGTAGCAATAATTGCGGCCGTTGCGGTTATAAGAATAAGAAGTCTAAAGTCTGAAATGAAGTATGACCCTGTAACCAAGGGCGAGGCTTATGAAAATTATGATAAAGATAAGGCAGAAGCACTTGTAAAAGAATATTTTGAAGCCATGGCAGAGAAAGATATGGACAGGCTTGACAATATTTTTTACCAGAAAGACATTCTGAAATGCTTTGCGGTTACCAATGAGATGACAGAGGAAAAGATTCTTGAAAGTCTTAAAGAACAGGTTGACAAGCTGGAACTGACTTACAAGGAAGAAAGCATATCGGACTACAGTGCATATCCGGAAATATATGTTAATGACATGAATGACAGTATTTATAAGGCTATCGGAAAAGAAAATGTTATTAAATATATGTACAGTGTATCAATTAAATATATGCAGCTTACAACAATCGGCTGGGAAGAAAAAAATGACAGCATAAAAGTATACGTCATTGATGATGGATATTATATATGGCCAAGCACAGGAGAAGAAAAGTAATAATATGAAAAAAGTATATAAGATAATAATCGGTATTCTTATATTGGCATTGGCTGCCGGTGCGGTAACTTTTATTATGGTAAAAAAGAAAGACAAAAGAACATCCGTGGATAAAAAGGCGGAGCAGCTTGTAGTCAGATGGTTCGATGCCATGACAGAAAAAGATGCAGACAGCTATATTGACTGTTGCTTTACGGAGGCACTTCTTGACAGCTATGTTAAAAGTAAAGACATAACAAAAGAAGATTATAAAGAGTATATAAAATACCAGCTTGAAAACAGTGATTTCAAATACAGAAAACTTATTGTTGATGAAAAAAGACCTTTGGATGAGGACTCATATTATGAGATTAACGAATCTCTCTCTGACGGGGAAAAAATTACTGCGATGTATGAAATTACTTTCTCCTATGAGATTTATAATGAGGACGAATGGGAAAAGGTATCAGAAAATGCAAGAATTATGGTAATTAAGGACAATTATTATATAAATTATATGGTATAAGTACCATTTACTTTTTATACAGATATGGTATATTTAATGTATTATAATAAAGAAATCGGGGAGACTCAGGATGAACGATTCATTTGGATTTGAAGAACCAATTATTATGACGGAGGATAAGAAGATGCCTCCTGAAAACAAAAAGCATGAGACAGGTGCAATTATTGCAGGAATTGTAGTTATGATTATTATTGCGGCAGCAACAATTCTTGTAGTATTTAACATCAAAGGCGGCAAGTATTCCAAGGAAAAGAAAGCTGTCACAAGCTGGTTAGACAGCATGGTTGAAGGAAACGGAGAAGAATTCTTAGACGGCTCGTTTTGTGAACCTATGATGGCTGCACTGCTTAAGAAGAATAACATTGAAAAGGCTGATTATATAGACGCTGTTGAGCAGCAGCTTAAGCTTTTGGATATAAAGTACCGCAAACTTAAGATTATCAAAAAGGGAGATACAATCGACTCAGAACTTGAAGATCTTAATGCTGAGATTGCAAAGTATACAGGAGAGGCGAACGTAATCTCAGACCTTTACGAAATTACCGTAAAATATGAATGTAAAACAGGCACATCTTCATCATGGATTGAGATGGAGGAAGAGGTTGAAGTTTATGTTTCAGACGGAAAATGTTATGTATACAGTGACGTATTACTTTAAATTATATTAGGAAATTTATCAGGATATTATGTTTTTGCATGGTATCCTGTTATTTTTTTTCATAAATTTGACCGCTTATACATGAAAAATGACCGCTTATCCATAAGCTATTGAAAAAAAGTAAACATCACTTATAATCGAAGTATAAGTAAATGTAAGAGGAGGAATTAATATGGCAATATTAATGGTAATATCATTTGTGCTGGAAGCTTTCATAATTGAATTGTATGGAAGAAAACTATTTACAGCCAAGGTAAGGTTTGACAAGAGGTTTATAGTATATACGATTATATACGGGGCATTGTTCGTTTCATATTCGGAAGTAAGTTTTTTCAGGAATGTAATATTGGAAGTGATTGCGGGAGTGCTTGTTTTATATTTTCTGTTTGAGAACAGCGTCATATCGGCAATCAAAAATTCTATAATTCTTACGGGTGTAAACAGTGCTTCAAAAATTCTGATTGGAGAAATATTAGCCCACATTGATGACGGATTTTTGTATGGGGACATAAGTTATAAAAATTATATTTTCATGCTGGCAGCAAAATTTATATATATGGGCATAGTAATATTCCTGATTCATATTCAGAAGAAGTCTCCGGACAAAACGGCGAAAACAAGGGCAGAGGAGTATTTAACCACCGCGATATTAGCGTGTGCCATGGGTCTTATCTGTATAATGGTTGGTATTCTCTCTGCGGTGAACTCATTTAAACCTACGGAGTGGCTGCTTATGTGTGCCGTTCTGGTGCTGATTACAGCATTGGTGCTTAGTGTAATATTAATAAAGTGTATTAAAAAAGGAAATGCGGAATACGTACAGGCACAGAAAAGAAAAACAGATAAGTTATACATTAAATCAATCAGCAGAAAAGATGAGAACTTAGAAATTTTAACGAATGAGATTAAAAATAATCTTGAGGCGCTTGCAGCTTTAAATGAACGTGGAGAAAATGAAAAAGTTACAAAGTATATCGAAGAACTAATCAGAAAATCCAATCTGAAAGCAACGGTTGATATATCTTCCGATAAATTATTAAGTGCGGTTGTTTACAGGTATTATAATGAGGCTTTATCGAGAGATATAAAATTTGCGTATGACGTGAGAAATGTGGATATCGGAAAAATTGAGGAAATAGACATTACTTCAATTTTGTGTGATATGTTAGATAATACAATGGAGGCATGCACCGGTGAAAATCCGTTTATTGAACTTACAATACATAAGGGACAGCCGGCTGGTGCAATAGTAATTTCCGTGGTAGGCAGCAGTGTGAAAAAAAAGCTGAATGAGACACGGGAATACGGACTTTCAGGCATAAAAAAGACTGCGAAAAAATATAACGGGGATGTAAACATTTATTTTCAGGACGAAGATAAAACATTACATACTACAGTAGTACTTTACGAGGATAAAAATGAGAATACTAATATGCGATGATGATAAAATATTTGTGTCAGCATTAAGACGAAATATAACAGAGTGTTTTGATAAATTGGAAATAACGGATTACGAAATTGTTGAGTATTATCTTGGAGAAGATTTGCTCAATGATAAAGGAGATAAGGATATTGTTTTCCTTGATATAGAAATGCCGGGTAAAAATGGCATATATGTAGGAAACAAACTTAAAGAAACGTATCCTAAAGCGATTGTTATAATCGTTACTTCTTTTTCCGAGTATCTTGACGATGCCATGAAATTTTCCGTGTTCAGATATTTTAACAAGCCTATTGATAAAGACAGGCTGTTCAGAAATCTTAAGGATGCCATAGAGGTATATACCAGAATTAATTTAAACGTAATGATATGTGTTGACGGAGAATACAAAAAGATTAATTCGGAAGACATCATTATGATTGAGGTCGCAGGACGTAAATTAAAGATGATAACAGAAGAAGAGACATATATGCTAAACGGCACTATACAGGAATGGAGCGAAAAGTTAAATATTCCCAGCTTCTGCGTGTGCCATAGGGGATATCTTGTAAATGTCAAATATATAACAAGCATAACCAAAGATACGGTGTATTTAAAAAACGGCAGATACAAAGCCTATGTGTCGAAAAGAAATTATGACGATATGAAAAACAGATTCATGCTCTTTGTTGAAAAGAATATGTAATGAAATTGTCCGTAAACTGACCGCTTATACATGAAAAACGACCGCTTACGCATAACCTATTGAAAAAAGATTTACAGTATGTACAATTACATTAAATCAAACGTACATAGGAGTAAATTGTTAAATCAACAGAATGAAAAAAGTAAAGATTATGATGTGTGTATGTCTGGCTGCGGTTATTATATCTGGCTGTTCCGACAAAGGAAAAAGTCAGAAAGACAGTAATCCGTCCGGTCAGGATTTTACACTGACAGAAGAACAAAAGAACTATCTGGCTGATAAAAAAGGTATCGGTACAGCAGCACTGGATTTGATGAATAAAGAAAGTGTTAACTGGAATTTACTGGGAACAGGACTTGAACTTTACAATAAAACATCGGGTGTGGAAGTAAACGGCGTGGAATACATTGCAGATAATTCATATGACTACCAAAAAGGCAATGACATCGACAGGAAAATCACATTTGATGAAGCTGTCAGTTTCAGAAATGAAGATACCAAGATGCGGATAGAAGCACTTAACGGTTACAGATATGAGATAACCGAGGATGGAGAATATCAGAAGTTACAGGCACCTGTCAGCGGATATGATAATACTTATCTTACAATATTTTTTAAAATCAGTGACAATAAGGTGTTTATGAACGCACCTTATATTGAATATTCCGGAGCAGATAATGACAGTAATTTTGCTTTCTCCATACTGTATGACAAAGATTATATCAAAGCTTTTTTTGAAAATAATGATTACAGCCTTGATGGCAAATTAGTATATGGAATCCAGTACACATCCGTAACAGACTGCTCCGTGGTATTAAGAATTACCAACTACACGGAGGAAAGCTATATATTTAATGGCGAAGCAACAGTATATCAGGTTGATGACAGCGGAAATATAATTCCGGAAAGTGCAATAGAGTGTACCTCCAAACCGGTCAGGATTAACAGTCTTTCATTTTCGATTATTCCGATTTCGTTTGATAATATTGCTAAAGGAGAATATGCAATTATATTTGGTGAAGATGTAGAATCAAATATATATGGAAAATTGGATTTTAGCTTGTAGGGACGTATTTAATATATATATTTAAAATTAAAAACTTTAGTAACAATTGGAAAGGCGAATGTGTATGAGAAAAAAATTATTAAAAACTATTATCGGCAGCCTTATGACTGTTGCAATTACAGCGTTTCCTGTATATGCACAGACTGGAGAACAGCAGGAAAGCAATAGCGAAATTGTATATGAAAATGAACTGGGTGCAAGGCTTACAGCGTCAGAGTACAACAAGATGTTAGAGTACATGAGCGAAGAGGATCTTAGTATATTTACCCAGGAAGACTTTGATTATATGGTGGAACATATTGACGAAGACGGTGTCCAGACCGATGAGAAATATGTGAGAACAACCTACGAGGATGGTAAACCTGTCGTTGATGAGTACATTACCGAGGAGGAAATGTTGGAAGATGTTAATGTGGTGAATAAGCCGATTAACAGTTACGGACTTTCTTACAAACTGGAAGATAACGTGACAAGCGATATGAAAAAAATAAAAATGAAAATTGTATCCAATGGTGCAACTGTTAAAAAAGTAGAATTAACATGCGAATGGATTAAAACACCCAAGGTAAAATCATATGACATAATTGCGATACGTGTAAATCAAAATGTAAAATTTTCTGCGAATGAAAATTGTTACGGAAAGCAATATGCGGATAATGAGGTCATTACATATAAAGGTGATTCAAGTAATATAAAATCTTCAAATACGGGATTAGGTATTTCAATGAACCTGGTTGATAACGCATCTAAGCACAAATTAGAGTTATATGCAAATGTTGCCGCAAACAATCAGAGTATGATAATTTTTGGAACATACCAGCATGCAATATCTGATGTTACGCTCAGTAAATCACAAAAATATAATTTTTCATCAAAAGGTATGGGAGGTGTGATAGATTTCACAACAACCGAAGTTTATGAAAAATATGACCAGACACCGGGTCTTGCAGTATGGGTAACGTATGAGTAATGGGAGGTATCTATATGAAGAAATCAATAATTCTTATCGCTGCAATAATCTTTGCCGTATGTTTTACGGCATGTGGCAATGTTGACTTAAAAAATACCCAGATAGAAACAACTACAAATGGGATAAAACTGACAGAAGAACAGTTGGAATATTTAAAAAATCTGAACGGTGATATTACCGGCATAGAATATGTAAGCGAAGAGGGATTAAACAGGATGCTTTTAGGTACAGGTATGGAACTTTACAATCCTTCTTCGGGAGTAGAGGTCTTTGGTCTGGAATATGACAAAAAAAGTGGATTTGATTATCTTGCAGCTTCTGATTCAGACAAAAAGATGACATTAAGCGATGTAAGAAAATTCAGAAATAAAGAAAAAGAGATGAGAATAGAAGACCTTACGGA
Source organism: Butyrivibrio sp. (assembly GCA_050874365.1). Lineage (GTDB taxonomy): Bacteria > Bacillota > Clostridia > Lachnospirales > Lachnospiraceae > Eshraghiella. The sequence continues at coordinate 15,681 of JBNMKN010000003.1, read as the reverse complement.
ATATGCGTATACCGTCAGCGAAAAGATACTTAATAACAGCGGTGAAAAATCAATAATATATGAGTTGGATGCTCCAGTTACAGACTATGAAAATACTTATATGAAGATATGGTTTGAAATCAAAGACGATAAGATTAAGATGCAGGCACCACAGCTTGTGTATAGAAATGAAGCGGAGGGCAAAACTACTGCGTTCTCAATTAATTACAATCCGATGCCGATAGAGACATTCTTTGAAAATAATGATTATTCTTTTGAAAACAAAATGATTGTAAGTGTACAGTATTCATCACCAAGGAAGAAATCCATCGTATTAAATGCCATTAACTGGACAGATTATGACTATCATTTCAGCGGTATATGCGATATTTATAAAGCAGATTCGAATGGTAATAAAAAAGAAAAAGTTACAACAGGTGCTTATGCAACAAGAACCGTAGCAGGTAATAAGTCTGGTAAGGGACACTATGGCTGGCAATATTTTGATGTTACCTTTGAAGATGAACTGCCGTCAGGTAATTACATAATTGAAGTTGAGACCGATGGAAAAAATAAATTTACAAAAGATTTACTGTTTACGATAGAGTAAAATGTGTAGAAAAAAAGTATTTATATATGGGAGGTGAAGATATGAAAAAATTATTTTTTATAACAGCCGTGACCGGTCTTACTATCGGACTTACAGCATGTGGACCGGTAAAAAGCGAAAAAGAGGTTTTGTCTGAAGTACCAACTGAGGAACCTACAACAAACGCTCTTGTATTTACAGATGTGCAAAAGGAAGTTTTTTTTAATGAATTGAACGGGGTTATTAAAGATGTTGAATATATGTCAAGAGGAGAACTTAACCAGTATCTTGTGGGTACAGGACATGAATTGTTTAACCCTTCATCGGGGGTAATAAGAAATGGTGTAAAATACGAAGCTGATTCGGAATTTGACTACACAAAAAGCTCTGATTCCACAAAAAAGATAACTATGGATGAAGTTGTTGAGTTCAGGAACAAAGAACTGGATATGCGTATCGAGGATTTGGTAAGTTATAAATACACTGTACAGAAAGTAGGGAAAAAATATTTTTTATATGCCCCGATTGAGGGATACAAAGATACCTCAATGTGTTTTTTCTTCAGATTAGAAACCGACGGTACAATATTCATGGATTGCCCTTATATTTTGTACCATATAAACAAAGGCTCCTGCTATGCAGGTTATAAGTTCAGTATATTGAGCGATGAGGATCGAAAACGTATCTTTTTTAAAAATTATGATGCGGACGAACTTAATAACAGCATTGTAATGGATATACAGTATAGATCACCTACCAATAAATTCCTTGTTCTTAAGATTACTAATTATGATGATAAGGAATATGATTTTCCCGGTAAATGCAAAATATATAGTGTAACAGAGGACGGGGGAAAAGATAAAGAGGTATGTGGAGCAATATATAAGAAACAACATGTCGGATGTTTTAAAAATAACGATGAGTCTTTTTACCAGATATTGGACGTGGATTATGATAAGGAACTGCCATCAGGAGATTACATAATTGAAGTTGAAGCAGATGGAGAGAATAAACTCGTGAAAGATTTGCATTTTACGATAGAGTAAAAAACCGGGCTGCATTAAGCAACCCGGTTTTTTATAAGTTTGACAAAACGGATAAAGCATCATGCTTTATAATGATGTCACAATGTTCATTAAGATAAGCAGATGTGCCGAATACGATAGATTCCTTATGTCCGTATTCTGTTATTTCGTTGCATACCTTGAGTAAGTCGTTAGAATGTTTCTGGTTGCATGATAATAACAGGAAGTAGACACTCTTCACATTATCTTTATATAGGGTACTTTCCCCTTCATAAGAAGCATTGACATGCTTTGCGGCATTATCTGCTTCACCAAGATTTTTGAAAGAGAAAAGCCTGTATATCAAATTATCTTCCTCAACATCATCGGGAGTCTCTGCTTCTGCTGACTCATTCTCAACGTCAGGAACAGGTTCGTCTGATATATTCTTCAGAGTATCTTTCATAGATAAGAAATTATCTGCTTCTTTGAGGATATTATGAAAAAGGTTCATATCAGAAGACTCCGGAATGTTAATGTTGTCCGGAAGTAAATCGTCATAGTCATCATCCACATCATCATCATCCATATCCATATCATCGGAAGGAGTGAATCGTGAAAACTTGGTATCAAGTTCCTCAGGGTCTTCGACCTTGGTAATATTAAGAATTATACAATCCGAAGAAATCGGGATTGCTTCTATCATTAGTGGAATGTCATCTGCTTTAAATCCAAACTGGTGGGCTGCCTGTTCAATCATATCGTGAAAAAGGTTCTTGGCCTTCTCTGTTCCGTAAGCAAGCTCACTAAGCTTAAGTTCCCTTGACTGGAGGTCGGAACGGTTAAGCGTGCAACGGATTTGTGAATCACTTATCTTTTCAATTTTCATTAATATCACATCCCATCTGTAAAAAAATGCACAGACTGTAGTCTGTTTTAATATTATTAGTATACAGCATTTAAATTACTAATGTAAATAATGAGAATAAAAAAAACAAATAAATTTTATAAAAAAAGTATAAAATATGATTGAAAGGACTTGAAAACGGGAATGATTAATAATATTATATCCATACAAGGATATATTTTAGGACATACGGAAGTAACAGGAGGTTATCGTTATAGTAACAGGTGATATTCTGTTTGGCAGGTACGAGATTCTTAAAGTGCTTGGAACAGGTGCCTTTGGAACCGTATACCTAACAAGGCACATTACTCTTAATGTGTTACGCGCAGTTAAGTGCATCAATATATATCAGAATAACTGTGACGCAGCTTACAGGGAAGCTGATATTCTTAAAAATCTCAGACATCCGTCAATTCCCATTGTATATGATATAGAACAGGATTCAGAACATATATACGTGATAGAGGAATATATTGAAGGAATGTCTTTAACAGAACTAATTTCCCAACAGAAATTATGCGCCGGCAAGGCGGTTGAATATGCAATACAGCTTTGTAATATTATTGCGTATATGAATGATAATCATACATATCATCTTGATATCAAGCCTGACAATATTATTTTTTTTAATAATAATATAAGGCTTGTGGATTACGGAAATGCCATATTGGACAGGGAACAGCCGGACATCAGGATGGGTACAATAGGATATGCTTCACCGGAGATGTATGGAAAAGAGAAAATTGACTCCGGGAGTGACGTATATTCCATTGGAATGGTATTGCTTTATATGCTGACCGGCATGAACGATGAAGGCGCAATCAGACGAATAGGAAAAGGCAGGTTAAGAGAGGTTATTAACGGCTGTCTTTGTCATTCGGGCAGAGAAAGGATATCTACAGCAAAAGAACTTGCCCGGAGACTTGAATCAATTAAATATAATAATGTAGAGAATATATCCTTGAACATCCATGTTGGAACGGTACTTAAACACAGCGGTTGTACCCATTTTGCCATTTCATTAGGCAGGATTTATGAGATGAGAGGACAGTCTGCGGTTGTATGTGAATACAACGACAGTAATGATTTTTTCAAAATCATTAAATCAGAGGATTTCAGTTTTTTTAATGGAATTTTCAAGCTTAAGAATATAAATCTTGTACCGGATTATCATGGATATGCTGACCGTAATTTTCTTAGTAATTACCGCAGAATAATTGTAGACTTCGGTGTTATTAATGAGAATAATCTGGAAAGCTTTTTGTCAGGTGACATCAATTATATTGTGACAGGTAAGGAACCTTATGAAATTGATAAGCTTACAGAATTCTGCAGGAATGTTTTAAATCCCCTTAATGACAATAAGCAGAGAATAGTTATCAATTATGCCGACCGGAAGCAGTATAAGCAGATTGTCAGAAAGTATGACTTTTCATGTCCTATTAGAATGCCATACGAGCCTGATATTTTTAACAGCAGGAAGGACTGGTTAATATAAACAGAAACAGCAAATCATGTACAACAATAGGAATAGTAGGAGTTTCTGCAGGTGTCGGAGCAAGCCACCTTTCATTTATGATGGCTTCATATCTGTCAATGATAAGAGGACACCGTGTGGCACTTATCGAAAGAGCTTCTGATGACTGCTTTCGGCAGGCAGGGATTATACGGGACAGTCTGGATAGACGGAGATATAATGCGTTTAAAAGGAATGTTTCAATCTTTATGCAGTCAGATATTGAAGATCTTTCAGAAGTTATGTCATCGGATTACGAATATATTATTATTGATTTTGGAAATGATTATGCAACTGAGAGACCGTTTTTTCTTCTGTGTAGTATCAAAATTGTAATCGGTAATTTGTCATGGTGGAAACTGCAGCATTACGTTGCGTTTATTGCGGCAACGGAGAAAGAACCGTCAAGAAGACATTGGAAATTTCTCGGAACGGTATCGTCTGAGCGGACAATCCGCTATATGGGAAAAAGGATGAGAACAGCCATAAGACCTGTTCCTTATGAGCCGGATCCTTTTTTTCTCGCAGGTGAGACTATGTGCTTTTTGCAGGAACTATTAGAATGACAGTCCGACACTATTTAACAGACAGTCAATATATCACGAACTGTACTGTTGGCATTTTGAAGCATTAGTCCTTTTTAATAAGGACATAATAAAAATTAAGACCCATATTATCCAAAGAGAGCTGTCCGAACCTGTAGTTCTGACGGCTCTTTTGCGTTTACAAATATAACCGTCAATGTTATAATTTTAGAATACAATTCACGAGAGAAAGTGCGGTGTTTTATTTGGCTGGTAAGAGGAAATTTTCCGATGAAGAATTTGATGATATCGGTTTTGAAGATGATGATATAGAGATTATTAACGCGGATATAGACGATGAGGATACGGAACCTGAGATTAATACTAAACATGATACCGGAAAGCATCATAACAGAAAATGGCTTCCGGTGCTGTTATGTTTTATAGTTGCGGCAGTGTGTTTATTGCTATATAGAATCATTCCAAGCAGCAAAAAGGTAAATCTTACAGATTATTACGGAACCAAGGATAATGAGGCGGCGATTGTATATGACCATGCTTTGACAGAGTACAAGGGAATAGTTGTGGATGGACATTATTACATTCCGGCAGATGTTGTTAAGGAACTTTTTACGGATAAGCTTTATGAGGACAGGGATACCGACATGGTTTTGTATGCCAAGGCGGATGCGGTATGGCAGATTCCTTATAATGATACATATGTTACTGACGGTGAAGAGAATATTAAGTCCAATTACGTCATAATTCTTAAAAATGATGACGATGTGTATGTGTGTGCGGATTTCTTAAATGCAGAATTTGGATATGTTTACAAAGTTTTTGAGGCACCTTACAGAATAACTTTTGAGGCACCGGATGTCCAGTATCTTAAGGTAACATTTAAAGACAATTCCAAAATACGTACCAAATCCTCGGTCAAAGGTCACATTATAGGAATGGGTGGCGATGGAACGGATTGGTTTTCTGCAGGCAAAATAGATAACGGCTGGATGGAAATAATATCCTGTGACGGCAGACAGGGATATGTGAAAAAAGATGCAGTGGCTACCGAAAGTTATATATCTCCGTCAATAAGAAAATTTGAATATAAGAGTCAGGTAAGAGACCATAAAATCGTGCTTGCATGGGATGCGGTATATGATTTAAAGGATAATGATAATATTTCGGACAGACTCGAAAATGTAAAAAATGCCAATGTTATTTCACCTACGTGGTATAAGGTTAAAAATAACTCGGGAGAACTTGAGACCATGGCGGACGGTGATTATGTCGAATATGTCCATAACCTCGGATATGAAGTATGGCCTCTTGTAAGTGATTTTGGCATGAAAGAAGAAATTGACGAAGGCAGTATTTTAAGCAGCTATGAATCAAGACGTGCACTGATTACCAATATCATGAATGAGATAAAGTTATATGGATATGAAGGCATTAATATTGACTTTGAAAAGATAAAAGCAGATTACAGTGAGGATTACATCCAGTTTATAAGAGAACTGTCTGTGGAATGTCGTAAGGCGGAAGTGGTTTTATCCGTTGATAATTATCCGCCGTATAATTTTAACAGGTATTATAACCGTAAAGCCCAGGGCGAATGTGTGGATTATGTCATTGTAATGTGTTATGATGAACATTATAACGGAGGCGAAAAGGCAGGCTCTACATCCTCACTTAAATATCTGGTCAACGGAATGGAAGGAACTCTTGAGGAGGTTGACAAGGAAAAACTTATCGTAGCAGTACCTTTTTATACAAGGCTGTGGCAGATAGATGCTTCATCCGAATGGAATTATGACGGAACCGAGACTTCCGGAACTATAGTAAGTTCTACGGCATGTTCAATGGAAAAAGCTCAGGAGATAATTAAAGAATATAACCTTAATGTATCATGGAATGAGAATACCGAACAGGAATTTGCCGAAGGAACCGTCGGAGGGTATATATACCAGATATGGCTTGAGACGGCGGCATCATTGGAAATAAAACTTGATGAGATAATACAGGCGGATATAGGCGGTGTGGCCGCATGGGAATTAGGCTTTGAAAAAAGTGAAGTATGGGATTTGTTTGAAAAATTTAATTCCTAATATCCGTTAAAATGGCATATAATACAGTAAATACTCAGTATTGGTATTATTATGAAAAGAAAACTGGATATTCTTCTGACAATCATCTTCCTTGCAGGGGTTACGTATGTATCTTTTTTTGCAGGCATTCCTCTTAAAAAAGCAAATGCAACCGAAGAAGTGAAAAAGGTCATAGTTGTAGATGCAGGGCACGGTGGCAATGACCCGGGAAAGGTTTCGGGAAATAATGTTCTTGAAAAAGATGTAAATCTTCAAATTGCAACAAAACTTGCAAATGAATTAGAAAATGCAGGATATAAAGTGATAATGACAAGAACAGAGGATAACGGTCTTTACAAAGAAGATGATATTAATAAGAAAGCAGTTGATTTACGGGCAAGATGTGAAATTGCCGAAAAAGAAAATGCTGACCTTCTGATAAGTATTCACCAGAACAGTTTTTCGGACAGCAGCGTAAGAGGCGGTCAGACTTTTTACTATACACACTCAGATAAAGGTAAAAAAATGGCAACGCTTATTCAAAAGCATCTTAAGTCGGCAGATAAAGATAATACAAGAGAAGCGAAAGCCAATGACAGTTATTATCTTCTGATACATACACCGTGTATATGTGTTATAGTTGAGTGTGGCTTTTTAAGCAACACTGCCGAGACAGAATTGCTGGTATCGGATGAATACCAGAACAGGTTAGCCGGCTCAATAGCAGACGGCATTAAAGAATATTTTGAAGTAACAGGATAAAGATATGGAAACTATTATTAAGAAAATAACAGATGATGAAATTGAAAATGATAAAATTATTAAGACTGCTGCGGGAATAATTTCCCATGGCGGTCTTGTTGCGTTTCCGACAGAAACGGTATACGGTCTGGGCGGTGACAGCTTTGACCCGACTGCGGCAGAAAAAATATATGCAGCCAAGGGAAGACCGTCCGATAATCCCTTAATTGTTCATATTTCGGAATTTGAGGATATATATAAGCTGTCGGACGAAGTACCGGAAATTGCAAAGGTGCTTGCAGATAAGTTCTGGCCGGGCCCGCTTACCATGATAGTTAAGAAAAATAAAAGTGTACCCTCAACCGTGACAGGAGGACTTGACACAGTGGCGGTAAGGCTTCCGTCCCACAAAGTGGCAAGAAAATTAATTAAAGAATCGGGAACTTTTATTGCAGCACCAAGTGCCAACATATCCGGAAGACCAAGCCCTACAACAGCGGAGCATGTAATAGACGACCTCAAGGGAAGGATTGATATGATTATTGATGACGGCAGCATAGAAATCGGGCTTGAATCAACAATCGTGGACCTTACGGAAGATGTACCGGTTATCTTAAGACCGGGATATGTTACTTATGAAATGCTTGAAGAGACAGTCGGTGAAGTCAGACTTGACAAAGCATTGATGACCGGAGTAAAAGGGAATGTGAAGCCTAAAGCACCGGGAATGAAATACAGGCATTACGCACCTAAGGCTGAACTCACCATAATTGAAGGCAGGACGGAGGACGTAGTCGCCAAAATAGACGAACTGGTTAAAGAAGCCGAAATAAAAGGACAGAAAGCGGGTATAATGCTTTCAGAGGAAAATTTTGATAAGATATGTTCAGATTATAAATTATGTCTGGGCAGCAGCAGTGATGAAAGTGAAATTGCAAGAAATCTGTTTGCGTGTCTTAGAAAATTTGACGATATGGATATAGATGTTATTTTTTCGGAAGGCTTCTCGGAGGAAGGAATCGGGCAGGCAATCATGAATCGTCTGCTTAAGGCAGCGGGACACAAAATTATAGAGGTATAATATGGTATATAATAAAGTGATTTTTGTATGCAGGGATAATATCTGTCAGAGTCCGGCAGCCGCAACCATCCTTAATTCAATAAAAAAAGATGAATGGCTTGAAGTATCCTCAAGGGGGCTGGTGGTTCTTTTTTCAGAGCCTTACAGTATGAAAATACATTCATTACTAAGGAACCACGGAATAATCATGGATAACGGAGTATCAAAACCGCTTGAAGAAAAGGATTTCGGAGAAAACACTCTTATACTGACCATGACAAGGACACAGAAAGATAAAATTTTATCCGAATACAAAAATGCCCGTAATGTATATTCCATAATGGATTTTGCAGGCGGCAACGGAGATATTTTTGACCCGTACGGCGGGGACAATGCCGTATATGAAATGTTTTATTCATCGATTCATACCTGGGTTAATCAGGTTGAAATAAAATTACATCAATTAAATACCAAGGAGGATTTAAAATGATCGCATTAGGTTCAGATCATGGCGGATTTGCATTAAAGTCTGCAATTATAAAACATCTTGAAAAAAGAGGATTGGAATACAAGGATTACGGTTGTTACAACACCGAGTCATGCGATTATCCCGTATTCGGACGTGCAGCGGCAGAAGCGGTTGCAGACGGCACCTGCGATAAAGGAATTGTAGTATGTACAACAGGAATTGGCATATCAATAGCAGCCAATAAAGTTAAGGGCATCAGATGTGCTCTGTGCACAAGCACCGACCTTGCAAAAATGACACGACTTCACAACAACGCCAACATGCTTGCACTTGGTGCGTCAGCAGTAAGCGAAGAGCTTGCAATGGATATAGTTGATACGTTCCTTGATACTGAATTCAGCAACGAGGAAAGACACATAAGGCGTGTTGAAATGATAGAAAAATAATGATATAATCATCATCAGCATGGTAAATTTATCATGTAAAACGGAGACAGGTCAGTGAAATATAAGAAGAGTGTGTACAGAAATTTTGCCCTTATTTCGCAACTTGGGATATCGGTAATAGTTCCTATAGGATTATGTGTTTTTATAGGAGTGCTTATTGATAAGAAATTTAACAGTAATTTCATTATTCCCTTGATTTTTCTTGGCATTGCGGCAGGCGCAAGAAACGCCTACAGGATAGCGATGGCATCCGTAAAGGAAGATAAGAAGGATGATAACAGAAAGGATGGGCAGGAATGAGTAAGGAACAGCGTCATACGTTAAAGCTTATAGTAATCGGAATTGCCGTTTTTTTTGCGGTGGCTTCCGTTCCCGTACTTATTTTCACCAAAGACAAATTCAAATGTGAAGCAGGATTGTTTATAGGAAGTGTTATGGCAATACTTATGGCATGGCACATGTCTTTTTCCATATCAAAGTCAGTATATATGGAAAAACACCAGTCGGCATTCCTCGCATGGAGTTCTGTCGGAAGACTTGTTACAGTAGCAGGCATAATTGTTTTGATAGCCTGGACCAGATTCGCTAACCCGATATTTATGGTTTTGGGAATGCTTGGCCTTAAGTTTGGTGCTTATTTTGCACCTATTCTTGAAAAACGATTTAAAATAAAAATCAAAGAGTAAGGAGGATGAGAATGTGACGGAAATGCTTTCCGGCATGGTACTGGCAGCCAAAGATGTTGACTTCTACATCAAAGGACTGGTTAAGTACAAGCTGTTTGGGCAGGAATTATGGATAACTACAACCCACGTCGGGTTATTCATTGTATCTGTGATTCTTATCATTCTTATGATTGTAGGACACAGGGTAATCGTTAAAGCTGACCCTATGGCAAAGCCAAAGGGACTTCAGAATGTACTGGAACTTTTTGTTTCCACAATTGATAATCTTGTAGAGTCAATCATGGGTAGTAACGGTAAGAGATTCCGCAACTGGATATGTGCGATTTTTATGTTTATACTTTTCTGCAACATATCGGGACTGTTCGGACTCAGGCCACCGACAGCGGATTACGGTGTAACCTTACCGTTAGGAATTATTACATTCCTGATTATTCAGATTAATGGTATCAAAGCTAAAAAAATACAGCATTTTACCAATCTGTTTAAGCCGAATCCGGTATTATTCCCTATCAATCTCATAGGTGAAGTGGCAGTACCGCTTTCACTGTCGTTGAGGTTGTTCGGTAATATCATGTCAGGAACAATCCTTATGGGATTGATTTATGGATTGCTTCCAACTGTACTTACAATTGGAATCCCTTCGGTAATTCATGTATATTGTGATATTTTTTCCGGAGCAATCCAGACTTATGTATTTTGTATGTTGACAATGGTTTATGTCAATGACAAAATCGCAGATTAGAAAATTAATAACTTTTTATTCAGGAGGAAATTATGATGATCACAAGTGAAGCTTTAGTATTAGCATGTTCAGCAATAGGTGCAGGTCTTGCAATGATAGCAGGTCTTGGTCCTGGTATCGGACAGGGAATTGCAGCAGGACATGCAGCAGCAGCGGTAGGACGTAATCCGGGAGCAAAATCAGATATTACATCTACAATGCTTTTAGGACAGGCAGTAGCAGAAACAACAGGTCTTTACGGATTTGCGGTTGCTATTATTCTTCTGTTTGCCAACCCACTTATCGGTAAGCTCTAAAAAATATTAAGACAGAGAACTAAAGGGAGGCAAAACCTTGCAAAGAATATTTAATCTGGACCCACAGCTACTCCAGGATGCAATTATTTTAGCTGTTAATATTTTCATATTGTTCTTGTTAGGTTCATATCTTCTTTTTAATCCTGTAAGAAATCTTATCAAAAAGAGACAGGATAATGTAGCGGCTGACATTGAAGCAGCCAGAAAGAGTAAAGAAGAGGCAGAAGCTTTAAAGGCTCAGTACGATGAGAAGTTAAAGAATGCCGACGCAGCAGCAGACCAGATTCTTGCCGATGCAAGAAAGAAAGCACTTCAGAAAGAAGCTGAAGTAATTTCAGAAGCAAAAGAAGAGGCAGGAAGAATCATTAAGAGAGCCGATAATGAAATCGAGCTTGAAAAGAAAAAAGCTGCTGACGATATGAAGAAGGAAATGATTGCTGTTGCAACAATGATGGCAGGAAAAGTTGTATCAGCTTCCATTGATACCGATATTCAGGAGTCACTGGTAGATGAGACACTTAATGAAATGGGTGATAATACATGGCGAAATTAGTATCTTCAACTTATGGCGAATCACTGTTTGAAGTAGCGGTTGAACAGAATATGACAGATACTTTGTATGATGAGGCAGTATGTGTATTACAGGTCTTTTCAGAGAATAAGGAGCTGTCCGAATTCCTGTGTCACCCTAACATAGAAAAAGACGAAAAAATCAAAGTCATGGTAAACAGCTTTGAAAAGTTCGTATCAGAAGAAATGACAGGTTTTCTAGTAACCGTGGTTGAAAAGGACCGTGCTTACGCGATAAAGGATATTCTTAACTATTTTCTTAATAAGATTAAAGAATATAAAGGTATCGGAGTGGCATACGTTACAACACCTGTGGAACCTGATAAGGCGACCAAAGAAAAAATCCTCAAAAGATTATTGGAAACAACGGACTATCAGGAATTTGAAATTCATTACAGCGTCGATGAATCACTTATCGGAGGAATGGTAATCAGGATTGGTGACAGAGTAGTTGACAGCAGTATAAAACATAAGCTTATGGAACTTTCCAGACAGCTTCAGAAAATTGATTTATAGAATCAATTACCAAATTAAATCGAAAAGAGGTGCAAAAACCCTATGAATTTAAGACCGGAAGAAATCAGTTCAGTTATTAAAGAACAGATTATGAGGTATAAAACAGAATTAGATGTATCAAATGTCGGAACGGTCATTCAGGTAGCAGATGGTATTGCACGTATACATGGTCTTGAAAATGCCATGCAGGGAGAACTTCTTGAGTTCCCGGGAGAAGTATATGGAATGGTGCTTAACCTCGAAGAGGATAACGTAGGTGCCGTTTTACTTGGCAGTTCAAGAAATATCAATGAAGGTGATACGGTTAAGACCACAGGACGAGTAGTTGAAGTTCCTGTTGGTGATGCGTTGACAGGACGAGTAGTAAACTCTCTTGGACAGCCTATCGACGGAAAAGGACCTATCACTACAGATAAATACCGTCAGATTGAAAGAGTGGCATCAGGTGTTATCTCAAGAAAGTCAGTTGACACACCTTTACAGACCGGTATCAAGGCTATTGATACAATGGTACCTATCGGAAGAGGTCAGCGAGAACTTATCATAGGTGACAGACAGACAGGTAAAACTGCTATAGCAATAGACACAATTATTAATCAGAAAGGTCAGGGCGTACACTGTATTTATGTTGCAATCGGACAGAAAGCATCTACAGTAGCAACCATCGTCCAGACACTTACAGAATATGGCGCAATGGATTACACAACCGTTGTAGCTTCTACTGCAAGTGAACTTGCCCCTCTCCAGTACATTGCCCCTTATTCAGGATGTGCAATCGGTGAAGAGTGGATGGAGCGAGGAGAAGATGTTCTTGTTGTATATGATGACTTGAGTAAGCATGCAGCAGCATACCGTACACTCTCATTACTCCTTAAAAGACCACCCGGACGTGAGGCTTATCCCGGAGATGTATTCTATCTCCATTCAAGACTTCTTGAAAGAGCAGCCAGACTTTCGGATGAACTTGGCGGAGGTTCGCTTACTGCATTACCTATAATTGAGACACAGGCAGGCGATGTATCGGCTTACATTCCTACTAACGTTATTTCAATTACAGACGGACAGATATACCTTGAAACAGAAATGTTCAATTCAGGTTTCAGACCTGCCGTTAATGCGGGACTTTCAGTATCAAGAGTAGGTGGTGCGGCACAGATTAAGGCAATTAAGAAAATTGCGGCACCTATCCGTGTGGACCTTGCACAGTACAGGGAACTTGCGGCATTTGCACAGTTTGGTTCAGAACTTGATGCGGATACCAAGGAAAAACTTGCACAGGGCGAGAGACTTAAAGAAGTATTGAAGCAGCCACAGTATAAGCCAATGCCTGTAGAATATCAGGTAATTATAATTTATGCTGCCACAAAGAAGTATCTTCTTGATATAGCAGTAGACAGAATTGCTGATTTTGAGAAAGAACTCTTTACATTCATAGATACAAAGTATCCTGAAATTCCTGCAGCTATCAAACAGGAAAAAGTATTATCAGATGATAATGAGCAATCATTAATCAAAGCAATTAAGGAATTTAAGGCGCAGTTTAAATAGAGGTATAATATATGGCTTCAATGAAAGATATAAAGCGTCGTAAAGAAAGTATTCAGAGTACAGGACAGATAACCAAAGCTATGAAATTAGTAGCGACTGTCAAACTCCAGAAGGCCAGAGGAAGGGCAGAAAGTGCCAAGCCTTATTTCGACGCAATGTATGAGACCGTGTCAACAATGCTTGCAAGAACGGGAGATATTAATCACCGTTATCTCAAAGCAGGTGACACAAATAAAAAAGCAATAATCGTTATAACTGCCAACAGAGGTCTTGCCGGAGGATATAACAGCGGCATAACCAAACTTGTAGCTAATTACGGAATACCTAAAGAAGACATGGTAATTTATGCGGTTGGTACAAAGGGACGTGATTTCTTCACAAGAAGAAATTATGAAATTGCTGGGGACTATTCCGAAGTAATTAATGAACCTATGTATTCGGATGCCATGGAAATCGGAAGCAGAGTCTTAAAGGATTTTGAGGAAGGCAAAGTAGGCGAGATATATCTTGCATATACCAGCTTTAAGAATACTGTTGTTCATACACCGGAAATGGTTAAACTGCTCCCTATGAACAGCAGCGAACACAAAGAAGCAGAGGGCACAGACGATCTCATGACCTATGAGCCATGTGAAGAGGAAGCTCTTGACATAATTATTCCTAAGTATATTAACAGTCTTATTTATGGTGCATTGACAGAATCCGTAGCCAGCGAAAACGGTGCGAGAATGACCGCTATGGATAATGCTACAAGCAATGCAGAAGAAATGATTAGTGATCTGGCACTGAAGTACAACAGAGCACGTCAGAGCTCGATTACACAGGAATTAACAGAAATTATTGCAGGCGCAAATGCAATATCATAAAGGAGAATAAGATGGCTGATAAAAATATTGGTAAAATCACCCAGATTATCGGTGCCGTACTTGATATCAAGTTCACAAATGGCAGTCTCCCTGAAATTAATACAGCTATTAACGTATATCGCAAGAATGGTGAAAAACTTGTTGTGGAAGTTGCACAGCATCTTGGAGACGATACCGTACGTTGTATTGCCATGGGAACAACAGACGGACTTGTAAGAGGTATGGAAGCCGAGTCAACAGGTGCACCTATTTCGGTACCGGTTGGCGAAAAGACCCTTGGACGTATTTTTAACGTACTTGGAGATGCAATCGACAATAAGCCGGCTCCGGAAGTTGAACAGTATCTTCCAATTCACAGAAAAGCTCCTTCATTTGAAGAACAATCAACATCAGCCGAAATACTTGAAACAGGTATTAAAGTTGTTGACTTACTTTGCCCATATCAGAAGGGTGGTAAGATTGGTCTTTTCGGAGGTGCCGGAGTTGGTAAGACAGTATTAATTCAGGAACTTATCAGAAACATAGCAACGGAGCACGGCGGATATTCCGTATTCACCGGTGTTGGTGAGCGTACAAGAGAAGGAAATGACCTTTATCATGAAATGCAGGAGTCAGGCGTTATCAACAAAACCACAATGGTTTTCGGTCAGATGAACGAACCACCGGGAGCAAGAATGAGAGTTGGTCTTACCGGTCTTACAATGGCTGAATATTTCAGAGACCAGGGCGGTAAGGATGTCCTTCTTTTCATCGATAATATTTTCAGATTTACACAGGCTGGTTCAGAGGTATCGGCACTTCTCGGACGTATGCCTTCAGCGGTAGGTTACCAGCCTACACTTCAGACTGAAATGGGTGCTCTCCAGGAGCGTATCACTTCAACAAAGAACGGCTCAATTACATCTGTACAGGCTGTATATGTACCTGCGGATGACTTGACGGACCCTGCACCGGCAACAACATTTGCCCATCTGGACGCAACAACCGTACTTGACCGTTCAATCGTAGAGCTTGGTATTTATCCTGCGGTTGACCCACTTGGTTCATCATCAAGAATCCTTGACCCACGTATCGTAGGTGAGGAGCATTACAAGGTAGCCAGAGGAGTTCAGGAGATTCTTCAGAAATATAAAGA
>JBNMKN010000002.1:0-38343 GCA_050874365.1 Butyrivibrio sp. | reverse complement strand
TTACAGGGCTGTCAATTACAGACAGGGCAAGAAAAGGAATCAGCTTTGCATTCCAGCAGCCTGTAAGATTTAAGGGAATAACCGTTAAAGACCTTATAACTCTTGCAGCAGGAGAGCCTATTAATGCGGGCAAAGCCTGTGAGTACCTTTCGGAAGTGGGACTTTGTGCAAGGGAATATATTAACAGGGAAGTTAATGCAAGCCTTTCGGGCGGCGAGCTTAAGAGAATAGAGATTGCCATGATTCTTGCAAGAGGCACATCGGTATCAATTTTTGATGAACCGGAAGCAGGAATTGACCTTTGGAGTTTTAACAATCTTATTGATGTTTTTGAAAAAATGCACGAAGATACCAAAGGTTCGATTATAATAATTTCCCATCAGGAAAGAATACTTAACATTGCCGACCGTATTATCGTAATTGCCGACGGCGAGGTGGCAGCTTCAGGGGGACATGAGATGTTACCTACTTTACTTGACAGCGGTAATGCAAAAGAATCTTGTAAGAAAATGGAGGCAAAGTAATATGGACCAGATACAGAAAAATCTGCTTGCGGAAATTTCGGGACTCCATGAGGTGCCTGCAGGTGCTTATAATTTCAGGGTCAACGGAGCGGCAGCAGGAAGAAATACAACATCCAATATCGATATCATAACCAAAGAGGACAAGCCGGGAATAGACATTATTATCAAGCCCGGAACCAAAAACGAAAGCGTTCATATTCCTGTTGTTTTAAGCCAGACAGGACTTGATGACCTCGTATATAACGATTTCTATGTGGGCGAAGGAAGCGATGTGTTAATTGTCGCAGGCTGCGGAATCCATAACGGCGGAGATAAGAAATCCTCACATGACGGAATCCATACATTCCATATCGGCAAAAATGCAAAAGTAAGATATGTTGAAAAACACTATGGCGAGGGTGATGGCAACGGATTAAGAATTATGAATCCTACAACAGTTGTTGATATTGACGAAAACGGTTACATGGAAATGGAAACCACCCAGATTAAGGGAATAGATTCTACTGATAGAATTACCAAGGGTAAGTTAGGAGACGGTGCAACTTTTATTGTCAAAGAAAAGATAATGACCCACGGTAAACAGCATGCAAAGACAAGCTTTGAGGTAGAGCTTAACGGAAAAGGTTCAAGCACCAACGTTATATCCCGTTCGGTTGCAAAGAACGATTCCACACAGGTATTTTATGCCAAGATAGACGGAAATAACGAGTGTGCAGGACATTCGGAGTGTGACGCAATTATTATGGACAATGCTTCCGTTAAGGCAATTCCTGAGATAACCGCCAATTCCGTGGAAGCAAGCCTTATACATGAAGCTGCTATCGGAAAAATAGCAGGCGACCAGCTTATCAAGTTGATGACATTGGGATTAACAGAAGCCGAAGCAGAGGAACAGATAGTAAACGGATTTTTAAAATAGAGGAATTAATACATGGAAAACAACAGTTTATATTTAATCAGAAACGGACATGTGCTTGACCCCGCATCAGGCAAAGACGGCGTATATAACATTGTGGTAAAAGACGGAGTAATCGCTTCCGTTGACAATGACAGCCACGATGAAATAGGTAACGTAATTGATGCAGCGGGTTGTTATGTAATGCCGGGACTTATTGACCTTCATGTTCATTTCAGGGAACCGGGTTTTGAATACAAGGAGACAATTAAGACAGGTGCGCTTGCGGCGGCAAGAGGAGGAGTAACAACCGTTCTTCCTATGCCTAATACCAAGCCTGTAATTGACAGCGTGGAAATGGTACGCAAGGTTAATGACATAATCAAAAGGGATGCCGTAGTCAACGTACTCCAGGTGGCTTCCGTTACCATGGGACAGGAGGGCAAAATTCCTGTTGATGTGGAAGCCTTAAGAGAAGAGGGCGTTGTGGCAATCAGCGAGGACGGCAAATCCGTTATGAATGCAGAAGTATACAGAGAGGCTATGTATCGTGCTGCTGACTGCGGAATGGTGGTATTAGCCCATTGTGAAGATAAGAACATGGTAAACGGCGGTGCCCTCAATGAAAGTGCCAAGTCAGAAGAACTTGGAGTTAAGGGAATAACCAATGCCGTTGAGGATGTGATTGTGGCAAGGGATATTCTTTTAGCCAAGGAAACAGGCTGCAGGCTCCACCTCTGCCATTGTTCAACCAAAGACAGCGTTAAGATGATAGAAGCTGCCAAAGCGGATGGCGTAGATGTAACGGGAGAGGTATGCCCTCACCACTTTACATTATGTGACGAGGACATTCCTTGCGATAATGCGGACTATAAGATGAACCCTCCTTTAAGAGGCCGTGAAGATGTGGAGGCTCTCAAAAAAGGTCTTAAAGACAACATCATGGATGTTATATCAACAGACCATGCACCTCATTCCGAGGAGGAAAAGAAAAAGCCTATAAGCGAGGCTCCTTTTGGAATAACGGGACTTGAGACAAGCCTCTGCCTTACATATACGGAGCTTGTGCTTGGCGGAACACTTACCCCGATGCAGATGGTGGAAAAGATGAGTTACAATCCTGCAAAAGTAATCGGCATTGACAGAGGAACTCTTTTACCGGGAGCGGTTGCGGATATTACAATTATGGACGAAGATAAAGAATTTGTCATTGACAGAAAAGATTTTGTATCAAAGGGACACAATACTCCTTTTGACGGAAAGAAAGTTAAAGGAAAAGTAATGCTTACCATGGTAGGCGGTAAAATAGTATACAAGGAGAACTAAGTATGATTAACCAGTTAGTTGAAAAAATCAAGAAAACAAATGCACCTGTAGTAGTAGGTCTTGACCCTATGCTCTCTTATATTCCTGAGCATATCCTTAAAAAGGCTTATGATGAATACGGCGAGACACTTAAAGGTGCTGCCGAAGCGGTATTTGAGTATAACAAAGGAATTGTAGACAATATTTATGATATAGTTCCCGCCGTAAAGCCACAGATTGCCATGTATGAGCAGTTTGGTATTGAAGGACTTGCAGCATTTAAAAGAACAGTTGATTACTGCCACGAAAAAGGACTTGTTGTTATAGGTGACATCAAGAGAGGTGATATCGGTTCAACATCTACAGCTTATGCGGTAGGACATATCGGTAAAGTTACGGTAGGAAGCAAGACATATACTCCTATTGACGAAGATTTTGTAACTGTTAATCCATACCTTGGAAGTGACGGAATTAAGCCTTTTATAGATGTATGTAAAGAAAATGACAAGGGTATTTTTGTACTTGTTAAGACTTCTAACCCATCAAGTGGGGAATTTCAGGACCGTCTGGTAGACGGCAGACCTCTCTATGAACTTGTTGGCGAACAGGTTGACAAATGGGGACAGGAATGTATGGGTGATTCATACAGCAACGTAGGTGCGGTTGTGGGCGCCACATATCCTGAACAGGGTAAAATACTCAGAAAACTTATGCCAAAGACCTTTATTCTTGTTCCTGGCTACGGTGCACAGGGCGGCAAGGGCAAAGACCTTGTGGATTATTTTAACGAGGACGGTCTCGGTGCAATCGTAAACAGCTCAAGAGGTATTATCTGTGCTTACAAGCAGGAAAAATATGCTTCCTTCGGCAGTCTTAATTACGCAGATGCGTCAAGACAGGCAACACTTGATATGATAGAAGATATCAATACAGCAAGAGGTTAATGATATGAAATTTGAAGAAAACGCAAAGGTTATCAGCCAGAAAAAAATAGCTGACGGCGTATTTGATATGTGGATTATGACAAGTAATATTGCAGAAAAGGCAGTACCGGGTCAGTTTATTTCCGTATATACGAAGGATGCGTCAAAGCTGCTTCCAAGACCTATAAGTATCTGTGAGACGGAAGGTCAGAAGCTTAGAATCGTATACAGGGTTGTAGGCGGTGGAACTACGGAATTTTCTACATATAAAGAGGGTGATGATATCCACATCCTCGGACCTATTGGTAACGGTTTTCCGATTAAAGAGGGCAGAAAAGCCATTCTTATCGGAGGCGGGATAGGAATCCCTCCAATGCTTGAGCTTGCAAGGAGAATGGGTGGAGAACCTGAGATAGTTGTGGGCTACAGAAACAGCGACACTTTCCTCACAGATGACCTTAAAGCATACGGTAATCTCACAATAGCAAGTGATGATGGAAGTATCGGAACCAAAGGAACCGTCATAGACGCAATCAGGGAAAACGGTATCAAGGGTGATGTGATTTACGCCTGCGGACCTACACCAATGCTTCGTGGCATAAAGGCTTATGCCGAGGAAAATAATATTGAAGCTTATATTTCCCTTGAAGAAAAAATGGCATGCGGAGTCGGAGCGTGTCTTGCCTGTGTATGTAAGACGACGGAAATCGACGATCACTCTAAAGTCCACAATGCAAGAGTATGTAAGGACGGTCCTGTATTTAATGCCAAGGAGGTTGAACTTTAATGAATACAAAAATTAATCTTGCCGGTGTAGAACTTAAAAATCCGGTAATGACAGCCTCAGGAACCTTCGGTTCCGGAATGGAATATAGTGAATTTGTTGACCTTAACAAACTGGGAGCCGTTGTAACAAAGGGTGTTGCCAACGTGCCTTGGCCGGGCAATCCCACACCACGAATTGCAGAGACTTATGGCGGAATGATTAATGCCATCGGACTTCAGAATCCGGGCATAGATGTATTTTGTGAGAGAGATATTCCTTTCCTTAAAAAATACGATACAAAAATAATTGTAAATGTCTGCGGTAAATCAGAAAAAGATTATGTGGAGGTTGTGGAGAGACTTGCAAACGAACCTGTTGATATGCTTGAAATCAATATTTCCTGCCCTAATGTCAAAGAGGGCGGAATTGCTTTCGGACAGAATGCAGCCAATATCGAGCATATCACCAAAGCAATTAAAAGCGTTGCAAAACAGCCTGTAATCATGAAGTTAAGCCCTAATGTAACAGACATTACCGAAATGGCTAAGGCAGCAGAAGCCGGCGGAGCTGATGTGCTTTCACTCATAAATACCATTACAGGAATGAAAATAGACATTAACAGACAGACCTTTGCGGTTGCCAATAAGACTGGAGGACTTTCGGGACCTGCGGTTAAACCTGTTGCGGTAAGGATGGTATATCAGGTAGCCAATGCGGTTAAGATACCTATTATCGGTATGGGCGGAATTGCCACGGCAGAGGATGCACTTGAATTTATTCTTGCGGGTGCAACCGCAGTATCAATAGGAACAGCCAATTTCCATAATCCACGCACAACACTTGAGGTTATCGAGGGTATTGAAAAATACATGGAAAATAAAGGCGTTTCTGATATTAATGATTTAATCGGAATAGTAAAATAAAGAAAACCGCTGTAGGCGTGATATAATCGGACAATGCTTACAGCGGTATTTTATATAGATTCAGTTATTGCAGCCCGTCATGATTTCGGGGTATCTGCTTAAAAGTGTATTGATAATGGAATCAATGCCTTTTTCGGAAACGTGGCGTATTTTGTATAATTTTTTAATATCAGTTACGATACATAAAGGATGATACATTATGGTGTTGCCCTTTTTATGGTAAACCTCGTTATAATCATATACCCATGTGATATTTTCAAGCGGAATTATATCGGTATCTGTTTTGGTGATTATAATTAAAAATGTATCGGTAATAAATACGTTTTTACGTCCTACAGCCACCGCCGTATCGTATTCCGTAACGGCAATGGCAAATAATGTTTTGTAATCTCCGTATTTTCTCAAAGTCCTTACAGGTGATGAGTAATTAGGATTAATTGCAGCTATAATGAGCAATACTAAGAAAATAAGGGATATAAGTGCAATTATCATAAATCCGATTATCATAAAACGGGAGTAGTTGGTATTGTATGCGTATGAATTTATAAGCAAATCACAGCTTACGGATTTAAGTCCGTCCTCGGTAAAATTAACCATTTCCGATACATTTTGTATCAGGTCATCGTAAAGAAACTCGGAGTGTTGTAATTTTGCGGGAAATGTGGCACCGTTAATTATTGCCGGAGTTCCCTTATCGGTTGAGCCGGTAGGATATATGATATAATAGCAGACGCCGTTATAGAAGGTATAATATATACCTGCCTTTTTTTTGTTACCTTTCATATAATCATATCCGGTGTAGTACATCTTATCTACGGTGCATTTAATGTATTCTTCACCGTCTTCATATAAGGAATTGATTGCGTCGAGTGAATTCACCGTCTGTGGCACCAACGCTTTTTTAAACGGATTGCTTATTATAAAAACAACTGATACAATAATCATGACTAACGGAAAAACAAGCCGTGGCAGGTGCTGGCGGCGTATAATCTGTATTAAATTTGAGTGTTGCATAATATTTCCACCTTGTAATCTGTTAAAAACAGTATAGATTATAAGGTCGGATTAATCAAGTATGGAGGTTTTATGAAAGCATATTCTTTTTTTGCAAAAGTTTATGACACATTTATGAATGATATCCCTTATGTGGACTGGCTTGACGGAATAGAAGCATATATGGAGCGTGAAAATATACAATGTCACAGGGTTCTTGAGCTTGGCTGCGGTACGGGACGTTTTACGGCACTTCTGGCAGCAGACGGCTACGAAGTCACGGGGCTTGATTTGTCGGAAGCAATGATTAAGGTTGCGAAGAAAAAGCCTTTCGGAAAAAGAATTTCCTACATCTGCTCGGACATGAGAAATTTTAACCTGGACAGGAAATTCGATGTTGTAATGAGCGTATGCGATTCCATGAATTATCTTTTAAACAATGATGATATGTATAATACTTTTCTAAGCGTCGGAAAACATCTTGAAAAGGGTGGATATTTTATTTTTGACCTAAAGACAGAGTCTTTTTACGAAAAACTCGGTGACAATATATATTCGGATGAAAGGGATTTCGGAAGATATTATTGGGAAAACGAATTTGATAAAGAGACAGGCGACAATTTCTATTATCTCAGTTTTTTTATAAAAAGTCTGGGAAAATATAAGCTCTACGAGGAAGAGCATACGCAGCATGTTTTTACCGACACTGATATAAAGGAGTGTGCGGCAAAGGCAGGATTTACGGTAAAGGACGCTTTATCGGAGGACATTAACTCACCCATTGATTTTTCAAAGGACAGGGTTTACTATGTTTTACAGTACAATTAAGGATGGTATGAAATATGGAAGATTATTTAGTAAGAGCAATCGCAGCAAACGGTCAGGTCAGGGCGTTTGCCGCATATACAAAAAATACAGTTGAAGCCGCAAGACAGGCACATAACACAAGTCCTATCGTAACAGCTGGACTTGGCAGACTTCTCACGGCGGGAGCAATGATGGGAAGCATGATGAAGGGTGACAGGGATGTCCTTACAATTAAGGCAGAGGGCAGCGGCCCTGTAGGTCATTACCTTGTGACCGCCGATTCCAAAGGCAATGTCAAAGGCTATGCAGCCAACCCTAATGTAATACTTCCTGCCAATGCCGCAGGCAAACTTGACGTTGGCGGTTCCCTCGGAGTGGGACTTCTTACAGTCATCAAAGACTTGGGACTTAAAGAGCCTTATACAGGCACCTGCGAACTTGTCAGCGGGGAAATTGCAGAGGATTTAACTTATTATTTTGCCTCAAGTGAACAGACACCGTCCTCTGTGGGGCTTGGCGTCCTTATGACAAAAGACAATACCGTTAATGTTGCGGGCGGTTTTATTATCCAGCTTATGCCTGATGCAACGGAGGAGACCATATCAATCGTTGAAGAGAAAATTTCTACAATAAAATCCGTTACTTCAATGCTTGAAAACGGACTCGACCCTGAGGGCATAATTAATCTCATTCTTGGAGAGCTTGACCCTGAGATTCTTGATAAAATGCCTGTCAGATTCCATTGCAACTGTTCAAAGGAGCGTGTATCAAAGGCACTTATCGCAATCGGCAGAAAAGAGCTTGACAACATTATTGCGGACAACGAACCTATAGAGGTTAAATGTCATTTCTGCAACAAGGCATACAATTTTACAATAGATGAGTTAAAGAATTTAGTTTGACTTATAGTTCCTTGTGTGTTAGATTTAAAGTGTCATTTTATAAGACAACTTTTATAATTTTTGGAGGTATCACGATGAACAAGGGTACAGTAAAGTGGTTCAATGACCAGAAGGGTTTCGGATTTATTTCCGATGAGAATGGCAAGGACATTTTCGTTCATTTCTCAGGAATCGTTATGGATGGTCATAAGAAGCTCGAAGAAGGCCAGAAGGTTGAATTTGAAGTAGCCGATGGAGCTAAGGGACCACAGGCAGTTAATGTTAAAGTTATTTAATTAACTGCAGCACATAAGATAATCAACAAGTTTACAGTGTGCCTTTTTCAATTATATATATATTTATATTTTGTCAAAAAGTATATTGTCATTCAAGTAGGATTATGATTAGCCCTGTCAGTATGGCGGGGCTTTTACATTGTTAAGGAGAGATTTTTTATGCAGAATGAAACATTAGAATCGGTAACCCAGGCAATTTCATATGAAGGATATGATATGACTGCCAAAGTTTCAAACGGTAAAATTGCAGCGGGCATTATAGGTCTTGTTGTGATTCTTGCTTTTGTTATTGCTACGATTATTTTGATAAAGAGAAAGCAGAAGGGTAACGGCTTTGGCATACTCGGAGGTATAATTACTTACATCTCATTTAACTATTTTGCCCCATCTTTGCTCATTAATCTTGTATTTATGTATTCGCCACTCAAGAAATATGCGGATTCAGCCAACAAGGTAATTGTGTCTACGGTAGCTTTTATTATCGTATATACATTGTCAACGGCTCTTCTTGCGGTTCTGGGCAGAATGCTTGCCAACAGAGTTTTCGCTTACAGGCTTAAAAGCTTCGGAGAGGGCTTCTCTTTCGGACAGGGTATTGCCTACACACAGGCAGTATTTACAATGTCCTCACTTTTCCAGCTTGTGTCACCTATGATTATAATTAACAGAAGCGGTCTTGAGACACTTGTCAGTGGCGCCAAAGACCAGGAGGCAGCCACCAAAATGTTAGACAGTGCCATGGAGCTCATTGGATATAAGACTTCCGCCATTGTTATGCTCACGGTTGTTGCGGTTCTTTTTGTCATATACCAGTTAGCAATCACAGTTCCTATGTATGCGGCTTACCAGAAAAAAATCCACAAGGGTTATTACGGAATGGTACTTGGCAGCTATATAGTCATTGAAGCAATCCAGTATATGGCAGAACGTAATGTTATTAACGTTATCGTCCAGCTTATAGCAACTGCTCTTGTTGTTGCTGCAATCACTTATGTGTGTATCAGAATCTACAAAAAATGCTACAAGGACGAAGAACGTGACCTTGATAAAGAGAAGGAAGACAGAATCAAAAAGATGACAACAGCCAAGAAAATTCCTCGTTTTGAGAACCTCAGCAATCTGTAATTTGCGGGAAGATAAGACGGCGTCTATCTCAAAGGTGGAAAATGGAGTAGAGGGAAGATTAATTCATTACTTATTTGTATATTAAATTCAGTAATAGGTAATGTTGCACAAAATATGTGGCAAAATTTTATAAGATTTTCTACTATGCGTTTTCTCTTAATTGTGTATAATATAAATAAGAGATTGAAAAAAAGTCTCTGTTTTTGAGACGTAGTTCAGGAGCGTCTGGCTAAAAATAACCTGACAATATTGCGAGGGGTTTCTCGATGTCACCTGGCTAATAAAAAATCGAAAAATTGTTTTGTATCTAATAGGAAGCAGTAATGCTTCCTATTTTGCTAGGAGATAAAATGTCTGATATACAATACTGTTATATAACGGAACAATATTATATTGATAATCCAACGTTGATAAAAATTTTAGACATTGCTGATTCGTCGAAACATAATATTCGTACTCATATATGCTTAAATATTCAATTTAATAATAATTCTGTTCTTATCCCATTAAGAAAAAATCTAGGTGAACCAAATAGAAAATATGGTAAAATAGGATTTCCTATTCCAAGTCAGAGTAAGCCAAAAGCAGGATTGGATTATCGTTACATAATGATAATAAATAATGTAAATTATGTCAGATTTGATATTCCCAAAATAAGTAATAGCCAAATAAAAATAATAGAAAATAATTATGAAACTATTGAAAAAGAGGCAATAGAATATATAGAATCCTATATTCGAGTAGCAAATAAAGGGCGTGTTGACAGAACTGCAAGATTCAGAGAATCAAGTTTAATTAATTTTCATAAAGAGTTGAATATAGTAGATGCTAACAATAATGTGAGGTATAACAATGAAAAAAAGTAAAATTGTTGGAATAGTAGTAATATGTATGTGTTATAATATGCATATTTATTATTAAGGGAAATAATGGAAGTAAAACTATAGATGGTTTATTCAAAAGACTAACGAGAGCAATTAATAATACTGATAGCCAAGCAATTATAAAATGTTTCCCAGAGTTTATGCAGAAACAATTACCTGCCTTGTCTAATAAGTCGATGGAAGAATTTCATAACAAGGTTGGAGATATTTCTTTTGATATTATAAGACGAAGCAGTATTGAATTTGAAGATATAGAGAATGAAATAAATTCACAATACAATTGTAATATTAAATTAGAACGGTGTGCTTTAGTTGAATGTAAATATCACGATGATTTTGGTGAAGAAATCTTTGAAGTTATTAAAATAGACGGAAGATGGTATTTATGTTATATTAGCCATTTCCCTAATCCAATACAGTATTTTGTGGAATAACAGAGTAAACGTATATTCCATATAGAAAACTTTTCATCATAACAGGTGCTGAGCTTAACAAATTAAAGCATACTCACATTTCTGTAAAGGAAAACTCCTTTGGACGGCTCGAACAAGAAATTTATTATGATGTTGTTCATTATAGATATGAAAAATTAAAATCTGATGTATATAGCGTTTTTATATACTTGGTAGGTGCGTATTTTGTTTTATCATTTTTTCCTAATCATATCAATGTTAAATCTTTCGTATCCTTTTGTAATACAATCTGTCGAAAATTGCAATTATTTTATCATCACGATGAAAATAACTATGCTATATTTATCATACATAACATTGTACTATTAATAATAGTATTAGGCAGGTAAATTGTAGTTTACGGAGGTGCAAAGCATAGTATGGGTAGGTATAAAACAATTTTGTTATTAGGAATCATAATGGTTATATTGACAGGATGCAGTAGTGCATTTGTTAAAAAAGAGTATTATGACACAAATAAGATTGCTGTGGCAGAAGACAGATATTCAAAAGAAAACTCTGTTTTTAATCCGATAGATAATGGTTATTCATTAGAAGTGAAAAAGTTTGATGGCCGTCAAACTTTATGGACAAAAACACTTGAGGATGAAGAAAAGATTAATATCAAAATAAAACTAAGTTTATCGAAAGGCACTGTTAAAATCGTCCACGTAGATGGAGATGGGCATGTTACCACAATAATCGAATGTACTCCGGATGAGTGTGTAGAGGAGCATGTTATGAAAACAGTATCCTTGAAGAAAGGAATCAATAGAATAAAAATCATTGGATATGGATGTAAAAATATTGATTTAGAATTATCGTCATCAGATTGGTAAAAATGATTGAAATTAGTAACAGAAGAACAACAGGTGGGCGGTCTTATGATGAGCCTGCCTGTCTTTTTTGTAATATTCTTCGATGTAATACAATCTGTGGTAAGGGGTGAAATGAGTAACTACATAGATAGCTGTTCTGGATTTATAACATCATTTTCCGAGTGTACGACTCTTTACCCATGTATGTGGTTTAGATAAGCCTTCCTTTGTCTTGCCCTTGCGTGGACAAACACCTGGAGAAGGTCTACCAGCGGATTGGGATCTTGTTGCAGTACTACCGCACCAGGAACACTTATATTCGATAAATTTCATATAATATACCTCACTTAGAATTAAATAATTTATTACCAAGCCAAACTATTAATGTTAGTCCCGTAAGGACAAAACAAATATTGGCTAATACATTAAAGAATGTACCAATATTTGACATAGCCTTAAATATGCCTCCGGCTATACCAAAAAACAGAACCGTTTTTATTTTTATATATTTTTCATACAAAATTGTTACACCTCCATATAAAATATGTAACAATTATATATATATATATTGTCAATAGATAAGTGTGGAATAATTAATGAACATAAGATTGTTTTTTTATACCTCAGTTATTTGACCACAACGATAATTGCTAAGTGAGTGAGCAAAAAGGGTTGGTAAAGAGACAGTCACTTTATACAACGGATTATGAAAAATGTATTAAATTATTATTCAAATAAAGTAGAGAAAAATTAAATTATGGAATGAATAGTAAAATTTTAAGAGAAACAGAAATATATCGATTACATAAATGCAAAGGAATATAATATTATCAGGCAACCAATGGAAGTGAAAAGTCTACCAAAAAACGGAAAAACAAGTCAAGGGGTAGAAAAACCGTAAGCGAGCGTCTACCTAAATGGCAGGAAACAGCGTAAGGGGTAGAAATAAGGAAGCTCAAAAAAGGGAAAAGTCTACCAGAAAACGGAAAACCAAGTCAAAGGGAAGAAAAAATGAGAGCAAGCATCTACCTCAAAGGCAGGAAACAGCAAAAAGGGAAGAAACAAGGAAGCTTAAAAGAGGAAAGAATCTACCTGAAAGAGGAAAAACAAGTCAAGGGGTAGAAAAATCGTAAGCAAGCATCTACCTAAATGGCAGGAAAACAGCAAAAAGGGAAGAAACAAGCAAGCCCAATAGCATAAAAAGTCTACCAGAAAACGGAAAATCAAGGCAAAGGGTAGAAAAACTGAGAGCGAGCGTCTACCTGAATGGCAGGAAATAGCGTAAAGGGTAGAAAACCAGGTGCAGGAATCCTTAATGCCCTGCACCTAGTTTAATGAAAATCGGAACCCCTCTCAATCCCCCCTGCACCAGTTCCAATTAAAGGCAGCTTACCCTAGTCTACCTTCACAAGGTCCTCGTAAGGAACTTTTTCTTTTAATTCACCTGCTTCAATGAGGATATCCTCAAGAAGCTCAAAGGATTCCTTGGTAAAGACGGTGTCTTTTTTCCAAGTGTCCTGGGATTTGTATCTTTCAACTATTGTGGTAATGGTGTCAATGTCCGTGTCCTCAAACTGAGGGGCGATGACCTTGGCAATCTCGGCAGAAGAATGTGAATTGACGTAGTCAAGACCCTTCTGGATGGCAGAAGTGAAATCCTTGATGATTTCAGGATTTTTCTCAATGTAGCTTTTTTTAGCGGAGTAGGCGGTGTAAGGAACGTAACCGCTGTCAACGCCAAGGGAAGCAACTACATAACCTTTGCCCTCTTTTTCAAGAGAAGTGGCACCCGGCTCAAATTCAACGGTAAAGTCATACTCTGTATTGCCGGAAAAAGCACCCGCTGTCAGACCGAAGTCAACGCTCTGGTCGATTGTGAGGTCAGAGGCAGGGTCGATATTGTTGGCTTTCAGGATATATTCAAGCACCATTTGAGGCATGCCGCCTTTTCTGCCGCCGAGGACATTTTTGCCCTTGACCATATCCCATGAGAAATTATCGATTTTTTCCCTGGCAACAAGGAAGTTACCGGCACGCTGTGTAAGACCGGCAAAGTTGACGGCATAATCCTTAGAACCCTCCGCATAAGCATAAATTGTGGATTCCGAACCCATGAAACCGATGTCGGCATTGCCTGATATAAGGGCGGTCATTGTTTTGTCGGCACCAAAGCCTGTTTCGAGAACAAGGTCGATACCTGCGTCTTTGAAATATCCAAGCTCTATTGCGACGTATTGAGGGGCATAAAAAATAGAGTGGGCAACCTCATTGAGAACAACCTTTTTCATGCCGTTGTCTTTTTTGCCACATCCGACCTGACAGATTGCAATCATAATAAAAGCCAGAATAAAACAACATAGTCTTTTTTTCATAGTTTACCTCTTAAAAATATCTGTAATCTAAATATATTCCCAAATAAATAAAATGTGATAGAATGGAAGCATGAGTGAATTAGTGTATTTAAAAAATTGCAGCTATGAGACAATCGGCGATGAAAACAGCCAATCAATCTGTTATTTTTTTATGGCGGAAAGAGTTAATATAGAGCCTGTTGAAGGAGTGAGGCTCGTTATGATATATCCGTATGACTGGAATTACTGTATGACGCCGTGGAAATACCACGATAAAAATATGGGAAAAACAGGGGGCGGAGAAGAATTTTTATCATGGTTTGCAAGTGAGATTTATGATGAAAAATATCAGAGACAGTATATCGGAGGCTATTCCCTCGGAGGACTTTTTGCACTTTATGCGGTATGTGAAAAAGATTTGTTTGACGGGGTGATGAGCGTTTCGGGGTCGCTATGGTATCCGGGAGCTTTGGAATATTTTAACAAAAAATCCATTGGCAAAAGAATCGGGAAAATATATATGTCTCTCGGAGACAAGGAAGCACTCACAAGAAATGCGGAACGGGAAAAAGTAGGAATTAACACGGAGATGTTGGTAAAAGTATTTGGCGGGACCAAAGAAGTGTTTTTTGAATACAATAACGGGGGACATTTTACGGACATTGACAAAAGAATAACAAAATCAATATTGACAGAAATAAATTAAAGTGTGAAAATACAAGGGTTAGAGGAAGGAAAGATTAAAATGGAATTCAAACGTGCAGAAAGATTAAATCATTTCCAGACAGGAATATTTGCTGCTCTGGATGAGAAGAAAAGCGAATTAATCAAGGCAGGAAGAAAGGTTTATAACCTCTCCGTAGGTACGCCTGATTTCAGACCGCCTGAACATGTGATGAAGGCTGTGGCTGAATCGGTTAATAATGCGGAAGATTATAAGTATTCCCTTGTAGATTCGGAAGAAATGCTTAACGCTGTGGTTGATTATTATGCGGACAGATATAACACTGTCATAAAGGCAGATGAGATTACGGCAGTAAGAGGAACACAGGAAGGTATGGGACACCTTGGAATGGCAATACTTAATCCGGGAGACGTTGTTCTTTTACCTGATCCGGGCTATCCTGTATTTGAAGCAGGTTCATACCTTGGAGGCGCAGAGGTGTATTATTATCCTCTCCTCAAGGAAAATAATTTTTTACCTGTGATAGAAGATATTCCGGAAGACGTTCTTAATAAGACAAAATACATTGTTTTATCATATCCGTCTAATCCTGTGGGAGCATCGGCACCTAAGGAAATGTATGTCAGGATGATTGAATATGCAAAGAAATATAATTTTGTCATTATTAACGATAATGCGTATTCGGATATCATTTTTGACGACAGGGAAGGTTTTTCATTTTTATCATTGCCGGGAGCAAAAGAGGTGGGAGTTGAGTTTTTCTCACTTTCAAAATCATTTAACGTAACCGGTTTAAGAATTTCATTCTGTATCGGTAACAAGTCTATTATAGATGCATTCAAGCTGCTTAGAAGCCAGTATGATTTCGGTATGTCATATCCGGCACAGAAAGCGGCAATCGCAGCCTTAAGAGGTCCGAGGGACAGTGTCAAGGCACAGTGTGCAGAATATCAGAGAAGAAGGGATGCACTTCTTAACGGACTTAGAAAATACGGATGGAACGTACCTGATTCACACGGAACGATGTTTGTATGGCTTCCTGTACCGGAGGGTTATACATCGGCTTCATTTACCGAGGCTCTTATGGACAAGGCCGGAGTAATAGGAACACCGGGAACGGCATTTGGACCGCTTGGAGAAGGCTACATAAGATTTGCTCTGACAAAGAGTGCCGAAGAATTGGCAGTAATTGCCGATGTAATCGGTCAGTCCGGAGTGCTTTCATAATTGAATTTAAGGTTTTGGGAAGAAAATACATTGTATTAGTAGGAGAGAATCCGGTGTGA
Source organism: Butyrivibrio sp. (assembly GCA_050874365.1). Classification (GTDB taxonomy): domain Bacteria; phylum Bacillota; class Clostridia; order Lachnospirales; family Lachnospiraceae; genus Eshraghiella. The sequence continues at coordinate 22,429 of JBNMKN010000002.1, read as the reverse complement.
GTCCGGAGCTACAGCCATAACTGTAAGAGCATTTTTGCTTAAGCCAGATCGCTCGTCCCATAAATCAGAAAGACCAGACTTTTGGGCAGGGAAAAGTTATAGTCATTATAATGGGATTATGCCCGTATTCTAACTATGCCTGCGATTTTTGTAGGCATTTTTTATTAAAGAACGGAGGAAAAACATGAAAAAAATAATTTCGGCAATTGCAGCATTTGCAGTTGTATTAAGCAGTCTTGTTGTAAGTCCATTTGCAGCAGACGAAAAAACAGTATCTTTAAGAATTGAAGGAAAAAGCGAAACATATTTCTACGGTGATGTAACAACAAGCGCATCTACAGTTGCAGAGCTCATGGATGAGGTTGCCGCAGCCAATGATAACCTTACAATAAGCAATCCATCAGGAAATTATATTGAAGCCATAAACGGTGACAAGGCAGGAACTATTGAGCCTATCAAGTATGATGGCTGGAGTGATATGATTAACGGTGTTGCACCAAGCGTAGGTATCGGAGAACAGCAGGTAAATGACGGTGACGTAATTGTATTTTATTACTCAGATGAATGGGGTTCACATGGATTTGCAAAACCTGTAGCTGACCTTTCAAAGCTTAGTGACAGAGAAATAGCCTTTACATCAGAAGCTTATGCTGAAGATTACAGCCTTATAACTGTACCTGTTGAAGGTGCCAAAGTAACATGGGACGGTAAGGAATATGTAACAGACGCTGACGGTAAAATTGTAATTGACAAAGCTGATTTTACAGCGGGTGACCATTCTGTAGGAATTTCCAAAGTCGCTGAAGACGGGGTACCACTTGTATTAAGATTCCCTTCAGATTACAAGATAACAGTTACAGCCGATATGGTTAAAGCAGAAACACCTGCAGTAACAGAACCTGAGACAAAGCCTGCAGAGGATGTTCCATCAGGAGATACAGGATATGTATATTTTGCAGTTGTAGCAATTATCGCAGCAGCAGGAATCGCAGCAGTAAGTAAGAAAAGAGCGTATGAAAAATAAAGTCATTGTATTCTTAACAGTAATCGTGCTTATATTTACAGGAGCCACAGGCGTTAAAGCAGACGCTCCCGATATAGACGATTGCATCAATAAAACACTTGAATATGAATACAAAGAGGCCGCCGTTACAGATGCACAGTCATTTGTAAATGACGGCCTTGTGGCTGTTGCGGGGATGAGTCCCTGTGAATGGTGGGTTATTAATATTAAAGCGTTGTACCCGGAAACGGATTTTTCGGAGTATGTCAAAGCGGTAGAAAAATATCTTGACGAAGCAGAGGATATTAAGCCTACGGATTATGAAAGAATTGCACTTGCACTTTATATGTTGGGAGAAAAAGATGATTTTGTAAGAGAGGTAATTACAGAACAGACGGGCAAAATGGGCATTATGAGCGTGATTTACGGACTTATGCCTGCGGCTTACGACGGATATGATGCGGATTATATCGCAGGCAGTCTTTTGAAATATCAGCTTTCCGACGGAAGCTTTTCCGTAAATCAAAAAGCAGGTGACGTTGACGTTACGGCGATGGCGTTGCAGGCAATGGCACCTTTGAGGGAAAAATATGAGGAGGAAATTAATAAGGCACTGGAATATCTTAACAAGAATATGTCAGAAAACGGCGGTTACAAGTCCATGGGTATAGAAAATTCTGAAAGCCTTGCACAGGTTATCATGGCAAAAACAGCGTTAAAAGACACTGAAAACATGGATATTCTTATTAACGAGCTTATTACTTATCAGAATGAGGACGGAGGCTTCTGCCACATAAAGGGTGGAAAAAGCAACAGTATAGCCACATACCAGTGTATGTCCGCCCTTATTTCCTATAAAAACGGTTTTATATATGATAAAACCAATCTGACGGAAACAAAAAATGACGATAATACGGTAAGTACAGTAAAATGGCAGGGAAAATACATTAAATATATTGTGCTTTCGGCACTTGGCATTGTATATGTGGTATTTCTTGTTGTTTTTTTCACAAGAAAGAAAAAGAAGAAATCCCTGTTCATTACTTTTACCCTTGTGTTTGCAGGACTTGCGGTATATTTTTCCCTGTCCGATTTTAAGACAAAGGACGAGTATTACGATGTTAAAACATCGGGAGAGGTCGTAACCCACCTTGAGATAACGGGTCACGGCGGAGAAATTATTTTAAGTGAAAAAGAAATAGACATCAAAGAGGGAGACAGCGCATTTAACCAGCTTTTAACGGCTTCGATGATATATGAGATTCCAGTTGATTACAACGGAAGTGAATTGTTTTCGTCAATTTATGTGAAAGCAATCGCAGGAATGGCAGAGTTTGATTACGGAAACATGTCGGGTTGGACTTATTCGGTAAACGGTGAATTTCCCAATGTGTCCTGCTCGGCTTACAAGCTGTCGGAGGGAGATTGCGTCAGGTGGATTTACACGGATGACGGAAAGGTGGAGCAATGAGAAAATTTGAAAATTTCAACCCATACGTTCTGTTGATTTTTTTTATGTGCAACCTTATTCCGGCAATGTTTTTAATGGAAATTAAGCTTAACCTTTTGCTCTTTATATCCGGGATAATTTATATATGGGTTTTAAGAGGAAAGGCGGACTTAAAAATAATCAGAAATTCTGTTGTCATAACCCTTCTTATTACTTTTGTAAATATGCTTGTGTCCCATAGCGGCAATCATGTGTTTTTTTACCTTAATAACAGGGCAGTAACTTATGAAGCAATGATGTACGGAGTGACAACGGGACTTATGCTGTCCGGTGCTTTTGTATGGTTTAACTGTATGGACATTGTTATTACAGGGGAAAAAATACAATATATCTTTAGAAAAATGCCGAAAGCAGGCATTATTTTTTCAATGATTCTGAGATTTCTCCCTATGTATATGCGAAAATACGAAAGAATGAAAATGATTAATGACATAAATAACAAAAACGGCAGAAGCGGTAAAGATAACGCAATTTTCGTTTTTTCGGGAGTTACAAGTTATGCAATGGAAAGCAGCATGGAAACCGCCGACATAATGGAAAACAACGGTTTTACACAATCGTCACAGATATTCTGCGGCAGCTACAGATTCAGGGCAAGGGATGGCATTTTGCTTTTTATAACGCTCGGCTTGTCCATGGGAGGCATATTACTGCCTGAAGCAAGGCTTGCTTTTATGGCATTTATGTCTTTTGTTCCGATTTTATACAGGGGAAAGGAGAACGTTAAATTATGGATATACAATATGAAAAGATAATCGAAAAGGGCAATTTTATATTGGTGTGTGGCAGGACAGGCAGTGGTAAAACCACATTTTTGAAGAAATTAAAAGAATATTTCAAAGATAATGCCATGATGGTAATGCAGAATCCCGACAACCAGATAATTATGGACAGTGTGTACGGGGAACTTGCCGTAAATTTATCGGGAAAAGGGCTTAAAGAGGATTTTATAAAAAGAAGAATTGCGGAAACCGCCTCCTTTTTTTCGCTTACACGAATGTTTGACAAAAGAACGGACTCCCTTTCCGGCGGGGAAAAGCAGATTTTAAATCTTGCCTCTGTAATTGCCTGTGATAAAGAGTTGCTTTTGCTTGATGAGCCGACCTCCATGCTTGACCCGGTAATGGCTGGAAGGCTTCTTGACAGGGTTAAGAAAATCAATAAAGAATTTTTTAAAACCGTGATTATCACGGAGCACAGGACGGACGAACTTTTTTATTTTGCGGATAAAGTAATTCTTCTTGATAATAATGAAATTGTCTATGTAGACAGACCTGATGAAACGGCAATATATATGGCAGAAAACGGTTACGGTTATCTGCTTCCGACGGTTGCAAGGATATTTGCTGATGTAAGACCTGTGCCGCTTAGTCTGGCAGAGGGACATAAATATATAAAACTTGGAAATAATACTCATAAAGAACACGCCGAAGATAAGGGTACAGACGAAATTGCAGCAGAACTTAAAAATGTGTCATTCGGCTATACAAAAGAGAATGGTTTTGTAATAGAAGATTTTTCCATGAAACTTTACAAAGGAAAATGCCACTTTATTGTGGGAGAAAACGGCAGTGGCAAAACAACGGTTGCGAAGCTGCTTTCGGGTTATATTAAACCATATTCGGGAAAAGTAAAGACTTACGGTAACGGAATCGGTATTCTTTCACAGGATGTTACCGACCATTTCACCAAGGATGAATATGACGGCAGGAATCCTTATGATTTAAGCGGAGGGGAAAAACAACTCCTTGCCCTGTCACTTGTGCTAAAAAATAATCCCGACATAATAATTCTTGATGAGCCTACTAAGGGCGTGGACAACAAAGAAAAATCTAATTTGATTAATACTATTAATGAATTAAAAAAACAACAGAAAACAATTCTTGTAATTTCACATGACATTTCCTTTATGGCAGATGCAGCAGATTATGTGTGTATGATTTCTGACAGGCAGTCGGTGTATTCCGGCAATGTAAGGGATTTCTGCCTTGAAAATGTATTTTATACAACCCCTGTATGCAGGATGTGGAAAGGGATTTCCGAGGATGTGATTACGGAGAAAGAGGCGGAAGAATGGAACAGGTAAAGACCGGCGCTTTTATTTTTGCAACGGCAGTTGTTATTTTCTGCTTTGTGTTTTTCTATATTCTCGAAAAAAAGAAGACTTCAATAAGAAAAATAATGCTTATAACGGTGCTTACAACCATGTCTATTGCAGGCCGTTTCATATTTGCACCTTTCCCGGGATTTAAGCCTGTGACTGCAGTTGTAATAATTGCGGGAATGTATCTTGGAATAGAAGCCGGTTTTTACTGCGGGGCGCTGACTGCACTTATTACGAATTTTTACTTCGGACAGGGAATGTATACTCCGTTTCAGATGCTGACATGGGGATTAATCGGGATTATATCCGCACTTTTAGGAGGGTTGTTGAGAAAAAATAAAGCAGTTCTCATGATTTACGGCGTGTTTGCAGGTGTGATTTTTTCCCTTCTAATGGATATTTATACGGTTATATGGACTTTTGGGACGTTCAAATGGAGTTATTATGTTATTACCATAGGTACCTCATTGACGTTTACGATAATTTACGCCGTTTCCAATGTGATATTTTTACTGGCACTTGCGGTTCCTCTAGGTAAAAAGATAGAGCATGCTTACCAAAAAAGAGCGTGAAAATCTTTTAATACCCACTTGTTACAAAACACTTACTATGATACAATTTAGTTTAATCGGGTGGTTTGGATACTTGATTTGTTATAATTTTAGGAGTTTATTGTAATGAAGAAACATTTATTTATAGATATTATATGTGCGGGCGCAGTTGCCGCAGCAGTTTTGACGGGATGTGGCAAGACCACTTCACAGTCATGTCAGGCAGGAATGAGTAAGATTGAGTCCTGCGATTATCAGGGAGCTATAGAATCATTTAATGAGATTATAAGTAAAGACAGCAGTAACAGGGACGCATACAGGGGACTTGGAATCGCTTACTATAAGCTTGGGGATATTAAGTCGGCGGAGGAACAGTTTGATACCGTAATTACCAAATCAGGCAGCAAGTACGACAGTATATGTCTTGATGCAATGAAATATTATGCCGAATGTCTTACAAACAGCGGTGAATACGATAAGGCAATAGAGTATTATTCAACACTGCTTGATAAGTGTGGTAAGGCTGACAAAGCTGATTTATATTATTTAAGAGGCTGTGCATATATCCACACAGGTAATGAGAACAACGCTGCACTTGATTTTGAAGAAGCTATTTCCCTCAGTGACAACAGCTATTCTTTATACTGCAATATGTATAACGAATTTATGGCATCAGGTTATACTGACAGGGCAGAATCCTACCTCAGAAGACTTATTTCATGTAATGACGCAGATGATTTTCTTATAGGCAAGACTTATTATCTTTTCGGGGATTACACCCAGGCAGAACAGTCCCTTAAGAAAGCAATAGACGCAGGAGAGAAGGACGCTGCTTTTTATCTTGCACTTACTTATGAAGCACAGGAAAGATACTCGGAGGCAGAGGACCTTTATGTAGAGTGTATCAATAAAGACGCGTCTAACGGTGAGGCATACAACCAGTACGGTGCTTACCTTATCAAGAGATTTAAGTATTCAGAGGCTTTGGAATATATCAATAAAGGACTTGAGGCTGCCAAGGGAGACACTAAGAAAGCACTGCTTTACAATCAGGCAATATGCTACGAATATCTCGGAGATTTCAGTAAAGCACTTGAGTTGTTTGAAAGCTATGTAAAAAGTTACAGCGATGATGTAAAGGCTTTAAGGGAATACACATTTTTGAAGTCCAGAGTTTCTTAACAGGAGATTTATATGATTGATAACAGAGAAGCGGAAGAAAGAGTTATTCTTGTAGCCGTAAGAAAATCTGATAAAGAAAACACCGAGCAGTCCCTTGACGAGCTTTGTGAGCTTGCATCAACTGCAGGTGCGGTAACGGTGGCAAGAGTCATACAGAATCTTGATAATTTTAATCCGGCTACTTACATCGGTAAGGGTAAGATAGACGAGATTAAAGAATTGATAATAGAATATGACGCGACAGGCATAATATGTGATGACGAGCTTTCGCCGGCACAGATGAACAATCTCAGTGATGCCCTTGAAATTAAAGTCATGGACAGGACGCTTCTTATTCTCGATATTTTTGCGGGCAGAGCCAATACCAATGAAGGTAAGATCCAGGTAGAGCTTGCCCAGTTGAGATACCGTTCTTCAAGGCTTTCGGGACTTGGAAACGCACTTTCAAGACTTGGCGGTGGTATCGGTACAAGAGGTCCCGGAGAGACCAAGCTTGAGATGGACAGGCGAATTATTCACGAGAGAATAGGACAGCTTAAGCATGAGCTTGAAGCGGTTGTAACGCATCGTGAACTTACGAGAAGCCAGAGAAGCCGTTCCAATATTCCCGTGGTTGCCATAGTAGGATATACTAACGCAGGTAAGTCAACACTTCTTAATACATTAACGGGAGCGGGAATACTTGCTGAAAATAAGCTTTTTGCCACACTTGACCCTACTACAAGGGGGTTGGAGCTTGAAAGCGGGCAGCAGGTGCTTCTCACGGATACAGTCGGATTTATAAGCAAACTTCCTCATCACCTTGTAGAAGCTTTTAAGAGTACCCTTGAAGAAGCCGTATATGCGGATATAATTCTTCACGTTGTGGATGCGTCCAATCCCGCAATGGATTCCCAGATGCATGTTGTATACGATACACTTGATAAACTGGGAGCGGGTGACAAGCCTATAATAACGGCTTTTAACAAAATAGAAATTGCGGGCAATAAAGTCCTTAAGGATTTTAAGGCAGATAAGACCGTTAATATATCGGCTCTTCACGGTGACGGACTGACAGAGCTTAAAGACACCATTGAAGAGGTTTTAAGAGAAAGCAAAATATATATAGAAAAGACGTATTCTTACACGGAAGCTTCCAAGATATCCCTTATCAGAAAATACGGACAGCTTTTAAGCGAAGAATATGTTGCAGAGGGAATAGAGGTTAAGGCTTATGTTCCCGTGGAGATATATGATAAAGTAAAATAGTGCAGTAACAGGAGGAAATAATGAGCTACGCAGATAAAGTTTTTATAGACATGTGTAAAGACATCCTTGAAAATGGTTTAAGTACAGAGGGCGAAAAAGTAAGACCTCATTGGGAGGACGGAACTCCTGCTTACACAATCAAAAAATTCGGGGTTGTAAACAGATATGACCTCAGCAAGGAATTTCCGCTTGTTACATTAAGAAGAACAGCACTTAAAAGTGCGACAGACGAATTGCTCTGGATATGGCAGAAAAAGTCTAACAATATTCACGACCTTCACAGCCATATATGGGATTCGTGGGCAGACGAGAACGGCTCAATCGGCAAAGCATACGGTTATCAGCTTGGCGTAAAACACCAATATAAAGAAGGTATGATGGATCAGGTTGACCGTGTTATATATGATTTAAAGAACAATCCTTTCAGCAGAAGAATAATGACTAATATATATGTTCATCAGGATTTACATGAGATGAATTTATATCCATGTGCTTACAGCATGACTTTTAATGTTACCCAGAAAAAAGGTGAAGATAAGCTTACACTTAACGCAATCCTTAACCAGAGGTCACAGGACATTCTTACAGCCAACAACTGGAATGTTGCACAGTATGCGGTGCTGGTGCATATGTTGGCACAGGTGTGTGACATGCAGGTGGGAGAGCTTGTCCATGTAATCGCAGACGCACACATATATGACAGACATATTCCTATTGTAGAGGAACTTATATCAAGAGAATGTTATGACGCACCGACATTCCATCTTAATCCTGAGGTGAAAGATTTTTACAAGTTCACAAGGGATGACGTGTCGGTAGATAATTATATAACCGGACCACAGGTTACCAACATACCTGTAGCCATATAGGAAAGGACACATTATGAATATAATCGCAGCAGTAGATAAAAACTGGGCAATCGGATACAAAAACGAGCTTCTTGTAAGAATTCCTGAAGACCAGAAATGGTTCAGGGAGACCACAACGGGCAAAGCCGTAATTATGGGACGCAAGACGCTTGAAAGTTTTCCTAACAAACGCCCTTTAAAGAACAGAACCAATATCGTAATAACAAGTGATAAGGATTATAAGGTTGACGGAGCTATTGTGGTTCACAGCATAGAAGAAGCCGTTGAGGCGGCAAAAGATTTTGCGGACGAGGACATATATGTAATCGGAGGAGCTTCCATATATAAGCAGATGCTTCCTCTTTGTGACGTAGCTCACATAACTAAGATAGATTATGCCTACGATGCGGATTCGTACTTCCCTAATCTGGAAGATGAGGGATTTGTTATAACCGAATCCAGCGACGAGAGAACATATTTTGACCTTATATATGAATTTGTAAAATATGAAAGGAAAAAGAATTAATGATAGACGAAAAGGTTGCAAAAAAATATAAAAGGAAAGTTGCATTAACCATAACCATTATGTCGCTTATAGCGATAGCAAGTGTGGTAATTGCAGTTATTTTAATAAAAAAAATGTAAATATAAAGACCCGGTCAGCATAATATATACCATATGAAAAAGAGAGGTATATATTATGCTGATTGCTTTAGATGCAGGACATGGCGGAAGTGACCCGGGAGCAGTGTATAACGGAAGACGGGAAAAAGACGACAACCTCAGGCTTACAATGGCGGTTGGAGATATCCTTAAAGATGAAGGCATAGATGTTTTTTATACAAGAGATAACGACATATACGAAACACCGTTTAAAAAGGCAACGGATGCCAATAATTCGGGAGCGGATTATTTTGTATCCTTCCATAGAAATTCGGGAGAAAATCCCAACACCGCAAGCGGAGCACAGGTTTTGATTTACAGTGATGGCGGAGAAAAAGAACGTCTCGCCGAGAATATACTCGACAATCTGACAGACTTAGGCTTTAAAGATTTGGGGGTTGTGGAAAGACCTAATCTTGTGGTGCTTAAACGTACCAATATGCCTGCTGTGCTTGTTGAAACAGGCTTTATCAATAATGATAGTGACAACAGGAAGTTTGATGACGAGTTTGACCGGATAGCGGCGGCGATAGCCGACGGAATACTAAAAACCATAGGTTCAGGCACAGCTTCAAGGGACAATACACAGCCCATGCCGGATGACAATAATATAAAAGACCCATACGAGGGCTTATATGAAAAAGACAGGGAAAGCAACAGATGTACCTGTGATAAGCTGTACCGTGTGCAGGTGGGTGCTTTCAGAAACCGTGACAATGCGGATAAACTTTTAGAGCCGTTACTTGACATGGGTTACCCGGCATTTATTATTTATCAGGATGACCTCTATAAAGTACAGGTAGGCGCTTACAAAAATCTTGATAATGCCGTGGAAATGGAGAGAAAATTAAGAAGACAGAAATATAATACTTATATAACAACCTGATGGTGGCTGCAGAGGAGGAAATACCCTTCTTCTGCAGTTTTTTATGAATAAACGCTATTTTTTCGTAAATAGGACACTTTATTTCGCTAAAACGTATATTGATTAGTAAAATTTTCCGTGATACAATCAGAACGTGCTTTGGTAGTAATACCTTAAATGTTAAAATTTTTAAAGGAGCAGACAAAATGAAAAAAGGATTATTTAAGAAAATTCTTGTAGTCATGATGTGTATCGCACTTACACTTGGTATGGCAGCATGTGGCAGCAAGAAAGCGAAGGTCGGAGCAGATGAGAACCAATCTTCAGGCGACACTAACAAAGGCAGCAAGAGTGCCGATGACCTTGTCAAAGCAGTAGCAGCTAACAAAAAAGGTTTGGAAAACTTCACAGTATCATTAGATGCAAAATTAGATGCTGATTTAGATTTAAAACAGATTCTTATTATGCAGGGAATGACTGAAGAAATGATTGAGTCAGCTATTAAAGACGGCGAAATTGAAGAAGCAGACCTTAAGTCATCAGTTAAGGCAGGCATAAACGGAACTCTTAAAATCAGTGATGAAGCAGGCTATGCAGAAGGAAAAACATATGCAGAAATTCCTGAAATTACTGAAGGTGGCCAGGAACTCAAGACATACCTTGTTAAAGAAGGCGATACTGAGTATGTATATGAATATGATTTTGATGACGAAGAATGGATGAAGGAAGAATCAGACACAAGCCTTGCAGAAGTTGTTGCAGGATTACAGAATTTAACAGCATTTACAGATTTTATCAAAACAGCAGATGTTGTTTCTGAAAAGAAGGGCATCTACACAGTAGAAGCCAAACTTGATTTTGATAAAATTCTTGGTGACAAGGAAGATGAAATAAAGTCAGCTATCGAAGACAGCCTTTCAGGTTTAGGAGATGTTTCAGAGGAAGATTTTGATTTATCAAAAATTATTGACTTATTAGATGATGTGGCAATTACTGTAACAATTGATGGAGATAACGAAGTTATCACAGGCGTTACAATCGATTTAAAGAGCTGTGTTGGCAAGATTCTTGAAGCATCATCAACAGAAGATGCTAATATTAAAGATATGTTAAACGTTAATGAAGCAAGTGTTACATTAGAGTTCTCTGATTTTGGTAAGACTAAGGTTGAACTTCCAAAGGAACTTAAGGACGCAGATGCTTCAGATGATAAGACAGTTGAAGAAGAGTCAACTCCTGACAAAGATGATGTAAAGCCTTCAAAGGAAGATACGAAGAAGGATGATAAAAAAGATGATTCGGATGTATCCGGAAACGGTAAGTATGAAGTTCAGGATTACAGCGGAAATGTAATTGGAAGAGTAAACCTTATTGATGGATTTACAGTTGACAAGGATTATACCAATGAGAACTGTTTTGTTATGGAAACAGACGATGTTAGTTTGTGGGTAACCGTCTTCACAGAGGAATGGGTAGAAGCTTATATCGACGGTGAAGAATGGGAAGTTGATAAAGATAACTATGAATATGACAAGGTTGAAAAGTTAAAAGATACTCTTGACACACCTAACGGTACAGTTGAGTTCTATAAGAGAACTTTCAAGGGAGTCAAATCACCAAGCGAAAATGCACAGTATTGTGCAGTTATCGAAAAAGATAACGGAAGCTTCCTTTCGGTAGACATGTATCAGTCAGATACAGAAGAACTTGGAATGACTATTCAGGAAGTTGCAAAGGCTATATTTGGTTAAGGTACATAACCACAGAGTTATAGGGATGAAGTGTAGGAAACGTTTAATATAAAGACCGGGTCGGCGTAAATCCGGCCCGGTTTTCTTTTTATATTTAATTTTGAATTTGACATGCCAGTCCTTTTTTTGGGACAGGTATATTTGGTAGGATATGGATAAAAGAAGGGGCGGTGAGGGGAGAAAAATATCAATTTTATTATGGAGGTAACATTATGAAGAAATTGTCAGTATCGTTATTAACGATTATTATGTGCTGCATGTTATGGGCATGCGGTAAAACAGCAACTTTTAATGAATCTGAAGAGGAGACAACAACACACAAAAAGAATAAGACAGAATATGCTACAACTGCAGAAGACATAACTGTAGAAGATGTAACAGAGCCATCTGAGAGTGAGACATACAGTGATAGTGATTATATGACGGGAATCACATTTGATAACATATCCCGTAATCCAAAGGACTATGAAGGAAGGCTTGTTTATTTTAAGGGAGAGGTTGTCCAACTTATGGAGGGAGATGATGAGAATCAGATCCGCCTTGCCATTGATGGAGACTACGATAAGATGATTCTTATAGGCTATGACCCGGAAATAACCACAAGCCGTATTCTTGAGGATGATAATATTGAGATTTATGGAATGTCAGTGGGGATTTTCCAGTATGAGTCGGTTCTTGGACAGACTATATCAATTCCGGCTGTATATGTTGATAAGATTAATCTGATTAATGACTCTCAGGTTATACCGGATGAGCCGGCGAACCAGCCTGTAGCACCTGCAACCAAACCTGTATCACAAGCTACCGAGTCTGTTGATACAAAGCCGTCTGAGACACCTGCATCTAATGTATCAGCCGGCGAATCCAATGCACTAAAAAGTGCAAAAAGCTATCTGGATATGGGCGGTTTTTCAAAAGAAAGTCTCAAAGATCAGCTTGAATATGAAGGATATGACGCGAATCAGATACAGTATGCCCTTGACAACTGTGGTGCCGACTGGAAAAAACAGGCACTTATGTCTGCCAAATCTTATCTGGGATGCAATATAGGATTTTCTAAACTTGGTCTTATGGAGCAGCTTGAATACGAAGGATTCACATCTGATGAAGTCCAGTATGGTATGCAATAGATAATTGCGGTGGTGACTGGATGGCACAGGCTGTAATTAAAGCACAATCCTATATGAAATCAGTGCCAATGTCAAGAGACGGACTTATAAGCCAGCTTGAATATGAAAAGTTCACTCATGAAGAGGCCGTTCATGGAGTGGATGCGGTAGGTCTGTAAGCTGTGAGATATTATAGGCAATTTATATAAGTATTTTGGGTTGATTGATGTTTAGCAAAATATATAAAAATTGCTTGTAAGAAAATACAATTATTGGTATAATATTCCTATAATTTTTACAGATGAGGAATTTTAGCTAATATACAGAATATAGCACCGGAGTATAATCTAGGGAGACATATTAAGATGAAGTAACGAGATGTCACATGTACTCAGGTGTATGTGACATCTTTTTTGATGTGGTAAATAAATTCCAATGTGGGTTATTCGGGGAAAAATTTAATTTAGTAATTAATTTACATTCCAATGTGGATTACATTTAATACCTTAACAAAAATGGTAACAAAGTCAATAGAATAATTTAATTTAGTAATTATGGCTAAAAATATCTTGACACATATAATATCGTATGGTATCTTGAATACAAGATATATATCTAATTCATTATAAGGGAGGTGACAAAATGAAAAATATTAATGAATTTTATGTAGAAACTGATGAAATTAATCTTGATTATCGTAGGTTAATGCTTTCGTTCCTGAAAAATGCGTTACAACGTTCTGATACACAGTTGTTTGAAGCTATGTATGGAACTGGAGTCACGAAGGAAAAGAATTTTGCATTTGATATCCGGTTAGGCAGGGTACAATATTTACCTGATTGTGTAAGATTGACAAATGACAAGTTTACATGGGAAATTGTAACTCCTGATTATGCACTTGGAATTGATATTTATAATGCTTTACTTAATATGAAAAATGTCAAATATCCGGCGTACAATGGTAATAATATTATTCTTAAGAAATCGCAGATGTTTAATCATAAACACTACGAATCTGAAAGTGTACTTGTAAGATTCTGCTCAGGCTTATGCGTAAGACGTCATGTAAAAGGAGAAAAAGACAGATACTTTTTATATGATGATGTAGAGTTTGAAGAACAGTTATTATGTAACCTTAAGCTTCAGTTGAAGGACAGCGGAATTACTGATTTTACTAAATTCAGTCTTACACCTGTAAATGCAAAAAAAATATTCAGTAAGACAATGGGGATTGTTATTCCTAATTCTATCGGAGTATTCAGACTTACCGGTTCAACAGAGTTAATTAATTATTTATACCAGTCGGGAATAGGCAGCAGACGAAATCATGGATTTGGTGTGTTTGAAATCATTGGTTGAAAGGAGGATTTAAGTGACAACAGAGGATTTCATAGAATTTGAGCTGAATGGCTCATTTCTGAAAAATTCCGGGATATTGGGACTCCTTAGACTCTTAGAGTTTAAGGGGTCTGAGGCAGTTAAGAACGTAGATTATGCAGTCGATGGCAATAGTCTTAGAGTATCGAAGGAATACTTTTTAAATCACAATATCGGACAGATATATTTGAACGCCATGGTACATTATCTTGGGGAAAATACTAAATTTACGAATGTTATGAGTAAAAAAAGTAAGGTCGATTCCCTTATTCGGAAGGAATCTAGGACAAAAGATGAGGACAAGGACTTGAACAATCTCATAAATGAGTTTGGCGATATGTTGTTAAAATCAAGTTTTGTCGCAGGATATGAAATAATCAATAAATATACTGACGATGCAGCCCCGGATGTTAGTGTAATTAAGAAAATGAAAGGAGAAAAGAATTTAGAAGAAAAGTATAGTCTGTATGCAGATATATACAAAATAGTTGAGAATAAGGATGTACAGAAGATTCTTATTTTCAAAGAAATAATGTACAGCAAGATAAATATGTTTTATGACGGAGTGTCATATTTTCAGCCGGCTAATCTGAAATCCGATGTAACAGATTGCTATAACAAGGAGTTTGTTAATCCGGTTATTGATGAAATTAACAGCGTAAAAGACGGCAAAAAAATGTGCATAGAATGTAGAAGAGCAACAAATAACGTTAAAGCAATTTCATTTGTTAATCAGACAGATGACGTTAATAGAAAAAAATCACATTATTGGAATCAGAAAGCGGATGCTTATGTTTGTCCGTATTGTGCATTTTTGTATTCGATGGTTCCTTTAGGATTCTATTTTACAGGAAAAAATGCTGTGTTTATAAATGTGAATACGAAAATCAGCCTGCTGGAGAGTATGATGGACAAGTGTTCACAGTTAAACAAAGAAATCAACCTTCAGTCCGAAAAAAGCAAGATATACAGGGTATTTACTTCGGATGCCGCCAATATGGTAATCAATGGTGTCCGTAATATTCAGGTCGTGGCTAAGATGAAAGATGTCAGTGAGTATGACATAAAAGTTATAAGCAAAGACATTGTTTACGGATTTAAAGAGGCTCAGGAGAAACAGCAGGGAAGAGATGGCTTATTAACAAGACTGGAAAAAGTATATATAAGGACTGACAGTGACTATGTAAGCGTTTATGACATGGTCATGGACAGCATACTTAACAGAAAATCACTTTATTACGCATTTGATTATATATTGGTTAATGCTTTAAAAAACAGTGCGAATGTGAATTTCTTAAAATGCGTTCTGGATTTACAATTTATTTTTGGAGGAGGAAAGTCAATGAAAAAAGATTTACAGGAAAAAACAGATATTGCATTTAAACACGGCATAGGAGTGAAACAAAGTATTACAGATTCTAAAATTGCAGATAAAGATAATGCGATGCGAGGATTTGTTTACAGATTGGAGAACAGTCTAACAACAGGAGCGGTTGAACAATTTCTTGATACGATAATAAGAGTATATTCAAGTAAGGGAATTGCGGTACCGGGTGTATTTAAAGAGATGATGAAGTCTGAAGAATACTTTAATGGTATTGGAAGAGGCTATATCTTGGGATTAATGTATGAAAAGTATGAAGCAAACAGTGCTGATAATAAGTAGAAACAGGAGGAAAAATAAATGAATAAAAATGGATTAACATTAACAGTTGTAGTAGATGCAGAAAGTGCAAACTATGGAGAGGGAATAGGAAATATTTCACAGCTCAAAAAATTAACAAGAGCTGACGGAAAGGTATATTCCTACATATCAAGACAGGCAATAAGATACAATATTGTCCAGCAGATGCACTGTGACAATACTCCGGTTGAGGATCAGGGCGTTGCACAGTTTGCCGCCGACAGTAATATAAAGGATTATCCTGAAATAGATTTATTTGGATATATGAAAACAACTAAAGGAGAGGGTCAGACAACACGTTCAGCAACAGTAAGACTTAGTAATGCCATTGCACTTGAACCATATACATCAGATATTGATTTCCTTACCAATATGGGAATTGCAAAAAGAGCAGGACTTAATAATGCAATCGCCCAGAGTGAAATTCACAGTTCATTATACACTTATACAATCGCAATTGATTTAGACAGAGTAGGTATAGACGGTGATATCACAGTTGACAAAGAGGAAAGAGCAGACAGAGTAAAAAAATTACTTGATACTATAGAGTTCCTTTACAGGGATATAAAAGGAAGAAGAGAAAATATGTCACCTGTTTTTGCAATAGGTGGATTATATGAAAGAAAAAATCCATATTTTGAAAACAGGATTAAGTCGGACAGAATGAAGCTGGATGTTGAAATGATAGATAGTGTAATTCAGTCAAGCAATGACACAAAGAATAACACACATATAGGAATCCTTAAAGGTAAATTTGCCAATGAGGAAGAAATCAATAAATTAAAACCTGTAACAATATCAGAAATGTTCGCTGCACTCAAGAAAGAAGTTGATGAATATTATGCTTAAGGCAATAAGACTTAAATTAAGCCAGCAATTGCCTAACTACAGAAAGGCAACCAGCTTTCTTACCAAAGAAAGCTATCCGTTGCCTCCCTATTCAAGTGTTATCGGAATGATACATGTAGCATGCGGCTTCACACCGGGAGATTATCACGGTATGAAGCTATGCATCCAGGGAAAGTATGTAAGTGACACAATGGATCTGGCAACTTTATATAATTTTGGAATTAAATACGATAAAAGCAGACACTATGCGAAAGTACCTAATAAAGACGGTGGATATGACGGAATCAACAGAGGTGTCAGAAATGTCCATGTATTATCGGACGTAGAAATCGTGATACACATTATCCCTGATAAACCGGAAGATTTTGATACAATTTTACAGGGACTAACATATCCTAAGAATTATATGGCTTTAGGAAGACATGAAGATATAGTCAGGGTAGACGGTATTCCTGAGGTAGTGGAACTGCAAGAGTATGATGAATTTAGTGATGATTACAACATAGGTAAACTCTCTAACGAGTACTCTATGTATATTCCGTTGACATGTATAAATGAAGACACAGGAATGGAAGAATATGCAACTATCTACGATATAACGAAAAAATACAAAATTAATCCCAAAACAAAATTAAGGGAATGGGAAAAAATTGTTAAGGCATACTATACATCTGATTTTACAAATGTAGTAGATGTGGAATCGGTTAAAGAGCAGGAAGGCAAAGAAGCAGCATATGTTGATATAGTATCCGGCGGCAAATATCTTGTCTGCTTTGGATAGGCGCTATAAAGAAGCCGGCACTTCACATAAAATTATTTGTTAAGGTGCCGGTTTTATTTGACGAGGAGGTACATAAATGAAATATTATGCAAAATCCGAAGGCGATATTTCATGTGAGCAACATTCAAAAGATGTTGTTTCTGTGTGGGAAATACTTTACGAAATGTATAAAGAGCATTTTAGCGAAGAAGAAAGAAAGCTTATATTTCTTGCATGCAAATATCATGACTATGGAAAACTTAGTACCATTTTTGCAACAAAGATGTATAAATTAAAACATTTAGAAATTGATTCTGAAATAAAACCGTTTCTTGAGGTGTATAAAGAACTTGGATATGGGGATAAACTTTATCCTCACGGATATTTAAGTTGTGCTTTTATACCCAAAAATATTTACAGGGAAATCGGGAAAAGGAATAGTAAGGCATTAATTAATGCAATTGTATATCATCACGCAAGAAATATCCGTCCTGATATGCAGGAATTAATAAGAATAATTGAGGAAGATTTACTTAAATGCTCTGTACTAAAGAAAACTATAGATACGACAGTAATTAATGAATGGTATCTTTCACATATCTGGTATGACACAGCCGGTTACAATATCAGTTCTTGTGAGGATGATTTGTGGGTGAGGTATGCCATTATAAAAGGAATGTTAAACATGGCAGATTATTACGCAAGCAGCGACAAATCATATCCACTTGAGATAGACGGAGAATATGAAGGCAGATATTTAGGTGGTTTAATTATAGATGAATTGCAGGCTGAAAAGAAGTCATTAAGGGATGTCCAAAAATATATGTACGATAACAGGGATGAAAATATTGTGGTGGTGGCATCTACAGGAAGCGGCAAAACAGAGGCGGCTTTTATGTGGGCTGATAAAGCCAAGACATTTTATACATTACCCTTACAGGTTTCAATTAATGCCATATACGACAGGGTGGTGAATAAATATGGATATCCTGACGAAAAAACAACTTTGTTACATTCAAATGCCGTGGCACATCTGCTTGAAAATGAGACGGAAAGTGTTGAGGCGGCAATGGAAAAATATTCGGTATCAAAGAATCTGTCATATCCGGTAACAATATGTACTGTGGACCAGTTGTTCACATATGTATATAAATACATCGGCTCTGAAATTTTGCTTGCCACATTAAAATATTCAAAACTGATAATTGATGAGATTCAGGCGTATTCTCCGGAAATTATCGGAGAGCTTATATATGGATTGAAACTGCTGCAGTATGCGGGAGGAAAATTTGCCATAATGACAGCTACGCTTCCTCCGGTTGTAAGGGATTTGATGGATGAAAACGGAATTAAGTATAAATACAGTTCATTTGTTTTGAATAAAGTAAAGCATAAAATTGCTTATTTTAAGTCGGATTTTGATTATGACAAAATAGCAGAGCTGTCACAGCATAAGAAAGTCCTTGTAATATGTAATACTGTCAAAAGAGCACAAAAGGTTTATAAACGGTTAGAAGAGATAGCCGGGAATGTTTTTTTATTACATGCAAAATACATACAGTGTCATAAACGGCTGTTAGAAAAGCAGATTATGGAGTTTTCCGGCAGTAATGACAGCGGTATCTGGGTTACAACACAGATTGTTGAAGCAAGTCTGGATATAGATTTTGATGTATTGTTCACAGATATGTGTACTGCGGACAGTCTTTTACAAAGAATGGGAAGGTGCTACAGAAACAGGCAGCAGGATTACAGCGACAACGAACCTAACGTATACGTTTACGAAACCAAAGAAGAGGATGGCTCAGGGTACGGAACGGTATATGATAAGCTTTTATATGACCGGTCATCTGAATTTATTCAGAAATACAATAACAATATTTTTGATGAAAATATGAAGTTAGAGTACATAGACAATGTGTATGATACGGAGGCATTGAAAAAATCCGAAAGCGGTATATATGACAAAATACAGAGAAAAATCAATGCGTGCAGCGGAATTGTTCCGAGGGAATACAGTAAAACCGAGGCACAAAAGAATTTCAGAGGTATTAATTCATATCAGGTAATACCAAGAGTCATATATGAAGAAATGGATAATAACGGTGTTTTGGAGGACATTGAAAACCAAATTAACGGTAATGATATGGAATCAAAGATACTTGGAAAAAATAAGCTTATGCAGTATGTGGTTTCAGTGTCAAAACGTATGAATTATTATTCTGCCAATGAATACATGGACAAATTGGATATAAAACTTACACCACAGGATTACGAATTTGATGAAGATACTTTAAAAGGACGAGGTTTGTTAGATGAAGAGGAAGGAATTTATATGGTATGAAAAAAATTACGGGAATGATGGTGTATTACTATAATGTATGTAAGAGAAAGCTGTGGTTTTTCAGTAATGAAATCAACATGGAGGACTGTAGCGAGGATGTAAAGATAGGAGCATTGTTGGATCAGAAAAGTTACGGCAGGGAAGACAAACATATTAACATTGATAATGTGATTAATATTGATTTTTTCGGCAATGAAAATATTCTCAACGAGATAAAAAAGAGCAACAAGATAGAGGAAGCAACAATATGGCAGGTTAAATATTATCTTTATTATTTAAAACAGCGTGGTGTCGTGATAACAGCAAAAATAGACTATCCTTTATTAAAAAAGAATGTGTACGTTGAGCTTACAGATGAAGATGAGATAAACATTGAAGCAATGTTGCAGGACATAGAAAGCATAACGGATTCAGATACGGCACCTGATAAATTGCAAAGTAATATATGCAAAAAATGTGCATATTACGATTTGTGCTACATATAGGAAGAACAATCCGGAAAGGGAAAAATTGAAACAGAGTTTTTATATATACAATAACGGGCAGTTACACAGAAAAGATAATACTTTACAATTCATTGATACAGATGGAACCAAAAGAGATGTTCCGGTTGAAAGAGTAAGCGATATATATGTAATGTCTGAAATGACATTAAATACGGCGCTGCTTAACTTTTTAACCCAGAATAAAATTACAGTACACTTTTTTAATTATTATGATTTTTACATAGGAAGCTATTATCCGAGGGAAAGTCTTTTGTCGGGTAAACTGCTTGTTAAGCAGGTGGAACATTATTCCGATTATGAAAAGCGGCTTGTCATTGCCAAAAAGGTAATTAAGGGTGCTTCCGCAAATATTTACAGAAATCTGAGATATTATAACGGCAGAGGCAAAGATGTGGCTGTGTACATGGATGATATACAGGAATACAGAAAGCATATTGATAAAGCTGCTACAATACAGGAAGTCATGGGATACGAAGGAAATATAAGAAGCAGATATTATGAGGCGTGGCAGACAATCATAGACAGGGATATTGATTTTGAAAAGCGTGTAATGCACCCGCCTGATAACATGATTAACAGTCTTATTTCCTATGTAAATACCTTGATTTATACAAAGACGCTATCAGAAATTTACATGACCCAGTTAAATCCGACAATTAGTTATCTGCACCAGCCGGGAGAACGCAGGTTTTCACTGTGCCTTGATTTGTCCGAAATATTTAAGCCGATAATAGGTGACAGGCTTATTTTTTCGCTGTTAAACAGAAATCAAATTAATGAAGAAAGCTTCACACATGGATTAAATGGTCTGCATTTAACAGCAAAAGCTTCCAAAGTCATAGTCTCAGAACTGGAAAACAAACTTAAAACCACAATCAGGCACAAGGATTTGGGAAGGGATGTAAGTTACCAGTATTTAATCAGGCTTGAAGCCTACAAGCTGATAAAGCACATCCTTGAGGAAAAGGAATATGAGCCGTTTGAGATATGGTGGTAGAAAGGAATAAATGTATATAATTTTAGTTTACGATATTGTCATGGACAATGACGGAAAAAGAATATTGCCCAAAATATATAAATGCTGCAAGAAATACCTGACCCATATTCAAAATTCAGTATTTGAGGGCGAACTGCAGGATTCACAAATTCTGAAATTAAAAAATGAATTAGACATGTTCATCAGAAAAGACAAGGATTCCGTAATTCTTTTCAAATCCAGAAATGAAAAATGGCTAAAGAAAGAATTTCTTGGCAAAGAGGACGACAAAATGTCATTTTTCCTATAGAAAAATCTCTGTCGACCCCATATCATGTAAAAAACGGCGTGGGTAGACAACACCTTTTGAGTCCTATATTTTTGATAACCTCCGTCGCACCGTTTCTGAATTTTTATCAAATTTGTAACAGCAAAAAAACAGGGTTGACAATTCAACCGTATTTTAATACGCTACATAGGATATGTTAGTGCGACGGATTAGAATGTAACCATAGTGGAATGTAAATATAAAGGAACTAACTCGGCTAATTCGGCTTTCTGATTAGAATGTAACCATAGTGGAATGTAAATATGGACTTGTCCCTAGTCAATGGATGTTGCTTAAAATTAGAATGTAACCATAGTGGAATGTAAATTTGCATAGCGGTAGTGGTCGTAGTATCTTCTGTATTAGAATGTAACCATAGTGGAATGTAAATCAGGAACACTTGTTGCGGACAGAATACTTCTCAAAATTAGAATGTAACCATAGTGGAATGTAAATCCATTTATTTAATTAACAAATGGGATAACCGGTCATTAATTAGAATGTAACCATAGTGGAATGTAAATAAAGAGACAAGATAATTGAGCAGAAGCAGGCAAAAAATTAGAATGTAACCATAGTGGAATGTAAATGCATTTCGTTAAAATCAGTAATTATCATTCGCTCATATTAGAATGTAACCATAGTGGAATGTAAATAAGTAACTTGCTATCTTATATTCTTTCTGATTATAATTAGAATGTAACCATAGTGGAATGTAAATTTATTTTATGAAAGAGAGGTAAAGACAATGGAAATAAATTAGAATGTAAC
>JBNMKN010000001.1:0-41541 GCA_050874365.1 Butyrivibrio sp. | reverse complement strand
TTAATTAACCTTTTATGTAATTTTTTATTAAAAAAATTTATTCTTTTTCTTTTCCCAACAGCTTATCCCTTTTTGCTCCGAGAAAATGATTGAATCTTCCGAGAATTATTCCAACAAGAACGGCAGCCACAACGGTGCCGACACCTACTGCACCCGGTTTTCTGAGGGCAATAAGACAGGCGGCGAGTGACACAAGAACCATTGAAACGTCAAACCCTATTTTAACATGACTGAACATAATGCCTGTTTTATCAGAAATTGCTTTCATGGCACCCTCGCCTGCAAGGGGTACAACATCCGCAGGAAGATATAAAAATATACCAAATGCAATTACTACCGTGCTTCCAAACATCAGAGCCGCCCTTACAGCGTAGTTATCTGTAGATGGAATAAATGAAAACAGGTAATTGGAAAAAGTTGTGAAATAACCGAATATAATTCCGACAAATACTTGTAAAAGGTTTTTGATTTCAAAATCTTTTCTCAATATTATTATCTGGATAATAACGAGTACGATGTGAAAAAGAATTGTAGCTTTTCCCATTTCAAGTCCTGTAATGCACGTTATGGTGTAGGGAATAGAGCTGACCGGAGATACTCCAAGATTAGATTTTACGGACATTGATACCCCGATGGTCATTATAAAAAGACCAACGAGATATACAATAACCCTTGTAAGATAATTTTTGCTTTTGTTGTCAATTTTCATATAATACTATCGCTTTCCTTTCAATGCAAACATATTATATATACCACTTTCCCGATAAAATGTAAAATCATCAACAAACCATTGACTTCATTCAAAAGCAGTTCCACTTTTCTGATTTCAGCTGTGTTTCGCACATGTGTTTATATATACCGCCTTTTTTCATGAGCTGTTCAGGTGAACCCATTTCGGCTACTTTACCGTCTTTTAACACAACTATCTTATCAACACCTGCAACTGTCCTCATTCTGTGGGCTATTATGAGAACTGTTTTGTTTTCGATAAGCTTTGATATTGACTCCTGGATGAGTGATTCGTTATCAACGTCCAGTGAGGCGGTTGCTTCGTCCAGAAGAATTATCGGTGCATCTTTAAGGAAGGCTCTGGCAATGGATATTCTCTGCCTCTCTCCACCCGACAATTCGGAACCGTTTTCACCAATCATGCTGTTCCATTTATCAGGCATACGCTCCACAAATTCTTCGCAGTTTGCCAGTCTTGCGGCTGCAATAACTTCTTCATCCGTGGCATCTTTTTTACCGATTCTGATATTTTCCATAACAGTATTATTAAAAAGAGTTACGTCCTGAAATACGATTGAGTAAAGCGAAAGAAGTTTTTCAGGCTCAACATCCGTAACCTTCATACCGCCTACGGTTATTGTACCGCTGTTGTTATCCCAGAATCTCGCTGCAAGCCTTGAAACCGTTGTTTTGCCACCGCCTGACGGACCGATAAGTGCGGTAACCTCGCCCTGCTTTGCAGTGAAACTAACGTCACTGA
Source organism: Butyrivibrio sp. (assembly GCA_050874365.1). Lineage (GTDB taxonomy): Bacteria > Bacillota > Clostridia > Lachnospirales > Lachnospiraceae > Eshraghiella. Next base: position 40,052 of record JBNMKN010000001.1, on the reverse strand, counting down.
GCACTTTTTCCCCATCTTCGTAAAAAAATGCAACATGGTCGAATACGATATCATAACCGTCATTTGTAAGAGTTTCTGTTCCTGTCTGCTCCTCATGTGAAAGTATTTCATCCATTCTCTCACAACTGTTGCTCATATTAATTATGGCAGAAAGATTCTGAAGTGAAATCTGTAAAGGCTCATACATTCTTGTAACAACAAGTAAAAACATAAAGAACGTAAGCACACTTATATCACCCTTTATGAGCAAAGCACTTCCTGTTACCGCTACCGTAGCTATTCCGAATTTCAAAATCATCTGGGCAGAACATACAAATGCGGCGTTTGTGAACTCGGCTGTAACGGCATGTTTCTCAACATTTCGGATTTTGGTCTCAAGTCCGTCCATATATGTATCAGTCATATTGTAGGATTTTAAATCCCTGAGGCACTCAAGTCCCTCTTGTATTCCCGAAAGACATTCAACTCTGTATTTTACCGTTTTATTCTGAACTTTTTTCATGGTTTTTCTTGATAAAAGTACAACGATAAAAGCAACAGGCATTACCCATACAGCTGCAAGTGCCATTCTCCAGTCAAAGAAGAAAAGGCTTATTACAATGATGGTTGTGGATAAAAGTGCTCCCACAAGTTCAGGTATCCAATGTGATGACGCCGTTTCGATGGTGGCACAGTCGGTCATTATAGTATTTGTAAGGTCTGCAAGGTCTTTTTTACCGAAAAATGACAATGGCAGTTTTCTGAGTTTTTCCGCAAGACCCCTACGTCTTATACCGCTTTCCACATAAGTTGAGAGGAAAGTTGCGTTATATTGTAAGAACGTTGTTACTGCAATCAATATGAGCGTAATGACGATTGCAATTATAAAAAACGGTAATTCCGATTTTTTCAACTCGCCTTCAAGAAGATATGATGACAACTTATACAAAAGTCCAACCGGTAACATCAGTACGAGGTTAGATATTGTAACTGCAATGAAGGCACGCACCATATCTTTTGTGCCTTTTTCAGACAAAGCGTACTTGTGTCTCAATTTTTCCATCATGATAATGCACCTTCCTTTCCGACTTTCCAGTTTGCGGATTTGTTGTATTCATTCCACATATGACAGAATATTCCCTGCTTTTCCATAAGCTCGTCGTATGTGCCTGCTTCGGCAATTTTACCTTTTTCAAGCACATAAATACAATCGGCTGAGGTTATGGTTGAAAGCCTGTGAGCTATCATTATTACGGTTTTGTTTTTTGCAAGATTCTCGAATGCATGCTGCACCTTACATTCATTATCAGGGTCGGCAAACGCCGTTGCCTCATCAAGAATTAAAACGGGTGCGTCCTTAAGAAATGCCCTTGCAATGGAAAGACGTTGTGCTTCACCGCCGGATACAAATACACCTTTGCTTCCTATTATAGTATTTACGCCGTCAGGGAATTTAGCGATTATATCCATACACTGTGCTTTTTCCAAGGCTTCCATTACTTCATAATCGGTAGCATCAGGTCTGCCCATTCTTACATTTTCAAGAATACTCATCTTAAGAAGGTGGCTGTCCTGAAATACATAGGAAACCTGTTCCATAAGGTGCCTGCTGCTTATATCTTTTACATCCACACCGCCTATTTTTACAGTGCCTTTTTCAGGGTCATAGAATCTTGCAATAAGTGATGCAAGAGTTGTCTTGCCTCCCCCTGACGGTCCCACAAGTGCTATATGGCTGCCTGCTTCTATTTTGAGGCTTATGCCGTCTATTGCCTTGCGTGACGAATTATTGTCGTAAGAAAATTCAACGTTATCTATCTCCACAGAAGCGCCCTTCGGAGTCTTTTCATCTGCTGTTTCAGGCAGAGGTTTGATATTCATTATATTATTTACCCTGTTCAGCGCATCCTCCACAAGCATTTTGGATTCTCCCGCATAAGCCACTTTCATCAAGGTTACGGTAAGAATAGAGGTTATGATTACATAAAACAAAAGATTGATTATGAATTTATCGGTTATGCCGTGTCCCGTAAAAGCGTAGGCTGCGATTATGAGGGCTGCAAATATTCCGTTTGCGGATGTAGTAAATGCCGTCATAGGCACCCTCATGTTTTTGGTATATGCCACAGTCCATTTTTCGTATTCATCAATCGCCTGTTTAAATCTTTTAAAAGAATAGAGCGTCTGTCCAAAAGTCTTGACAACCGGAACACCTCTGATATACTCAACGGCTTCGCCCGACATATTGCCAAGTGCATTCTGGTATTCCTTCATATCGTCTGCCATCTTAGGTCCCATCATAAATGCACCCATAAGAACAAATGCGATTACTGCCGGAATAAGGCTTATAAGCCCCAGTCTCCAGTCAAAAAACGCAAGCATGCCTATAAGACATACAGGTGTTACAACGGATACAACTTTATCCGGTAAGTTATGTGCAAGATAAGTCTCTGTTGCCGCACTTGATTCCGTTATGTCTTTTCTTATTTTTCCCGTTCCCTCAGTCTCAATTATTCCAACAGGTATTTTCATTATATGATTCATCATTTCGACACGCATATTTGCCTGTACACGAAACGCTGCCCTGTGTGAGCACATAAGCGAGCCTATGTAAAAAATCATTGAGGTAAGTGCAAAAATAACTGCCTGCCAGCCGTAAGATTTAATATGTACCGCCTTGGAAAAATCAGGCCGTACCTCCAACACTTCCCTGATAATCCGCCAGATATCGTAAAACGGTATAAGTGCTACAGCGGCACTTATCGCTGCAAGAATACATGACGCATAAGTAAAATATCTGTATTTGCCCGCATACGTCATAAGCCGTTTTAACGTGCTTTCTTTTTTTGATTTCACCTCTAAAGTTCTCCTTTCATAACTTTTGTTAGTTATCTCTAACCGCATACTAATACAAAATATATTTAATGTCAATATTCCAACTTTTTTAATTTTATAACGTGTAATTAATTGAAAAACACAAGTTCTTTGTTATTGGAAACAAAATAAATTTGGAGGATAAAAAAATGATTGAATTTATTCAGAATATAGACTGGAACATACTTCACGGAATACATAATAATTTAAGCTGTGAATTTTTGGATTTTATTATGCCAAAGATATCCCTTTTAGGCAACTGAGGCGCAATATGGCTTGTGACCTCTCTCGGACTCCTTATATCTCCGAAGTACAGACGTTACGGCATCACAATGCTTGGAGCGATTGCAGCAGGAGCTCTCGTCGGCAATGTCTGCCTCAAGCCCCTGATTGCACGTCCCCGTCCTTGCTGGGTTGAATAATCTCTTTTACAGCAATATTAATCTGCCGCAGAACAAAGAACTGCTGATGTCTTAATAACGAACTGAACTGATTGCACATCCGTATTTTTGTCTGATGTAAAAGATACCGTTTCATCACCGTTTCCTGATATCTGTGAAACGAGTTCGTCTATCTTATCAGATACTTCCGTGTCAAGATTGGCCGTCTTATCCACGAACTCACCGGTGCCTGCTTTCAGTTCTTTCGTTCCTGCAAGGAGTGAATCCATTCCGTCCACAACTCTGTCATATCCTGCAAGAATCTGTGCTACTCCGTCAGTATATGCCTCTGTTCCTTTAAGCAGCACACCATACTGTTCTACAAGTTTGTCTATTCCCACTCTCAATGTATTCATGTTGACTGCCATATCGCTAAGTCCGGCACATAAGCTCTGGATACTGTTGTCAAATTCCTCATATCCTTTTTGCAATGCTGTGACTCCTGCCATAATATCGTCCTGACCCTCTCCGTCAAGTGCTCCGTCAATACTGCTTATTGCTGTTCCTGAAGCATATATTCTGGCAAAATTCTGTATGCTGTAGGCAAGATAGCTGTAATCAGGATTGGTCTGACTTGAAGGATATCCTAAAGAAGCGATAAGATATGCTTCCTTATCTGTCTGGTCTGCCTGAAACAGTGCTGCCGCTGTCTCATGTACTTTGTCAAGTGCTGCTGCTTCCGAACCCGTAGCCCCATATACTGTCTGATATGTATTTAACAATACCGCCTGTGTTTTTGAAAGTCCGTTGTAAGTTCTGCCATCTTCCACACCAAGACTTCCAAGGCTATCATAATATCCGTCTATTCCTGTTTTCACAGAACTAAGTCCGCCTGCTACTCCATTTATTCCGTTTTTGATTTCTGTGGAAGTCTTTGACAGCTTAATTATATCATCTGAATTGATACTGACAGCAGAAAGTGCATTCTGTATCTCTGTTAAAGCCGACATTACTTCTTCTGAACCGTTATTTAATGCTGCCGAATTATTGTTTAATTCCACTAACGCTTCTTTTATCTGTATAATACCCGACGAAAGTTCATCAGCCCCGTTGTCAAGAGCCGTTGCTCCGTCATCAAGGGATGAAACTGCCGATTTGATTTCATCAACTTTTTCCATTAATTCCGAGTCATCTACCTCAACGTTAAGATTAAGCCTTACACCGTTTATGGTCATCGCATCCATTTCAGAATCTGTTACGTCTGCGGTAATATGTGCATCAAGACCTTTTCCAGGCAAAACGGTATAACTTATCTGTTTATCAGCACCCACATTGGCAATAGTTGCGCCCTCTGCTTCTATATTTTCACATTTTTCCGTATCAAGGGTTAATGAAGCCTGCAATGCGTAGTTATTATAAAAAGTCTCGTTGCATTTATCATTTCTTGTAATTCTTATATGGATGTCTGCATTACCGCTTTTTCCCGCAAGATTTTCAGGAGAGATTTCCTCTCCGTCAAGAGTGTAGGTTATATTGATGTTCCATGGTATCTCTGCATTTTCCATTGTGCCCTGGTAATACACTCTGTCTTTTTCCGTTACAAAATCAACCTTGCCGTCATTGTAATTTATATCTTCGGTTGAATTAAGCATTTTGACGGCTGAATATGTGCCGTAATCCGTAACTGCTCCTTTTCCGAAAATATTAACGGCGTTGACGTTCATGACATTACCTTCGGCATCGGTAATTATATAAATAACCTCCTCTTTTCCCGTGGTATTCTGTGAGGTTTTGGTTGCAGACAATGTCTCATAATATACGTTAGGTTTACCTTTTACATAATTATTATTCATTGGCAGATATATAACGCTGCCCGCTGCAATAACTGTTGTAAGACCTGCAATAACTGCTGTTTTAAACTTTCTTTTCATTTAATTTTCCTCCTTGCTTTTAATAAATGTTTTATCAAATATATACAAAAGTCCCGGCAGGACAAAAAATACTATTGTCATTGAGCAAAGTGTTCCTTTTCCAAGGAAATATCCAAGCTGTGAAAGAAGTCCGTGTGTTGATATTTTTCCAAGTAAAAATCCTACAATAGTAAGTACACTTCCTGATGTAAGTATGGATATCGTAACTGCGGATATTGTCTTTACAACCGCTTCTTTCTTATTGTATTCCTGTCTGAATTCTTTATATCTTTCTGTCAGTAAAATCGCATAGTCGACGGTTGCGCCTAACTGGATTGAACTTATTATCAGATATGCAATGTAGAAAATGCTCTGGCCGGTGATATATGGTATGGAAAGGTTAATCCATATAGCCGTTTCAATACTTAATACAAGTACCACCGGAAGCATAACCGACTTCATCGTAATCAGTAATACAATAAATACGGCAAGAATTGCTACGAGATTTACTTTTACCATATCTTTGGTTACCGTATCTTTAAGGTCATATGTAGAAACGCCTTCTCCCGCAAGATACCACTCATCCGGATAATATTTTTCTGCAATGCCTCTTATATTTTCAATAAGCTCGCAGGTCTTTTCTCCCTCGTATTCGGCATCCACACTTATTACCATTCTGGTATATTTATCCGAATCAAGTTTTGACAATGTTGCTACGTCGAGATAGCTTTCAGGTATCTCCATTCCGACGGTGTCCACATAGGATAAAATACTTTTCACTTCGGGAAGTGTATGGATTTCATCGGAAACTTCTTTTTGTATTGCCCTGTTTTCCTTTGGAACCATCAATACATAGGTATCATTGTGTCCGAATATTTCTTCAATTTCCGCTGTGTCCTGGCCTAATCTGGTGGCGGTTCCGAATATTTTGGATGAACCGTAATAAAAGCTGTTTTTGTTGGATGCGATATAGGATGGAGCAATCACAATAACAAATATCGCAACCATCGGTATCATTATTTTTCTTACAAATACACCGAATCTGCCAAATGAAGGAAGTAATGGTCTGTGTTCTGTTTTTTCTATTAATCTGTATGTATATAAAATAAATACAGGCATAAATACAAATACTGTTATCAGACTTATTGCTATACCTTTTGCAAGGGCGAGTCCGAGATCCGGACCTATTCTGAATTTCATAAGGCAGAGGGCAAGGAAACCGATTACGGTTGTAAGTCCGCTGGAAAGTATTGAGGAGGTTGACATACATAACGCCTGTACCATTGCCTCTTTTGCTCCCTGTCTGCCCGGTTCTGCGTTTTTCTTACACTCGGTAAATCTGTGTATAAGAAATACTGAATAGTCTAAGGAAACCGCTAACTGGAGAATATTTCCTGCCGCATTGGTTACAAAAGAAATTGTTCCGAAGATAAGATTTGAACCTGCATTTATTATTATGGCAACGCCAAGTCCGACCATTACAATCAACGGTTCTATCCATGAATTAGTGGTTATTGTAAGAATTAGTATTACAAACAATACCGCAAATACCGCTATTTTACTTATCTCTTTTACCGTACTTGTGGTAGCAACCGCTGTTGATACGGCACTTCCCGCAGCACAGTTATCTTCGCCTATTATTTCTTTGATTGCATCAACGGCTTCTATTCTTTTATCCTCTTCGATAGTTACCGAAAACAGTGCATTTCCTTCTTTGTAATAGGTCTCTACCGTATCTTTATCCTGAACCTCAATAGGTTCCACCGTAGAAATAACATCATCAAGCCATGTTACTCCGGATACCCCGTCTACCGCTTCAAGCTTTGCCTTATACTCCAAAGCTTCCGGAATTGTTACGTCTTTTACCATAACTCTGGCATTGGGTATCCCTCCCTCGTAATTTGATTCCATAACATCAAGTGCAACTGTAGAAGAACTGTCTTTTGGCAGATAATCATTCATATCATAATCCACTGACACCCATTGTTTACAGACTGCACAGATTATTACCAACGCTATAAATATTCCCATTATAAGCTTTGGATGATTAACAATCTTCCTATACATTTTTTCCATATGACTGTGTCTCCTTTTATGTTTTCAACGCCATAATATGACCGCGGGACACTTTTTTCCACGGACAATGATTACACATATGTTACATATAGGACAAATATATATAATTTGACGGTCATATTCCCCTTGAGATTTTATTACACAGTTGTATAATAAATTACAGACAGCTAAAGGAGGGAAATATATGACCAACGAGGAAATATCTTTACGCACCAAAAAAGAAATTGCTGCAGTTCTTAAAAAAATTATGTCTCAAAAGACTTTTTCCAAAATAACCGTCAGTGAATTAATAAAGGAATGTAACATTAACAGAAAAACTTTTTACTATCATTTTTCTGATATCTATGACCTGTTGCGCTGGACTTTTGAGATGGATGCGGTTGAGGTTGTGAAACAGTATGACCTTATTACCGATTTTGACGAAGTTGCTGCTTTTGTTGTGAAATATGTCCGTGAAAATGCCTACATCATTAATTGTGCCTATGATTCAATCGGCAGGGACGGGCTTAAGAACTTTTTTTATAATGATTTTATTGTCATTATTACAAGAACGGTCAGTGATATGGAGAAAAATCTCGGTGTCAGCCTTGCTCCCGACTATAAACGTTTCTTATGCGATTTGTATACAGAGGGAGTTGCCGGCATGATTATTAATTTTGTCCAGAATCCTCAGAAATACAATGTAGCGAAAATAAATGAATATTTTAAAATAATACTTAATAACTCAATTCCTGCCGCACTTAAAGCCACTTGATTTTTTTTATCGGTTTTGATATTCTGTAAGCAGGTTATATATATTCATGATAAGGATGAATGTTTCTACTGACTGCCGCAAACAGTTATCTATAATCTTTTATAGGTGAACTGTCTGTGGTTTTTTTATGCCTAAAACAACACAGGAGGTTTTTGAATGAAACATTATGACGTTATTGTAATCGGTGCAGGACCCGGCGGTATATTTGCGACTTACGAGCTGGCAAAGAAAAGTCCCGACCTGTCCATCGGTGTATTTGAAGCGGGACACCAGTTATCTGACAGAAAATGTCCTATTGACGGTGACAAAATTCCAACCTGCATTAAGTGTAAGAGCTGTTCCATCATGAGCGGTTTTGGAGGTGCAGGTGCATTTTCTGACGGCAAATACAATATTACCAATGATTTCGGCGGAACATTGTACGAATACATAGGTAAGCAAAAAGCCATAGAATTAATGAAATATGTGGATGAAATTAATATGGAGCACGGTGGCGAGGGCACCAGACTTTTTTCAACTGCGGGTACACAGTTTAAAAAAATCTGTATGCAGAACAAATTAAAACTTCTCGATGCTTCTGTCCGTCACCTTGGAACAGATATAAATTATGTTGTTCTTGAAAATCTATACAATGAATTAAAGGAAAAAGCCGATTTTTACTTTGATACACCTGTTGTATCAATAACCCATACCGACAACGGATATCTTATTAAAACAGCTTCCGAAGAATTTGAATGTGAGAACTGTATAGTATCTGTGGGCAGAAGCGGCAGTAAATGGATGGAAAAAATATGTCATGAAATGGACATCCCTACCAAATCAAACCGTGTTGATATCGGTGTCCGTGTTGAACTTCCTGCCGTTATTTTCTCACATCTTACAGATGAATTATACGAAAGTAAAATCGTATACAGAACACAGCAGTTTGAAGATAATGTCCGTACTTTCTGTATGAATCCACACGGCATTGTAGTTAATGAGAACACCAACGGAATCGTAACCGTCAACGGTCACAGCTATGAGGGTGAGGAAATGCAGACAGAAAATACTAATTTCGCACTCCTTGTTGCAAAGCATTTTTCTGAGCCTTTCAAGGACAGCAACGGTTACGGCGAAAGTATTGCCCGCCTTTCCAATATGCTTGGCGGCGGTGTAATCGTACAGCGCTTCGGTGACCTTGTCAGAGGCAGAAGAAGTAATGAGACCCGTATAAGAGAAGGTCTTGTAACTCCTACGCTTAAAGCTACACCGGGTGATTTAAGCCTTGTGCTTCCAAAGCGAATACTTGACGGAATCATTGAAATGATTTATGCTCTTGATAAAATCGCTCCGGGTACTGCTAATGATGATACGTTGCTTTACGGCGTTGAGGTTAAATTCTATAATATGGAAGTTGAACTCAATGAAAATCTTGAGTGTAAATATGACGGTCTGTACATAATCGGTGACGGCAGCGGTGTTACCCACTCACTTTCACACGCATCCGCAAGCGGTGTCTATGTAGCCAGACATATTTGTGAAAAATAAGAAACTATCTGCCCCGGATTTACATGAAATCCGGGGTGATTTAATATTATTTTGTAAGAACTTTTTTACAGTATCTATGTGCACCACACTTAGGGCATGTAAGTTTTCTCTTAGTCGGTGTATGTGCTGCCATTATATATGATTTCATATCCGGAATAAATCGCTCATGACATTCCGGACATTCAAAAGCCCCTGCTTCTCTGTCCATAATACATGCAACTGCAATTCCTATTACCACTACAACTATCCCAATTGCAATAAATGTTATCCTGACTCCTGTACTCATATCAAACATTCCCGCAACTATAAATAGAGGAACGGCTGCAATAATTGTTAATATGCCTACCATTATCGACAATACTATTTTCTTTTTATTTTCCTGTGCTTCTTTAACTAAATTCACCATATTTTCCTCCGCTTTCTTACGATATTGCTCCTCAGAAACCCTTTCTCCCGAAAGCAATTCATTAACTGTTATATCAAGTTCGCTGCACAATGGAATCAGAAGCGATACTTCAGGGAAGCCGTTTCCCCGTTCCCATTTGGAAATTGTCTTATCACTTATTCCAAGTTTTTCGGAAAGAATCTTCTGGGTGTATCCCTTCCTTTTTCTCTCTTCCGCAATAAATCTGCCAATCTTTATCTGGTCCATCCTCTTCCTCCTTTCATAGTCATAATATCCTTTGCGTATCATATTTCACACCCACAATTCGTAGAATATGGTGATTTTATGAGGATTCTACGATTCGTGGAGAATTATATGTCTGTTCCGATACTTATATTTTGAGCTTCATTCAATATTTTTATCTGATATTCCGCAATTTCCTTTAATATCATAAATCTCTCTTCTTTTGATTTTCCTTCCCGTATCATCTGTGCATTGTGACTTTCCAGATTTGATAAAACCGTTAATTCATTAATAGACGCATAATCCCTTATGTTACTGTTCTTCGCCAATTCAGGATTTGCCTCTCTCCATGCTTTCGCTGTAAAACCAAATAATGCAACATTCAGCAAATCAGCTTCTTCTGCATATGACAACCACCTCAAATCTTCCCTGTAATTACATACAGGAATTAAATAGTTCTTTACCGCTTCTGTCTGAATCAGGTAATTATTCTTAGTAAGAAATCTTTTTGCATTCCACTCAATATTTTTTAAATCATTTTCCTGTTCCTTTAATCTTTGAAATTCTTTAATAAGATACAATTTGAATACCGGACTTATTGCTGACGCAAATTCAAATGCAATATCTTTATGTGCATATGTTCCGCCGTATCTGCCTTTCTTTACATATAACCCGATAGCATTGGTTTGTTCTACCCAATCTCCTACACTGATAACAAATGTATGTAAACCTGCCTCCTGCCTAAAGTGGTCGAATTCGACCACTTTAAAGTTGGCATTATAAATTTGTTCCAATGTTCCTAAGAATTCCAATGTATTTCTGTTTCTCAGCCAATTTTTTATAACATCCGCTGCCCTTGAATTATCAGATTTGGCTGCTGCCATATCCGTTATACATATATAATCGTCAATATCCGCTTTGGATATTGTGATAGGGATATTTTGTACTGTGATAACTCTATTCCTGTCCATTCCGCTCCTCCTTCTTAATCATATTCTCACTCTTAATATAGTAAGCCAACAGCCTCAAAACATAATCCGGTGCATTACGGGTTCCACGCTCCCATTCTGTAACCGTCCTGTATGGTATGTTAAAATGTTCGCAGAACTCCTTGCGGTTCATTCCTGTTGCTTCACGAATTTTCTTTATCTCAATCTGACACTCTGTTAAATTCTCCATGGATACAGCCTCCCTGTTTTACACATTGTGTATATTGTATCATATATTTTCAGATTACACAATGTGTAAATTATTAAATACAAAAACACCTCAGACCACGGTTGTCAAAACCGTAATCTGAGGTATATATAATTTACTGTAAATCTTCAAAAATCTGTTCCGGAGTAATATGATTCTCTTTTAAAATCTCATCAACAGAATATCTGTCAATAAACTCCTTCTTTAAGCCGTAATTGTAGACTTTCATATCCGTTGCGGCATAGAAAGCTGCAATCTTTTCGCCAAATCCGCCGTCAAGTATTCCGTCCTCAAGTGTTACGACTTTTGTATGGTTCTTTTTGAGGTTCTCAAGCAGTTCAGTGTCAATACCCGTGATATATCTTGGATTAATAAGTGTAGGTGCCTCACCTGTCTTATCGGAAATTAACTTTGCTAACTTTTCACCAATCTGGTAGAAATCACCGAGTGCAATAATTGCGATATTCTGTCCTGACTCTGTCACTTTATATCTGTTGATTACGCTGTAGTCTGTGTCTGCTTCTTTACCTGTTCTGATTACACCGTTGCATGGGATTCTTATTGCCACAGGATGTTCATTCTGTTCAATACTCCAGTCAAGCATGGCAAAATACTCCTCACAGCTTGTAGGTGCAAGATACACAAGATTAGGGATGTTGGACATCATAGGAATATCATATATTCCAAGGTGGGTAACGTCATTCATACCATATACGGAAGCTGTGTTTACGAGCAATGTTGCCGGATTATTATTGATGCAAAGGTCTTGTGATATCTGGTCATAAGTTCTCTGGAAAAAGCTTGAGTGTGTAGCAAATACAGGTTTGCCGCCGTTTTTGGCAATTCCTGATGCCATTGCAACTGCGTGTTCTTCGGCAATTCCCACGTCAATAAACTGTTTACCGGCTTCTTTTCTCTTGTCCTCGGTAAATCCTATACAGGTAGGAACTGCGGCTACAAGTGCAACAACTCTTTTATCCTGCTTCATTTTTTTCAAAAGATATTCGCAGGTAAGGCTGCCGTAGTCCTCACCGAAATCACCCACATTGCTTTTACCTGTTTCAACGTCAAAAGGCATGCACCAGTGCCAGTTCTCCTTATCGGTCTCGGCAGGCTTATATCCTTTACCCTTTAATGTATTGATGTGGACAACAACAGGGTGGTCTATATCTTTAACTTCTTCAAAGGCTTTGATTAATGCTTCAATATTATTTCCGTCACCGACATATCTGTAATCAAGTCCCATTGCCTTAAAAAGATTACATTCACATTTTCCGTCAGAATCACGAAGTTCTTTCAGGTTCTTATACAGTCCGCCATGATTTTCTGCAATCGACATATCATTATCATTGACAAGGATAATAAAATTGCTGTTAAGCTCCGAAGCAAAATCAAGTCCCTCCAATGCTTCACCGCCACTTAACGAACCATCGCCGATTACCGCAACAATATTTTCCTTATCGCCCTTCAAGTCTCGTCCCTTTGCAAGACCACAGGCAAGGCTGATTGATGTAGAAGTATGACCCACATTGAAAAAATCATGTTCGCTTTCTTCGGGATTGGTATAGCCTGACACATCGGCAAAATGCTCATCATAAAAATAAGCGTCTTTACGTCCCGTGAGCATTTTATGCACATAACTCTGATGAGATACGTCAAATACAAATTTATCCACAGGCGAGTTGAAAACATAGTGGAGTGCGATAGTTGCTTCCACGAATCCAAAATTAGGCCCGAAATGTCCACCCTTTTTAGACAAGCGGTTCATAAGACCTTTTCTTATCTCTCCTGCCAGTTCCTCAAGCTGTTCCTTACTAAACCCTTTGATATCTTCAGGGGATTTTACATTATCAATTAACATAAATATTTACTCCTTCTTATTTTTGTTATATAATGAAGTTATTGTAATACCTAAACCTAACTTTAGGTCAATAGTTTTTTGAAAGGATTTAAAAATGTATACAATAGGACAGGTTTCGGAAATGTTTAACATTCCGATTTCAACTTTAAGATATTATGATAAAGAGGGATTTTTCCCAAATCTCGAACGCAGCGGTAACATCAGAAAATTCAGCGATAACGAGCTTGCTTCCCTTAAGCTCATAGAATGTCTGAAAAAATCGGGACTGGAAATCAAAGATATAAAACAGTTTTTTAAACTGGTGTCCGGCGGAAGTTCAACTTATGCCGACAGAAAAGAAATATTTGAAGCCCGCAAGATAGCTGTTGAAGAAGAAATTGCAGCTCTTGAAAAGACCCTCGCCATGCTTAAATTCAAATGCTGGTACTATGAAAAAGCAATGGCTGACGGAAACGAGGACTCAATCCACAAAATGATGCCTGACAAATTCCCTCCTGAAATTCAGGAGTTATATGATAAAGCCCACGGCTAGTATTTTTTATCATATTTTTTCCCGTAATTTGACGCTAATTCTCCAATGCTGTCCAGATAATCTTTTTCCACATCACTTAGCGTATATCCAAATTATAATAATTGGTCGGCTTGGTAGAAAATTCGGAATTTCCGAATTTTCTCATAGTATCTTCTTTTTTAAGTTCACCATCATCATAAATATTATTTATATGTTCATTTATAGTAGATTTAGCTTTCTGAAACAATTCAGCCATTTGCTCTTGTGTAAGCCAAACTGTATCATCATTAAACGTTACATCTACCTGAGTTAATCCATCTTCTGTTTTATAAATTATTATTTCCGAATTGTTCACGGCAATCCGCCTTTCCTAAAATTATTAACTATATGATAAAGCCCACGGCTAGTATTTTTTTATCATATTTTTTATGGTAAGAAAAAGAATAGCCGCAAGCCCTACAGCGCTGCTTATAGAGTCAAGAACGGTCATGTCCTGTCTGTCGGCAGAACCCATAACGACTAGCAGGGTATTCTGAAGGGTAAGGATTGAGATAATTGCGTCTATGAAATTAATGTTTCTGAGCTGTCTCACCAAGACGTCATCCACACGCCCGGCTTTCCTTAGATTAACCGATGCCACAACGTGTATTTTTTTCTGCCGGCTTTGTCGGTTTTATCATACTTAGAAGCCCCATAAGAAATGAGACCTCTGAGTATTGTAAGTAAAATATAGTAAACGCTTATACATTGATTCCATATAATTCCGTAATAAATGCCTATCACAAGGTTGTATAAAGCGAAAATTACGGTTATTCCCGATGATGCAAAAAAAATTAACTATTGTTCTGAATTCAAAATCACTTTTCCACTTTTTGAAATAATTATTTCTCATAGATATACCGCTTTTCCTAACGTGTTTTGAAAATACCTATGTATATTCCACAGTGTTCACAGTAATATCCGTCTGCTTTTAAACGCAAAGATACTGCGTCTTTTTTGACAATCTTTTTATTGTCTCTTTTTTGACATAATCAACAACCGTATCCGTGTTAAAAAGATTTGAAGCACTTTTTACCTGTATTGTGCCGTCAGAAACTCTGCCTTTGCAGACAGGGCATACGATTTCTGTAACATCGGTTGGTATTTCTCCTGTTTTTAATGCAGTTGCTCAGTCCATTCTTTTTCTTTAAAGCCCACAAGTACGATATTATCCGCTACAATCAGGGGACGTTTTACAAGCATGCCGTTTGTGGCGAGCAGCTTCAACTGCTCATCTTCGCTCATAGTCGGAAGCTTGTCTTTTAGCTGAAGCTCTTTGTATAAAAGCCCGCTTGTGTTAAAAAATCTTTTGAGGGGAAGCCCGCTTTTTCCATACCATTCCTTCAATTCGTCATAGGTCGGATTGTTTTCCACAATATGACGTTCTGTGTATTTAATATCGTGTTCATCAAGCCACTTTTCCGCTTTCTGACAGGTTGTACATTTTGGATAACATACAAATAACATAATATCACTCCTTATGTATGTAATTATAAGTCTGTGGCTGTGTGCCATCCGTTCTTTTGTATAAGTCCCCTATATTTTAACATTACCGTTGAACAGAGTAAAGAAAAAAAGCAGGTGCAACCGCTACCTGCTAATCTTTTCCGTTAATGCTTCCTGAAGGACCTGTGAAAAATTAATATTGAGTTGAATAGCCCTGTCATTAAGCCATGCGGGAATAGTAAGTGTTTTCTTCACTGCTTTGGAATTTGTACGTTTTTTATAAGCTAACATATCAAATTCGATAACAACTAGGACTGCATCTTTATCAACTGTAATTTTATCAACAGGCGATGGTTCAGGAAAAGGAATATTATTTTTTTCCATATCTTCGAGGCATAGACCTAGAGCGTCTATTGCCATATTATAGGCATCTTCCATATTATCTCCCTCAGTTAAACATTCAGGAATATCAGGAAACGAAATCCAGAAACCACCTTCTTCTGCTTTATGAAATAACGCCGGATAAAATAGTCTGTTCATATATATACCTCCATAAATGGCAGTGTTATTTGATTCCTGCCTGTTTAAGTATTGCTTGCTCCAATCCCTTTTTTAATGATTTTCCATGATAAGGAACTATGGTCTGCTTATTAGTATATTCATTGACCATTTTAATATGTGAGCCATTCTGACTAACTTCCCTAAAGCCATTTTGTTTAAGAAGTTTAATCATTTCTCTAGGGGTCATTGGCATTTGTTTTATCTCCTTTCCTTACCGTATTTTAATTATAATACGTGTAAACACGTGTGTCAATCTTTAATTCCGTTCACTATATTTTTTCTTGCCTGCCGTAAATAATCCTGTATTTTTTCTGATAAAAAAGGGGTTGCTTTCCGATACTTTACTTTTCAGAAACTTCATAACAGCTTCTTTATCCCTTTTAACGGCTTTCTCTATTTCAGGAAGTGAGCAAAGATAATCATAAATCGCTTCCGAATCAGGAACCATTAAATTATTATCGTGAACAAACATTTTGACATCTGTAAAATATTTTTCCAGTTGTTCTTTTCCATTTTCCAGATTAAATCCCCTTGAGAACCAACCGGGAGCTTTGATATTTTTATTATACTCACCTGCCAGTTCAAAAATTTCTTTCATATGGTTATTTCCTATCGTGGATGCAATAAATTTTCCGTCATCCGTCAGCATAGCATCTGCAGCAGTAAACAATATTTTTCTTTCAGTCTCCCCGATGTGATAAAGCATATGATTTGCCATTATCCGCTGAAATTTCTTTGAATCCAATTCCGATAACCGGCTGATGTCAGAAGCGTTCCCGATAATATAATGAAATCCGATTTTTTTACTGTTATAGTAATCCGCCTCCTTTGAATGTAATTTTTTAGCTGCATCTAACATTGCTTTTGAATTATCTACCATATAAATATTGATATTACCGGGTAAAATATTTTTGCCCCTATACCAGAGCGTACCGTTGCCACAGCCGATATCAAGAATATCCATGTTCTCCTTTATATCGCATCTGCCAAGAAGATACTCGTACCAGTTTATATCCGATGTGCTGTATTCATGGATATTAATTCTTTTTTCAAGATTATCACTCTTGATATACTGCTTGATTACTTCCTCTTTCTGTGACGTCAGCTTCATTATTTCAAGCATTTTGTCCCAACTGTTTTCTCCCGATAAAGCCTGCATATCCTCAACTGCGTTTTTTATCTGGTTAAGGTGAGTCAGTTTCAGTTCGATATATTCTTTCTGCCTGCTGAGCGATTCCTGAAAATTCTCTTTTTCTAACATACTGCCAATCTCTTCAAGGGAAAAATCGAGATACTTAAACATCAAAATTTTCTGTAGCCTTTCTACGCTTAAAGGTGAAAATAATTTGTATCCTGCTTCCGTTATCTTATCCGGTACAAGAAGTCCCTTTTCAATATAAACCCTTATGCTTTTATAGCTGATTCCTGCCATGTCCGCCAGTTCGCCCGTTGTGTAAAAATAATTTTTATCCACTTTAAATTCTCCTTAAATTATATTTAGGAGTTGCAACTACCCTGTAATAGATAATAAACTCTGCCCTTAGGTCAGGGTCAAGGGGATTTTTCAAAAATTATTGCAAAAATACTTGACTGTAAACCTTGTTTATACCTTATTATTGTTACAGACAGGCAGATTGACTGCCGGATACGAGGTAGATATGACTATTAAAGAACTTGAAAACCGCATGAGTGAGCTGGCAGGTGCCTTAAATCTCAGCAAGATTATATGTGAGAAAAAAGAGAGCCTTGAGAGCTTTGATGAGAATTTCTACTGGAATTACGTTGCTTCAGAAGAGAAGAAAGGCAATAAATTCATCGAAATACTGGACGGAATCGCCAGATACGAAAAACATCTTGTACTTAGTTATTTCGGACTTGAAAATCCAGAGGGCGGACTTAATACCGGTAAATTTAAAGCACTTCTTATAATACTGGCAAATATTATCGGCGGCGGAATATGTTTCACAATATTTTACCTGATAGACAACGGTAAAACATCTGAAAGCGGTGGCAGGAATTAAAAAATTTCTATTAATATGTGCAGAAATAATTACCGTACTTTTACTCGGATTATTTCTCTATACCAAATTTTGATTTATCACAATACAGGAGCAATTAATATTCTAATAAAGGAGTAACAACAGAATGGAAAAATATTTAGTAAAATATATTCGCAATCAGAATCCCGACAATGAAACTGTTTCAGAGACATTGGATTTATATATCGAGACTCTTGACATCCAAAGGGAGCAAAAGAAAATTTCTGTACCTGAATCGGAGCTTAAAAGCAAAGAAATCTGCGAGGGTGATGTTATCATATTTAATTCAGAGAATGAACTTGTAAAAAGCGGCTCTCTGGTTAATCTTATGAAACTTATTTCAGAAAACAGCCACACAGCTATTGAAGAAATCAAAAGCATTTACTGTGCCGATACCGACTGGTTTGAGGTTACCATAATAATTAATGATGAGGAAAAACTGGTGCTTAAAATCGAAGAATACATAGCAGGCGTCGATTTAGGCGGTTTAGATAAAGTTAAAAATCTTCAAAAATTAGACTGTCAATTTGATTGGGCGGTTAATGCTGCATCAATCTCAGAATTGATGCAATTAACAGAACTGAAAATTCTTGGTGCGAACGTATCCTGTCTCAATTTTGTAAAAAAACTGAACAGACTGAAAGTTCTTAATCTCAGAAGAACTCAGGATAATGATGACCCATTTGATATTTCAGAAGTTATCAATCTGCCTGAATTGGAGAGTTTATGTCTGAGTTGCCGAAAAATTACTGATATATCATATCTTTCGGAATTAAAGAATTTGAAGGAATTAATTCTCGGAACATGCGGTATAGAGGATGTGTCTGCACTTGCTAATCTTGTAAATCTGGAAAGACTTAATCTATTCGGTAACGACAAAATCAAGAATTTTAATGTATTTGAGCATTTGCAGAATATACAATTCTTAGACGTATCATTTATGGGCAGTAAAACGGATTTTTCCAAAATAGTACAGCTTGGCAGTTTGGAAGAATTGAATATTTCGGATAACAAAGCAAAGATAGATTTATCTTTTCTGCAGAATCTTGTCCATCTAAAAAAACTGAATATGGACTATTGTAAAAACATAACCGACATTTCTGTCTTTGAATATCTCACAAGCCTTGAAGAATTGCGAATGAACAACATAACCAAAATCAAGGACTATTCTCCGATTGGAAAACTGGTGCATTTAAGGAGTATCGTCATGAACAAAGCCACCAATCTTGAGGACATTTCTTTTTTACATAATTTAAAAGAACTGGAGTACGCGGAATTATTTGGAAACAGGAAGATAAAGGATTTTTCGCCGGTTGGGCATGTGAAAGAGGTGAAGCGTGGCTAAAGGGGTTATATTCCCGCATTCATCTAACGATTTGAAAAGAAAAACCATAGTCCATCATTAGTTCTATTTGTCAAAATAATTGATGCACTTGGTTATAAAATGGGACTTGTGAAAAAAATAATTATACTGAATATACTAATCTTCATAATGAAATTTACAGGAGTATATTATGAGATTTTGATTACTGTCGAAATTATATGTAAGTCTGTGTTCTTCTGTTATCCGTCTGCTACATACTTTTCTATGTTTTAGCGGTTCAGGCTTTCCAATTCCCTCTAGTAACCCATCACGGTCTATACTCTTTATCAGGTCATTAATTCGCTTTACAATCTTTTTATCTTCATTCTGCCAGTCCGTATACTGTTGCCATGCAGTTGGAGTAAATACTATATTCATTATTCATACGTTCCTAACTCATCTATCGTTTTTGTAATAAAACCGCCGGCTTTTGCTTCAGCCATGGACTTATCTAACATAGCGAGATATTCAGCATTTCTTTTAGCTTTCATAATCTCATTGTATTCCACCTCGGATATCATCACTATGTTTTCATTCTTTGGTCTTGAAACAATCAGTGTCTCTCCCTTGAAAACCTTATCACATAATGTTTTAAAATTATCTCTTACATCCATGCTCTTTACTGCTAACATATTTGGCACCCCACTTCCTTTTAAAATCGTACGTTTTTTCGTACTTTTATTATATGTTATTATTGTTTCCCTGTCAACTTATCTTATTCATAAAAATATTAAAAAGTGTGGTCTGATATTTCTTTATATATGTCCATCCACCCTAATTAAACATCAATATTTTCACCAAAAACTCCGTATCGGTATGAGTCACTTTTATTTCCCCGTTGTACTTTTCTACAACGGCTTCGATGCTTTTTAATCCGATACCGTGAATTGCCGTATCGTCCTTCTTTGTGGTTTTGTAGGTTCTGCCCTCAAACTTCAACTCACCGTTGTAGCTGTTTGAAAGGACTATTAAAACCGTTCCCCTGTCATATGACACTCGAAATTTTATATATTTTTTCTCTGCCTTTGAGGCTGCTTCAATCGCATTGTCAAGAAGGTTTCCGAGTATGGCAACCAAATCATTGGACTTTAAATTCAAATCATAGGGTATCATAATTTCAGAATCCACAGAAATTCCCATTTCTTCTGCTCTTGTAAACTTGTAATTCACAATACTGTCCACGGATATAATTCCTGTATTGCAGTAGACCTTTGCAGGCTCCAACGCCCCTGAAACCGAGGCTATATATTCCAATGCTTTTTCATTTTCGCTGTTTTTAATAAGTTCGCTTAATGCTATCGTATAATTTTTCATATCATGACGAAGCTGTTTGATTTCCTGCGAATTCTTCTCTATAAGCTCCGCCTGCTTCTGATAATATTTTGTTTCCTGTTTTGCTATTTCCGCCCCTATCTTTTCATTGAATAACTTTGAAAGCGAATCATAAAGATATATTACAAGAAAATCAAGGGATACAACACAAATCAAAGAAAGTGTGTATACCAAATCACTTATATTTTTCTGCATGAACAGCAGAATTTCAAAAAGTACAGAAACACACGGAACGAGAATCGCAATTACAGAAAACGGTCTTGGTATAGGCGCATTGCTGTGTAAATTTTGAAATCTGCCAATGATTTTAATAACGAGAAAGCCCAAAAGAGCAACTGCAATAAGGCAAAAACTGTCACCGAATGTAGAGCTTTCAAAAACATCTGCCCCGCCTAAACCTATAGCGGCGGCAACTACAGCCTCACAGACATTCATGGTAGCATAGTTAAGTAATGTCACAATTATTTTTTTAGAAAATTTTGACCTGTAGCACAAGGTTACAATGAAAGTTACCGTTATCGAGCTTATCATATTCAGAAAAACCGATGAAAATAAAATATAGACTAGCATTGATACCACATAATACAGGGCATACACAAAAACTGCTGCTTTTTTGCTTATAAAATCATTCTTAAAAAATAATCTCATAAACAAATACATCAGGTAAGTGTCAAAAGCATTTATAAACAAATATACAATAGTGTCCAAAACCGATGTCAAGTCAAATCGCTCCCTTCAAATTCAAAAAATTCTGAACGTACGGATTTTCTGCGTGACTGGCTGACAGGAATAATCATATCATCCGACATAGTAAGCTGCTCATATTCATACTTGCGGATATATTTAAAATTGACAAGAAATGATTTATGTACAAATAAAAACTTTTTATTTTTGACTTCACTGTAAACATCATCCAAAGAACCGTAAAATTCATAGCTTTTCTTCAATGTAACAATATTAATTTTTCTTCCATTGCTATAAAAATATAAAATCTCCGAAAACGGTATTTTGTAATAATCCCGTCCGATTTTAAAATTAAAAATTTCCGTATCAATCCTGTTAAGCTGAAGGAATTTGTCTATTACATTCTCTATTTTTTCATCTGACAAAGGCTTAACAAGAAAGTTTATAGGGCGCATTTCAAACAACTCCATAGCATATTCCTGCTTTGAAGATATATATGCAATCTGTGTAGTTTCATTTTTAAGCGTTTCCCTGATATATTGACCAACCGCAACGCCATTCATTTCGGGCAGTTCAATATCAAGAAAAATCAAATCATAATCGGTACATTTTATTTCCTTACAAAGCTCTTCGCCTGAAGTAAAGCAGTCAATCTCAAATCTGACTGATTTTTGTTCCATTAGATTTTCCAATTTATTATAAAGATACAGGCATATAACCTGCTCATCATCGCATACGGCAATTTTAAAATTCACGGACTCACCTTCTTTAATAATTGTTTTAACATATCTAAAGCTAAAATGGAACAAAAACAGCACCCTGCTTTAAATTTTTACAAATATATAGGTAATTTTTTACAAGTCGGGTTTTAATCCGGCACTTTATGCTAGAGTAACCACGGTAATTAAACATACTTATGGAGGAATTACAAATGAATTTAACAAAAAGAAGCAAAAAAACTGTAAACGTTAAGAAAATATCATCTGGAATATTGGCCGTTTTAACCATCCTATCGTTGTCCGTTTTTACAGGCTGTGCAGATAATTCCAAGAGTGTTGATGACACCTCATTACCGGACACCACACAGACGGCTGATACCGACATATCCGGAACAGGTTTCCAGAAAAATATGAATAACGGAAACTATGGTAAATACATATCCTGCGAGACTGATGAAGGCTATTATTTTCTTTTAAGCAATTATATCTGCTATACGGAAAAATCAAACATGAATACAACTATTCTGTGCAACAAGCCTGAGTGTAAACATAACACAAGTGATTGCAATGCCTACCTTGACGGAGCAACCTCTTTAACCTATTACAACAGAAATATATATTATGATGTTTTTGATGACAGCAAGGGCGTGTATTATCTCTACAAAATGAATACCGACGGAACAGACCGTAAAAAAGTCCAGAGCATTTATAATGCTTCTGGCAGTAGTTTTTTCACTCCTAAATACATAATTGATAACGGTATGGTTTACATAAAGATTAACGAGTTATCGCAGGCTGCCACCGCAACAGAAAATATTAAGCTTTACGCCGCCCCTGTGGGAACTGATTTTGACGGTGCAGTCCAGATTGACAGCCTTGGCAATGTTGAATTTGATAAAATGTGGGCTGATAACGGCAAACTATATTATATGGTTACCGTTGACGGCTCCGATAAATTATATTCTTATGACAACAACAGCAGTAAAAAAGATTTGGTATGGACGGTTCCTTCTGTTTCGGAAGTGGGTTCATGGGCGTCGGAAGGCGTTGGTGCCAACGGCTGGTATGTCAAGGATAATTGTCTGTATTTTTTCCTGTCAGGCAACGGTATGTATAAATATGATTTTACTGCAATGAAAAATGAATGTATTAAAAAGATAACTGACAGCTCACATAAAGGAATTGCATCCTTTGATGATAATTATATGTACATTAACTGCAGTAATCCTGTTGTGGGTAGCGGCAAAAATCAAATCTGCATTTATGACCTGTCCGGTAACTACATCGGTACGGTAACTTATGACGATATTTTAACAAGCGGTGACGGCTACAATGAAATAAATGTACTTTGCACATCAAACGGAAATCTGTTTGTAATCGGTGATTCTATGCTGACTAATAGCCAGGGCTACGAATATGGCATTGAAGATGTTTTTTATATTCCGCTTGCCGATATAAACGGCAATACATTTAAAAAGCTTGAATTCAACCTCACGGATTATGTAGTAAAAAACAATAACGACGGTCAATAAGGAGAAAATATGCAGCTTGAAATTAAAAATCTGCGGAAAGTTTATGGAAAAAAAATTGCCCTTGACGATTATTCAATAACACTTCACGAAGGTATTTACGGTGTACTTGGTGCCAACGGTGCGGGAAAATCAACGCTGATGAATTTAATAACAGATAATGTAAAACGTACCGGTGGCGAGATTTTGTACAATGGCACAGACATATTAAAATTAGGAAAAGATTTTAGAAAAGTTCTTGGCTACATGCCACAGCAGCAGGGAATTTATGAAAATATGACCGCACAGACTTTTCTGTATTATATGGCGGAAATTAAGGTTATACCAAAGAAAATCGCCGGACCTGAAATTGAACAGATGTTGCAGGCGACCAATCTCTATGAAGTACGCCATAAAAGACTGGGGGAATTCTCAGGCGGAATGAAACAGCGTGCATTACTTGCACAGGCTTTGCTTGGGAATCCCAAGGTACTGATTCTTGACGAACCCACCGCAGGGTTGGATCCAAAAGAGCGAATCAGAATCCGTAATTTTATCTCGTCTTTATCAAGGGACCGCATTATTCTGCTTGCAACCCACATTGTAAGTGATATTGAATCCATTTCAGATAAAATTGTCATGATGAAAGGCGGACATCTTGTGGGATTTGATACTCCACTGATGCTTACAGACAGTCTGAAAGGTAAAGTAAAAGAACTGCCCTGTCCGGAGAGCAATCTTACAGAAATGCAGAAAAAATATAAGATAGGCAATATATTTAAAAGAGATGATATTACATATATACGTGTCATCGGCGACGAGCTTCCCGATGAAGGGGAATTTGTGAGCCGCCACATCTCTCTTGAGGATGTTTACCTGTATTATCTTTCAGAATGAGGCGATAAAATGCAGGAAATAAAACGTGTAATTTTAAATTTTAAATTTTTAATCTGCCTCTTACTTACGATTGCGGCAGGCACAATAATGTTTGTCTCACAACAAGCAGACAAGCATTACAGTGAAGATATGATTTCATATGAACGACAGTACAATAAGATATTGTCGGAGTACAGGAATCAGGATATGGAATCAGCCAAGAAAGCTGTTCAAGCAAAGATAAATGAGTATGAAACGGATGATACGGACGAGTCAATAATATTTCATGATATTTACAACACCCTTCTAAAAAAATTGGAGTATGTCGGCAGCTATAATGATTACCTTGAGGATATTGATACACAAAGTAAAAAACTTTCCTCATTCGGTATCTTTAATAATCCGAAAAGTTTTTCCTACAGAAATATCCAAAAAACAGCGGATGATTTTGCAGCACTTAAAAACACAAATCTGCAGTTGATTTCCGACGGTGCTGTAGAGGCATTTTTCAGTTTTAAAGCTACGGACTATCTTATATTTGCGATTATTATTTTTCTCTGCCTTATGCTTCTTAATGAACGTAAAAAAGGATTATGGAGCGTCATTTACAGTTGTGCAGGAGGAAGGACTTCTCTCGCACTAAAAAGAATTATGGTATTATTTTTTACCTCCATAGTATCTGTTATGCTGATTTACGGCACAAATCTTCTGGTAGCGTTCTATATTTACGGCGGATTTGAGTACCTTAATGCCCCTTTACAGTCTGTTGAAATATTCGGCAGTCTGCCTTTAAACATAACGATAAAAAATTTTATTATTATATATTTTTCATTTAAAATAATTGCCGTATTTTTTGTGTCAGTTTTACTGTATGTGCTTATGTCGGTAGTCAACGATATCAAATACAGCATTGTTGTGACAGCCGTTTTTCTCGGAACAGAATATATATTGTTTGGATTTCTGCCTGTACAAAGTTATTGGAATATTTTTAAATACTTTAATATATTTTCTTTCATCAATTTATCGGAATTGTTTACTAACTACCTGAACATTAATTTGTTTGAACATGCCGTTAATATCAGAACGATATGTATGTTTTCCGTAATTCCACTCTGCATAATTATGACAGTTATCTGTATACTGATTCAGACATATAAACGTCCTGATACATGCAAAAATATTTTCAGCAGAATTGCCTTATGTATAAACCGTATTTCGGATAAAATTAAAATGCGTTTTAACATACTTTGTTTTGAAATATACAAGTTATTATATTTGCAGAAAGGCATACTTGTTCTTTTGACACTTGTGCTGATTGCTGTTAATTTTAATTATGTTTCATACGTGGATTACACAGAGGATGAGACCATTGTAAACCAATATTACGAGCTGTTACAGGGAGAAATTGATGAAAATACATTAAGCAAAATAGAAGTTCTTATATCAGATAATGACCGGGAAATACAAGAATATGAAACCTATTCCGAAAAATACGAAAAAGGTTTAATCAACTACAGCGATTATTACATGAATGAATTAAACCTGAAGGGCGCATATAAAAACCAAACCGCCCTGCAAACGGTTAAATCAAGGGCGGAAGAACTTTATGCCAAAAATGAAAAATTATGGCTTGTGGACGAAAAAGGCTTTAAAAGCATTTTGGGTTACAATGATGGCAGTAATCTCGGACAAAATCAGAATTGTGCCGATAAACAGTCAAAGCTTGCCTTATTATCGATTATTGCCTTGATTTTGATTTTAAGCGGTATTATCTCATTTGAAACACAATCAGGAACAAAACAGATGTTAAAAGCAATGCCAAAGGGTCGAAATAAACTGTTCCGTTCAAAATTTGCAGCCGTATTAATAATCGCAGCATCGGTCTGGGTTATTTCATATGTCGGTGAACTTGCAGCACTTATATCAAATAGCAGTCAGATTTTTAACGCTCCTGTCCACAGCTTTACATCCCTCGAAAAAATGCAGGTAAATATAAGCTTCCGGCAATTTATTGTTATCATTTATACATATCGACTGATTGTTTTATTTTGTATATCGTCATTAATTGTGCTGCTCTCCTCGATGTGCAGTAATGTTAATTTGTCTTACATAATTTCCTGCGGAATTTTAGTCATCCCCTCAGTTATGTACTATTATCTGGGAATAAATTTTGTAAAATACATCTCGGCATCATATTATTTATCAGTGTTGACTTCGGTTATTTCGCAATACGGTTCTTTAATACCATTACTGATTAATTCAGTAGTTATGATTATTGTCGGTGCTGTTTCCGCGGTTGTGGCCGGGCGCAGATATTGTAAATGTAGGTGTTGAGGATGGATATGAGTTGGGGGAAAGGCAATAGTTTTATAAGAAAAACAGGATTCAGATATTTCAACATTTGAATCCTGTTATAATAACTCTATAGTCTATAACCAATTCCATTTCTTAATTAAAATAAGTCACTATGGGTTCCGGTTCTAGTCAGATATAAATACAAAAACTCATCATCATATTCATATATCAATAACCAATCCGGCGTAATATGGCATTCCCTTTTCCCCACATAATTTCCTGTCAATGAATGATCCTTGTTTTTCTCCGGAAGATCTTCTCCGTGTGCCAGTTTTTGAATTATGTCCTTAATTAGATTCAAATCGTATCCACGTTTTTGAATACGTTTCAAATCTTTTTGAAATTTAGTCGTTGGCTTTATTTTATATATCAAGATAACAAATCCTCCATCATTGCATCCACATCAGTATATGATTTACTCATCGCCGGATTTTTCTTCATTTCATCAACTTCTTTAAAAGCCTCTATTGTTTCTTCATTAGGAATTTCCCTTGAAATATAAAACGGAATCCCTTGTTCTCTAATAGCTTGTTTTGCAGCCATAGTAAAAAAAGTTGTCATATCAAGCCCTAAATCATTCATTAACTCTTGAAGATCAGCCTTCACTTTTTCGTCCATTCTCATTGTCACATTTGTGTTTGCCATAAATATCACTCCTTTTTTATTTATTATATTTTCCATTCGCGTCATTGTCAATACGTTGTTATAACGTTGTATATATTATTGCTTATAATATCTTTATCTCCTGCCTTTTTGCCTCCTGTTCATTCATCTTTTTGGTAAATATATGGATAATCCAATGTGCTATTTTTAAATTTCCTGCAATGACGCCAATGCCAATCAAGCTATAAATAATCACATTACTTACTGAATAGGATAATAAAGTTATACTATTTGCAATGACCCAAATGCTTACGGGCAGACAAATTAAAGCAGTGATTAATGCAGGTATATATTTTTGAATCACAACGCTTTGTCCGATGTGTATCACCAGATGCACTGTATAAGCAACAAATGCCCCCAGCCAAAGTCCGTAAAATCCTGTAAACCTTGATATTATACAAATTATCAGACACAGCACTAATTCTTCCATAACTGCCGCAGCCATACCTTCTGTGCTATATGGCTTATATGTGTTACTGATTTTCAGATATTTGCTATCCAAAAAGTCTCTGTTCTTTGTAAGCCATAATCCGAAACCAATAATCTCTTCCATATCGTGAAAAATAAACAAAATCAGGAATATCCATACAAATTCATTCATAAAAATTCTCCTTCTAAAAGTAGACTCTTGTGTCTTTTTTTATTTATGATAGAATAAAAAAACACAATTTCAATATTTCAACATCAAGTGACACAATTTCAAAAAAAAGTGTCAGAAAGGAGTTTTTATGAACCCTACTCAAAATCCCAGTGCAATACGTTCCAAAAATGAAATCACATATACACTTCTGCATCTGATGAAATCTTTCCCCTATAATGAAATAGCGGTAAAACAAATTCTTATAGAAGCTCATGTTGCACGAAAAACTTTTTATCGCAATTTCACTTCTAAGGACGATGTTTTAAACTCCCATATTGAGCGGATTTTACATTGATATATACAATCTCTGCAGCAAATGTCCGATTGCCGGATTTCCACTATTTTAGATATTATTTTTGATGTTTGTATGCAAAATCAGGATTTGCTTTTCTTACTTCGGGATAATAATCTTTTACATTTGATTTTGAATAAATTAAATCTTTTTATTCCAATCATACATGAGCAGGTAGTGAACCCGAACCATCCCCTTTTTCAGCCATTTACTCCTGAACAGGTTGAGTATATAATCGCTTTCAATATAGGTTCTGTCTGGAATATTATTCTAAAATGGATTGAACGAGATATGAGTGATACACCTGAATATATAAAAAAGACAGTATTGCACTATCTGGAGCATATGGCACAATTTGCTTAGCTTCTCCAGTATACTTGACAACCACAAAAGAAGCCTCTCCAACCGGGGGCTTAGGTTAAACAATGCACCATTTCTGAAAGGTCGTTCAAGTTATGGTACAATTCTTCGTAAAATTCATCAAGAAAAAACAATCCGAACTCTCACCATCTCTGTAAATTTATTCAAGTAATTCACATTCCTCTACTATTGGCACTAACACAGGTGCCATTGTCGATTCCCCATTGTGTTTATATTCTGTCATTTCTTCCCTCATACGCATATAACCTGAAAAATTAACAACGTCACCTTTTTTTACCCTCCACTTCGGTTCAGTTTCATCTCCATTTTTATATACAATTCGGTCATAGCTGACATCTACAATATTATTCTCATTATTACCTACATAACCATATATTTTGTAACTATATACTGTATAATATATATATGTATCACTTAAATCTTTACTAGGGTCTTGAACCCATTCATCAAATTTATCTGAGTCAATGTCGTATCCTTCTCTGTGTGATTCACTGTAAGAAACTATAGTTAGTGGGAATTCCACCTTTGGGGCTGAATACGAAGTATATTTATCAAAATCTCTATACATTTCATTATATGAAATATACTTTGTTTCATCTCCAAGGGTAAATTTAATTACGTTTTTACTTGCCGTTTTTCCACACCCAACTAACAGTAATGCTACTAATAATGGTATAATTTTTTTCATCGAAATCTCCTTTGTTGACTAGAATTATATGCCAGCTTCACACTATATATTATTCAATTTATTATATAACTTTTTCTATTTTATCATAAATCAAGACTATTTTCATTATTTTTTCTACTCATAAATTAGATATCCCTAAATCACACTAGTAAAAAAGCACCAAAGGATGCCTTTAAACCTAGCCTTAAGCAATTTTAATTACCTTTTTAGGAATCAACAGATTCATAAAAATTCTTTTCTTTACTCCATTAAATTAAAATCTGTTCTCCATTTTTCATATACTTTTGATTTTTCTATAACTTTTTCAATCGAATAGTCTTGAAAATATTCTATATTCTTATCCATGTAATACTTGTTAGCATATTTCTCTAATGCATCTCTAATAGCCACCTTCTTTACTAGCGTACAATAATATGACTCTTCAAATCAATATTTTCAAGAATGTAAGCTTTAAATTTACGATAAATTGCCCTTTTCATCAGTGTACAATTGCTTTTCATCATGCTTCATTGTGTCCTCACTTTTCCTTTGTATTTGAAAGTAGCACCACCGTCTCCACATGTCTGCCGTGGCAGAACCATTCCACGCCCTGCACCTTCTTTACCTCATAACCGTTCCCCACAAGGAATTTAAGGTTCCTTGCGAATGTTGCCGAATCACAGCTTACATACACGGTTCTCTTAGGTGCCATCTTAACCATGGTGTCAAGCAGCACCCCGTCACGACCCTTTCTTGGCGGGTCAACTACAATAACATCAGCGTATACATTTTCTTTGTTGTATTCTTCTAAAAGTATTTCTTCGGCCTTCCCCACATAAAATTCAACATTGTCTATACTGTTTAACTTTGCATTGGTAACTGCGTCCTCGATTGCCTCAGGGACGATTTCAACGTCGTATACCTTCTTTGCTTTTTTTGCAAGGAAAAGAAAGATTGTACCGATACCGCAGTAAAGGTTCCACACCGTTTCGTTTCCAGTAAGCCCCGCGTAGTCAAATGCTATATTGTAAAGCTTCTCAGTCTGGACAGGGTTTACCTGATAAAAAGGCAATGGCTGGATATGGTATTTACCTCCCATATATAGTCCTCTATGTATGGTGTACAGTAAAGCACCCTGCATTGTGCAGGATGCCTTACCGTCTATCTTTGAATTATTTATTCTATAATATAATTGTTGCAAGCCAGCAAATCAACGCACCCATTATAGGATATAAAATAAGTGTCATTGCCCACTTCATCAGATGTGTTTTTAACGGAATGTATGGCATCAAATCTTCTGTTCCCGGTATAATCCATGCCTTTGTATGACCGACCCATATCAGATCAACCCCGATTCTGTCAAACACACCCATAATCCACAATATTCCTACAAACTGCCTAAAACTTGTCCAGAATCCTCTTGCCCCATTAATTACAAATACGCAGATTATAGTATATGCAAAATAAAATATTAATCCTATTATCTTAAATCTTTTGGCTGATGCATTTATCTTTTCTCTGGTTGTCATTCCAAGTTCAATAACCCGCTCCTGAACATCCATTTCATACAGATAAACCATATTGACTGCACCGTTTCTTATTCCCCATGTACAAATAAGATATAAACATAGGCTTAAAACAACGCCTTCTATAATTACATTAACTACATTCATTTTTTTATCTCTTTCCTATCTGTATTGTCAGAGTTAGTTATGACTAACTCGTTTTCAATATAACACAGGAGCATCCAAATATCAATTAATATTTTTATAGTTTTTATGTTTAAACTAAGGGAAGAATTAATGCTAAATACTTTGGATCGGCGTCCAAAAAGATTTCCTCTCCTTCAAGCATATATGCCTGCATTAAATATTCTTTTGCCTTTTCC
Source organism: Butyrivibrio sp. (assembly GCA_050874365.1). Lineage (GTDB taxonomy): Bacteria > Bacillota > Clostridia > Lachnospirales > Lachnospiraceae > Eshraghiella. Next base: position 8,902 of record JBNMKN010000001.1, on the reverse strand, counting down.
ATATTTCCTAATTCAAAATAACATTCTCCAATTCTAACGCAGATAAATGGATTTCCTAAGCCATCAGGACACTTCTGTGCCTGCAAGAAAGAATCCAGGCTGTCGGAATAATCATTTAACTGAAAATGCATATCACCAATGGATACATACAGCCAAGTGGCCGCCTCCCACATATAGACAGGCTGTGGCAATAATTCTAATGCTTTTTTAAACTCATTAAGTGCCTCTTGATAATGCCCGGTGTCTGCAAGTTCATTGCCCCTATCACTTCTTTGCTTTATTTCATCATATACTTTATCATTTAATTCCATAAAAATTTCTTTATCCCTTTTATCTATCTCAAATTCTTTAGAAGATATCCTTATAAGTTCTGTTCCAACGGGATTATCTATATAATTCCAAATATCCGGATCTATTTGATATACTTCGCGTACACTCACTAATTCGATATTCTTATAATCATCACAGTATTCATTATCTTCATTTCCTGCACAAAAAGTCCAGCCACTATCATTTTCATTTTCAGGCTCTTCTCTGTACATATATCCAACTTTCCGGCCTTCTTCCAGTATTTTTTTAGAAAGGTATGCAGTTTGATTTAATAATTTCATTCTATTTTTAGTTGGTTCCATATATTGTTCAGAATCTTGAAATTTAGTTATTTCTTCTTTAGTTATTTCAACATCTGTATTGATTTTACATATACTTGCATCCCAAATACTCTTATCATCCGCTTCACTTTTTAATATTACTGCCAGATTAAATAATTCATTTTCTGCAACTTCTATTGAAGTTTGTACTTCTTTAACAAGTTTATTGCCTTTATCTCCATAAATATATAATGCAACTTCACCGTCAATATAAATTAATAATTTTACTGCACCCAGATTTTGCTTATCATTATAAAATACCATAAAACCAGGCAAGTGTTCATTAACATACCAGTCAAATTCAGTTCCGTTTTTTCCGTTCATATAATAAACAGTGCCATTCTCTTCTAAATCACTTGGTTTTACTTCCGGTAAGTAATCATTTATTTTTTGCTTAATTATTTCTTTTATTTCATTTAGAATTCTATTCATAAACTATTTCTCCTGTTGTTACGGCAATCCATACTTTCGGATTTTACAGTCTGTTACCGAGCCTGATATATTACATTTTCCGCTAAAGATTGGTCAATAAAGTACTCGTTTCCCGGATATATAACATCCGGTCTTTTGTCAGTATTCATAAAAACCAAAATACATCTGTCACCTAAATGTAAATTTCTAAACTCTTTATATGAAATGCAAACATTTCGCTTCGTTTTATTTGAGTAGTACTGTAATGTTAATTGACAGGAGTTATCATTCATATCACTTTCTCCGCCTTTTGGCGCTATACTCATATCAACAATTTTATCTACTACTATTTTAAAACTGTTTGCGTTAATGCTTTTTTGAGCTTTTACGGTTTTTATTAAATTCCGCAAGCCAATAATATAGCCAAATGGAATCCCAAATGCCAAAAAGAAAATTGCACACAGTATTATTGAATTCATATTTACTGCCCTTGTCAACAGAAATGGAAGTATTGTCATAATGACTCCGACTGTTGTGTATATCGAAAATACAACCATTTCAAATTTATTACCGGACTCTTTGACTATCTTTTCTCTTGTAACCAGCATAAAAAATCCTTTTCTTATTACATTACCTGATATTTACCATCAAAGGTTTTTCATGCAATATTGTATAACCTTCTTTGTTCACTGTCAAAGTTCCGTTTTTATCAATTGAAACTATTGACACATCTTTTGTATCAAAAACTATATCATTTACCGAATATCCTTTTGGTAACTGCTGAATATCAACAGATTCACTCCGTCCCTTAGACATATTCACATTCATGGCAGACAATATAAGAGTTGACTTTTAGTTTTTATATTGTATAATGAAGTTACAAAATGTATATCATTTATTAAGTGAATCTGAGGACGGAACAGGTAGCCGTCGCCCATCGTTAGGAGATGTGGAAGTGTCACTCCACCTATTCACTTAGCTTTGTATAAGTAGGTAGCTTCGGTTACCTACTTATTTTTATTTTACTAATGAGGCAGGTGGTATTTTTGGATTAATAATGTTCCTGATAACGTTGCTATCTTCCTTAACGCAAGACTTAACAGAGAAGCTCAGATTGCTGCTTATGAAAACGGTGCCGGCTGTTGTTTACACAACACCTGACGGAACAAGATTTATATATCAAAAGCAGTATGATAAAGCAAAACAGTCATTGACACCTGCACAAGCGATTGAAGTATGGTCAAAAATTACTGACAACATCAGAACTAAAGTTCATATCATGATATGGAATATTTACTTCACACTTCTTGCCATGGAGGCAGTCATTATATTGACTATACAACAAAAGGTGCTGAATAGAGAATATGGCGAAAATAATGACTTGAAGATTTTGCTGATTCAGTTGGTTATTATGTTACAAAACATGATGAATTTGCAAAGCTGTTTCCTGAAAGAACCAAACTGCTAAATGAATTTTTGAAATAAAGAGGTGCATTGTTATGACAAGTTATGAAAAAAATGAAGAAAAAACCCCAAGTGGTGGTGATTATTCTGAAATTTATTATATGGATAAAGACGGAAACTTTGCTGATAAAGAAGATGCAGTCACTTGTATCATCCGTGAATGTAAATCTGATGGGACACTTCTAAATGAAATACACGGCATAGTTTAAGGCATCAAAAAAAACAAAGGTAAATAGGTATACAAACACAAAGCATCTTGCACAATGCAGGGTACTTGCTATCTTACCAATCTTCTTAATTTTTCTTTGTAATCGTCTATACCTTTGTACTGATCATAATTATAAGGCGGTGCATTTTTATTATATTTTTCTTTATATTCTTTTTTTAACTGTTGAATTTCTTTATCTTTTCTCAATTCTTCAACCAGCTTCATTTCACAATCTCCTTATATGATTCGTATATTTCCTTTGTTGAACGATACACCATTTCTGGAGGGTCGTTCATGTTGTGCAAGATGCTTTTAAGCAAATGAAAATGTTATCTTACCAACTAAATCTGTTATTGATTTTCCACTGTAAAACTTATCATTCATGACATCATCAATGTTGTTATACTCTTTTACTTTTGAACCATGCCACGCCTGAAATGTAGGAACAGAATTTTTGACTTCTGATGTAATCCCTGACTTTTTACCATTATAAATGAATATCAAGTCATTACAACATTCGGAAATTATTTGTTCTATTTCTTTTTTGCTCATAAAATGCCACCATTATCCTTTCTTCCTTTGTCAACTCTCTTGTTGTCTTATTAGTTGAACGATACACCATTTCTGGAGGGTCGTTCAAGCACAAAGGCAACACATTTTTTGTCTTCGTAATAACCCTTTCCGGTAAACACTCTGATTAATTCTAATCTTTGTAACCGCTATACGTTCTTCGCCAACAAAACCACTAGATTCTAAATCTTCTTCAATACTCTCTATAACGGATAATGCATTAGAAATCAATTTTTCTTCTTCTTTTGCTGATTCTACATCCGCCTTAGAATATAAAACAAATTTTCCATTTTCCCAACGACCAACAACATAAGATTTTTTTGATTTAGGGCGGTGCCAGGTATCTCCAGTATATGGATAATTTTTACCTAATAACCTATACTGCTTTTCCTTATATTCAAGTAATCTACCTCCTTCTGCAAAAGTTATTGCAACAGATTTTTCTGTTTATTAACTTTTTTGTTGCGTTAAGTTTTTCAATTAAAGGGATTATCTCTTATTTGATTTACATTATAATAAAACAAACTGTCCAATAAACACCCCTTGCATATCAATTTTACTTCTAAAACCGTATAAACAGACTCTGCATCAATAAGCATTTTCAGAATTTATACTATTGAACCATATATCGCCGCACCTATTATTATACATGCCATTGCAATTAATCCTATTGTGATTAGTCCCCATGCCATTTTGCCTGCTTTTATTGTACTTTGTATTATTTCTTCCTCTGTTTTTGCTTTTTCGTCCTTACTTTCGCTTAGTGATAATAAAAAAGAACTATGAATGAATTTTTTTCCTTTGTTATAATAAAATTCCTCTTTTTTTGTCATTTTATTACACCATCCTTTTTCTTTACTCTTCCTTTGTGTTTACCATCAGCACCACCGTCTCCACATGTCCGCTGTGGCAGAACTGATCCACACCCTGCACCCTCTTTACCTCGTAACCGTTCCCAACAAGGAATTTAAGGTCCCTTGCGAGCGTTGCAGAGTCACAGCTTACATACACGATTCTCTTAGGTGCCATCTTAACCATGGTGTCAAGCAATGCCTCGTCGCAGCCCTTTCTTGGCGGGTCAACCACAATAACATCAGCGTATACATTTTCTTTATCGTATTTTTCAGGAAGTATTTCTTCGGCTTTTCCCACATAAAATTCAGCATTGTCTATGCCGTTTAACTTTGCATTGGTAACTGCGTCCTCGATTGCCTCAGGGACGATTTCAACACCGTATACCTTCTTTGCTTTTTTTGCAAGGAAAAGAGAGATTGTACCGATACCGCAGTAAAGGTCCCACACCGTTTCATTTCCCGTAAGTCCTGCGTAGTCAAGTGCTATATTGTAAAGCTTCTCGGTCTGGACAGGGTTTACCTGATAAAAAGACAATGGCTGGATACGATATTTTACCTCGCCGATATAGTCCTCAATGTATGGCGTACCGTAAAGCACCCTGCATTTTTTACCGAGAATAACATTTGTTTTTTCCCTGTTTATATTAACCATTATGCTTGCAATTTTTCTTTCATCGGAAAAAGACAATGCAAGCAGCTTTTTAACAAGTTCATCTTCTTTCGGAATACTGCTGCCGTTAATGACAACGCACACCATTATCTGACCTGTAGTGAATCCTGTCCTGATTAAAATATGGCGTACAAGCCCGCTATGAGAATTCTCATCATAGGATTTTATGTGGTTCATAATCATAAATGCTTTGATTTCTGCAAGAATTCCTGCATTGATATCCGAACCGATAAGGCAGTCCTCGTTAGGAATTATAGAATGGGTACGCCCTGCATAAAAGCCCATGACAATATTTTCGTCTTTGTCCGTTCCCACAGGGAACTGGGCTTTGTTTCTATATCTGTAAGGATTGTCCATACCGATAACGGGAGGTACTTCTATGCCACTAAGTCCACCGATTCTGGTAAGATTGCTCTCTATAAGATGACGTTTGAATTCAAGCTGTCTTTCATAACTCATTGCCATAAGGGTACATCCCCCACAGGCTTTTGCAACAGGGCATTTCGCTTCAACACGGTCCTTTGACGGTTCTATTACGGACATAAGCCTGCCGTAGCCGTAGTTTTTGTTAAGTTTTGTTGCCTTTACAATTACCCTGTCTCCGGGAATTGTGTCCTTCACAAAAAGAGCGTAGCCATCTATTTTGCCTACGCCCTCGCCGCTCATTGTCAAATCTTCAATTACTACTTCATAATCGTTATTTTTCTTAATTTCCATATCAGATAATTGTTTTCCTTATATTACTGTCTAACATTTTGTTGAAGCCGGTCCATTCACCGTTCTGACCTGCCGGAGTATTAAGTGCTTCCTTGAAGGTCTCTAATTTGGCATCCATATCGTCGGCAAAATGAAGTGCAACCGCCTCGGCAAGAGCCGGTTTCTTAGGAGAACCGTATTCAAACTCACCGTGATGTGCAACTATGCAATGCTTTAATTCACGCTCCAGCATAACAGGGAAGCCGTCTATCTTATCTGCTGCCTTGCCGATAATTTCACAGCCCATCACAATATGACCGAGAAGCTGTCCGTCATCGGTGTAATCATTTTCAGGAAATGCGGAAAGCTCATATACTTTACCTATGTCGTGAAAAAGTGCTGCAGTGAGCAGTAAATCCTTGCTGAGATATGTATAATTATCTGCAATATAATTACATATTTTAACAGCTCCCAGAGTATGCTCAAGGAGTCCTCCGATAAATCCGTGATGAACTCTCTTTGCAGCAGAATGTTTCTTGAAATTTCTGATAAACTCTTCATCCTCCACAAAGAACCTGTTAATAAGGGCTTTGAGATACACATTCTGAACTTTAGACATTATTTTAAGAAGTTCATCATACATCTCCTCAATATCCCTTTCGGAGCATGGCATATAATCGCTCTCGTCATAGGAGCCCTCTTCCGCTTTGCCCGCATTTGCAACGTTAAGCTGTAATGCTCCGTTAAAAACCGTTACATCGCCGTTAAGCAGTATATAATCCCCCGATTCAAAATCATCCCTGATTCCCGGTGAGTTGGGATTCCATATTTTCCCGTCCAGATTGCCTGTTTTATCCTGTAAAGTAAGATTGATATAATCTTTACCGTTTTTGGTTGTTGCCGCTGTCTTTACCTTGCAAAAGTATATTCCGTTGACTCTTTCGCCTTCATTTAATGTGTTAATATACTTCATAAAAAATTTCCTTTCACTATTCAATACGTCTTATTCTACACCAAGCACAAGGTTAAATTCAATCTCTTTATAATCTTCCCTGCCCCGTCTTTTAATAGTGACATTGATATTATCTCCCGGATTATTTTTTTCAAGCTGTGTCATAAAACTTTCCATGCTGTTAATTTCGGTTCCGTTAATATGTGTAATCACATCACCGCTTTGTATTCCTGATTTGTATGCGGGAGAATTGGTCTCAACGGCAGAAATATATATTCCCTTTGGAATTTTGTTTGTTGCGGCTATCTCATCCGTAACCGTCTGACCCTTTATTCCGAAATAAGGCATACTTTTCTGATTAACAAGGTTCTGCATAAGATTTCTTACATCATTAACTGCATAAGCCGTTATAAAATTCGTATTATCACTGTTATATACCATCGTAATTATCCCCACCACTTCACCGTGAAGGTTAAGAATAACGCCGCTTGAAGTAGCTGTACCGCCGATGTCCGTATTAATAAGCCTGTAAACCGTATCCGTATCATTAACGGAGTTATTGACACCTGTTGCAATTCCGTAGCCTATTGTGCCGTTAAAACCATATAATTTTCCCGTTGCAACCAGTAAATCCCCTTTAAGGACTGCATCCGAATTGCCAAACTGAACAGGTACAACCGCCGTATTTAACGAGCCTGTTTTAATAACCGCCATATCGGTGGTCGCGTCTCCCGCAACAAATTCCGCCGTATCAACGGTTTTATCATAATATGTAACCTGTATGTTTTCCGCACTTTTAACAAGGGAGTATTCCGTAAGTATATAATATCCCGTACTGTCTGAGGATATCACAATGCCGTACTCATCGGCTATATTCTGGTATGTGGAATTAAAAAAATCCACGCCCTGCCTTGCAACGGTAACCGTAACAACCGATAATTCGGCTTTGTCCGCTACGGATTTAAGGGCTTTATAATATCCCATATAATCATTAAGCTTCTCATCATCTATAGGTGCTGTTGTGGGAATTTCCGTAGTAACCTCTTCAATAGGAGGCACCGTGGCATCCTCTGACTCAGGCTCCTTGCTTTCGCTTCCATCCGTACCTGAAGTTGTCTCATTCACAGCAACTTTATTATCATCAAGATAATTTTTACCTGTTTTGTAAACAATAATCATAACAAGACCCGCAACGAGTCCGAAAAATACTGCCATGGCAACAAGTACCGCACCTTTCTTCAAAAGACGCTTCGTATTTTTCCATGGCTCTTTAACTATATGCTCGGTATATAAATCATAATTATCATTTTTCTTATCTGACATGATATTGCCCTCTCGAATAAATTAATCAGTGTAAGTGCTTGTATTATATTCCTAAAATATGAACAATTTATGACATATTATTGAAGTTTGTTGTTTGGTAGAGTAAAATATACCTAGTTTAGATATTGACAGGAGTTTTCAGTAATGAATAAAAAAGCATTGTCCATTCTTGAATTTGATAAAATAACAGAACGTCTTTCAAAGTACGCAACATCCGCTCCGGGCAAAGTCCTTTGCCGTAAGCTTATGCCATCCACAGACCTTGATTATATAAGGAAGTGTGAACAGGATACCACCGCGGCTTCATCCCGTATTTTTGCAAAGGGTTCCCTTGGTTTTTCAGGTCTCACGGATATAAGACCCCTTATAAAAAGTCTTGAAGTCGGCAGTTCTCTCGGCATAAGCGAACTTCTTTCTGTGGCAGCCCTGCTTTCTGTAACAGGTTCTGCAATCCGTTATGACAGCAACAGTATTGAAAACAATCCCGATGTATTGTCAGAGCGTTTTAACCTGCTTAATCCTGTCAGTGATGTTTTGAATGAAATCAACCGCTGCATTATTTCCGAAACAGAAATCGCAGATGATGCAAGCACCAATCTTAAAGACATAAGACGCCAACAGAAAAATGTCAACGAGCGAATCAAGTCCGAGCTTTCCCATATGATATCGGGAAGCTACAGGACATATCTGCAGGATGCTGTTGTTACCACAAGGGACGGCAGGTATTGTGTTCCTGTCAAGGCAGAATACCGTTCACAGGTTCCCGGCATGATTCACGACCAGAGTAACACAGGTTCTACTTTTTTCATTGAGCCTATGTCGGTTGTAAAGCTTAACAATGACCTCCGTGAACTTGAGATAAAAGAAAGTGAGGAAATCTCCGTTATACTTTCTTCCTTGTCGGCAATGGCAGGCAACTACACCGCAGAACTTCTTACCGATTACGATATACTCAAAGAACTGGATTTTATCTTTGCAAAGGCAGGTTTTTCCCACAGTTACAAGGGTTCTGAGCCTATAATGGATTGTGACGGTAAAATTAACATCAAAAAAGGCCGTCACCCTTTAATTGACAGCAGTAAAGTTGTCCCTGTAGACATATAT